>NZ_JBKQBJ020000005.1:0-348463 GCF_046825355.2 Flavobacterium sp. C3NV | reverse complement strand
AGTTTTAGTTTTTATCTTTCCCTTTCTTCTGTTGAAAAATCTCAACATAAATTTACTAAAAACATTAATCCTTCTATAGTACAAACATAGGATGACAAGCCGGATGTAAAACACTTAATCAAAATAACTTACATAACTTATATGATAAAAAAACACTTATCTAGTAAAGAACTTTAAGCGAAAAAGGAAACTTCAATTACTAAAAAAATTCCAAATTCCAATCTTAAGATTTAACTCTTACGTTTGGAATTTGGAATTTTAAATATTGGAATTTTTCTATTTATAATGAAATCTCACCGCGTAAAGCAGTTTCGAAAACATTTTTAAAATCTTCTTTTGGAATATTGTGACCTAACAAATAAATTAGTTTTGTAATTGCCGCTTCGGTAGTAATGTCTTTTCCTGAAATAACTCCCAGAGATTTTAAGGCAGTACTGGTTTCGTATTGTCCCATATTGACACTTCCGCCGGAACATTGTGTTACGTTGACGATGTGTAAACCAGACTGAATGGCTTTCTGAATCAAATTCAAAAACCAATCTTCGGTTGGGGCATTTCCGGATCCGTAAGTTTCCAGAACGATTCCTTTTAAATCTTTAATAGCAAGGATTGACGACAAAACAACTTCGCTCATTCCGGGAAACATTTTTATGATGGCAACATGATTGTCCAGGTTTTTATGAACAATCAAATTGACGTTTTCTTTTATAGGAAGAAATAAATGTCTGTTGAGTTTAAGATGTACGCCAGATTCTACCAATTCAGGATAATTTGGCGCTGTAAAGGCTTTAAAATGTTCAGCATTTACTTTTGAAGTTCGGTTACCGCGGTACAATTTATATTCAAAATACAAACAAACTTCGGTGATGACCGGTTTTCCGTTTTCTTGTAACGAAGCAATCTGAATGGCCGTAATCAGGTTTTCTTTAGCATCGGTACGCAAATCTCCAATTGGTAATTGCGATCCTGTAAACACGACTGGTTTTGCTAAATTTTCGAGCATAAAACTCAATGCTGAAGCCGAATATGACATGGTATCTGAACCATGAAGCACTACAAAACCATCATAAGCAATGTAGTTTTCTTCTATAATTTCAGCAATTTTTGTCCATTCTCCAGGATTCATATTCGATGAATCTATCGGATCTTCGAATGAAACAGTCTCAATCTCACAATCTAATTGTTTGATTTCAGGGATCTTTTGCAATAATTTTCCAAAATTGAACGCTTTGAGCGCACCTGTCTCAAAATCTTTGCTCATACCGATAGTTCCTCCGGTATAAATTAGCAATATTTTAGCTTTAGATGACATCCTGGTATTTTAATTTATTGACTACAGGATTGGCATACATCGATAAAAATCCTTGTCTGGTAACTGGATTATCGCTTCCGATACGCATTTCTAAACGACGCTCAAAAAGTGATTTTTCGCTGTCTTTATATAAATGTGAGAATTTATTCGTTCCGTTTAAAATATCGTACGCAATAAAATTCGTTGGCCATAATTGATAATTCTTTAAAACCGAATCATCAATAACTTGTGCCAAAGCCTGAATTTGTTTGTTGGCATTGTCATTTTCAGCCACAATCTGATCAATTTCAGTATCCAGAACATCTCCAACAGAAATGTGTATTCTTTTTTTGGTTCCCATAATACCACTTAAAATGGTCATGAAATCCTCATTTTTTTCTTTAATATAAACTTCGTTGTTTGCTTCTGCCATTAATTGTGGCATTTTCAGAACATCTGTAGGATCGTATTCGTATGAAATAGAAACCGGAACAATCTTTAATTTCTTAAAATAATCCATCAAATTGGCTTCATCAGAACCCATTCCGATCATTTTAAGAACTCCCGGATTGGTTTCGTCATTTCCGTCTTTCGTACGTCCTTCTCTTTGTGCGATCCAAACCGAACGATTTTCGCGAAGCAATAACTGACCAATATATTCAGATAATAACTTTGAACTTTGCAGCATTTCTCTAGGCGTTAAACCTCTTAAAACTAAAAAGTTTCTGTTAAGTTTTGCCAAAGTGCTCAGGAATGCTTTTTTAACCAAATTGTCTCCAATTGCTGATGCTGTCATGACTAAACCATGTTCGAAAAGGCAAACGTTTAATAAGGTTGTATCTAAAAGAATGTCTCTATGATTAGAAACAAATAAATAAGAGGTGTTTTTTTCCAGTTTTTCGAAACCTGAAGTTGTAAGTCCTTCAGAGCTTTTCTCCAAAACTTTTTGTACGGTATTATAAATAAAGTTGCATTGGAAATCACGTATCGAATGTGTTTTCTTCAATTGCTCTTTCCAAACCTGATCTTCTACTTCCGGAAAAGTAAAGTTCATCATGGCTTTCATCATCGGATGATTGGCAACACCATGAAGGGCTTCATTTATTTCAGAATCATAAAACGGTCGAATGGCATCAAATCTCTGCATTATTTATATTGGTTTTAAGTGGGCAAAAGAACAAAAAAAAAATTAAACTATTGTAAGGTATAAATTAAATCCCGAAAACGTTTACAGAATTTTGTGTTGTTCGTTGTGCAATTTCCTCCTCAGAAACGTCATATAGATCTGCCAATTTAGAAATAACATTCACTAAATAACTGCTTTCATTGCGTTTTCCGCGATACGGAATGGGTGCTAAATAAGGAGAATCTGTTTCTAAAACGATATGTTTCAAATCGATTTGATTCAAAAATTGATCGATTTTTCCGTTTTTAAATGTCACTATTCCACCAATTCCCAACTTCATATTGTAAGATATCGCCTGAAGTGCTTGTTCGTGCGTTCCTGAAAAACAATGAAAAATCCCAAACAAATCATCTGATTTCTCTTCTTCGAGCACTTCAAAAATCTCATCAAAAGCTTCACGGCAATGTATTACGATAGGCAATTTATATTGTTTGGCTAACTGAATTTGTCTCTTAAAAGCAATTTGCTGTTCTTTCAAATGCGTTTTATCCCAATACAAATCGATCCCGATCTCGCCAACGGCATAGAACTTTCTTTTTGCCAGTTCGGTTTCTACGTGCTTTAACTCGTCTTCGTAATTATCTTTCACGTAAGTGGGATGCAAACCCATCATCAGGAATACATTATCAGGATAATTTTGTTCTAAATCGTACATAGATTGTGTTGCAGCAGCATCAATTGCGGGAATAAAAAAGCGTGTTACTCCGGCATTAATGGCTCTTTGCATCATTTCGTCGCGATCCTGATCAAATTCGTCAGAATATAGGTGTGTATGTGTATCGGTAATTATGGGTGTTGAATTCAATTGTCTAATTTTTAAAGGTTCAAAATTACGACAATATTAAAAACTTTCCCAATCTTGATGAAATGGCACACGGATGACACGGATTCACTTCGTGAAAACGCGGATGTGCACGGATTTTTTGTTGTTTGTTTATTGCTATGAAAAGCAAAAACCTTTGTCAAAGTTTAAAGCTTTGACAAAGGTTTATTCGAAATAAAAATATTATTTTCCTGTTTCAATAAATACCAAGGCACGATCCAGAACTTCATCTTTACCTTCCTGAATACCTTTTATAGTAGGTTTTACTTTAATATCAGGAACGATACCTATTCTTTGCGTTTCACGTTTATCCGGATAATAAACTCCAATCCCGGAATATCTGGTATGAAATTGTTTAAAATCTAGTTCTATTACATTTCCATCTGCTCCTGCGGTCTGACTTCCAATGATTGTTGTGTTTCCTGCTGTCTGAAAACACATAGCTGTCCATTCTGACTGACTTAGAGATTGTTCATTAAGCAGCAATACTACTTTGCCTTTATAATGGTCCTTATTTTCAGAACCGCACATTGTTCCTTCTGTCCATTTAAATTTTCCAGGATAACTAAAATCAGGATACGTATAGATTACAAAATTTTGTTCGTGGGCATTTAAAAATTTAGAGATATCTTCATAAGTTCCTTGCGGATAATTTCTCATATCAAAAACAATTGCTTTGGTAGATTTTAATGCTTCGATCATATCCGGAACATTTGGCACTTTTAGCGTTCCCATGTCTACGTAGCCAATATTGTTATCCAGGACTTTAAATTTTTCTGGTTTTTTCTTCTTTGCTCCTTTTTTAAATTCATTTCTGTGCGAATCATGATAATTAAACCATGTCATTGCTTTTGTTGTGTATTTACCGTCTTTAAAAAATTCAACATTTACATGATCTGAATTTCCGCTTAAAATTTTTCTAAGCACCTTATCCAAAAGTACCGGTTCATTTGAAGCTGAGTACAAATCTTTGTATTCATCTATAAGTACCGGAATTGTTTTGTCATTTACTTTTGTAATTACATCTCCTATTTTTATATCATCGGCCTGAGCCAGACTATCTCCTAAAATTTCGGTAACCACCAATTTGTTATCAATTATTTTGCAGGCGGCAGGAAAGTACCGTTTGTAATCTTCCAATTTACTTTGCTGGTACATTACAAATTCAACATGACTATCGTCAAGCGTAGACGACATTTTTTTTGCTATGGTGTAAAACTCATCTTCATCTTTTGCTGCGAGAACTAAGGGAAGTGATTTTTCTAAAGTAACATCCCATTTTTGATCCATTAGGTATTTATACGGAAAAAAATATTCTACTAAATTCCAGTACGCAAACACCCATAGTATTCTTGAATTTTTATTGTCGTACTTCAAATTAAAATAATCTCCGTTTTTAAGAGGATTATATCCCGGACCAATTTCTTCATCGGTTTGAAATCTGTTGTTTTCTATAAATTTTAATTTCTTCGAAAGTTTTTTAGAAAATAATTTAGGATTATTGAGCCAGCTTAAATCAAAGTTTTTATTAAAATATTCAACACCTTTTGGTGCAATGATGGGAGCAATTTCTATTACCGGACCAAGATCGTCAATCCAGTTTTCGAGAACTAACGAGAATTCTGCCTGAGTTTGTGCTTTTTCTATTTTTGGTAAAATTTCAAGAAGCTGGTTGTCCCAATTCACCTCTCCATTTGCAACTTTTGGGTGATAATATTTCAAAAAGCCCCAAACTTTACAGGTTGCTGTAAGCTTTTCGGTCTCTGTAATTTTGGCTTGTACTAAAGTAATTTGTGAAAGGAATAAGAGAAAAAAGAGGGTAATTTTTTTCATTCAATAATGGTTAGAATTATAAATAGTTTTTGGTTGTTTAGTGGTATAAATTAGAAACGAATGTAGTATAAAAAATTTAAATGCTTTTACGGCTTTACGTAAAAAGTCTTTTCAAATATATTGTCGTCAATGGCACACGGATGATGCGGATTCACTTCGTGAAAACGCGGATGGACGCGGATTTTTTCTTGTTGGTGTGGTTATCTTTAATTGAGCGAAGTCAATGGCACACGGATGACACGGATTCACTTCGTGAAAACGCGGATGGACGCGGATTTTTTTCTTGTTTTTGTCAGGCTGAGCGGAGTCGAAGCCCCGTAAAGTAATTCAGCCAATATTCATCAAAGGCAAAAAAAATCGCAAAGTATTTTACCTCTTTGCGAATCTTCGTGTATTCTTGGTGTTTTTTGTGAAACCCTTACTTCCTTAATTTAACTCATCCAGAAGTTTCTCGACATCGTCATAGTTTTCGTAATCCTGCGAAATGGTTTCCAGGATTTCTTTACACTCTGTATATTTCTTTTGTTTCAATTTAGACAAGGCAAGACTCCATGTTGCTTTGTCTTTATAAGCAGATGTTCCTGATCTCAATTCACTAAAAACACCTTCGGCTTTTGGGTATTTACTTTCTTCCAGTAAAGCCACACCATAAAAATACTGAATTTCGGGTGTTTTATTTTCTTTTAAAATCTCTTCAAAAAGCGGAATTGCTGCCGCATATTTTCCATCATTAAAAGCGGTTTGCGCTCCTATCAATGCTGTATCTGTGTCTCCTCTTTCTACAAACGAAGCCGTTTCGGGATTATCATAATCGGCAAAAGACGGATTATTATAATCAAAAAAGAAGAGTCCAAACAAAATAATAACAGATGCGGCGGCGGCTAAATACCAAGGTCGCATTACCACCACTTTTGGTTTGCTGGTATTAAAATGTATATCCGAAATTGTGGTCAAGTTTGCTTTAAACGCTTCTCTTTCTTCTTCAAACTCAAATTTAGTTTTAAGGCGCAACTGTACCTCCTTGAAAGTTTCAAATTCCGAAGACAATTCATGATCTTCAGCCAATTGTTTTTCAAAACTATCTTTTTCCTCAACAGTCATTTCTCCCTGAAGATATTGATCGAATAATATATAGCGTTCCTCGTTCATGACTAATTATTTTTTTAGCGATTTAAAATTTTTGGCTTCCTGAATCCATTGCGTTAACTGCCCCACACATAACGATTTCTTTTTACGCACGTAACCATAAGTAACGTTAAGCTTCTCGGCCACTTCTTCCATTGTTTTCGTAGTAAAGCTCAGTTTTAATAATTCCTGGCATTTATCTCCCAATTTTAGAAACATAGCATCAAAAAGCTGCTGTTTTTCATCAAATTCTTCTGTGTGAGTAATCAGTTCAGATGCAGATTCATTCATAGATAAAACATCTTCATTAATTGTTACCCCTTTGTTGGATGTTTTTTTGAGTTCGTTCAGCCATTTTCTTTTACACAGTAAAAAAAAGTACGCATCAAACGGGCAAGTTAACTGTAGTGTATTGGCTTTGGCCTGATTAAAAAGTAAAATCATAATTTCCTGAACCACATCCTGAGCATGTTCCTTATCTCCTGAATTGTTCATAATGAACATCACCACTTTTGGAACAAACTTTTTGTAAATCGTCTGAATAATTGCCGAGTCATTTGCAGCAAGTCCTTCAATATACATTTGATCAGGATGAATTTTACTTTTTCCCATAAAAAAAACTTTTTGTAGCTAATTTAAAAAACAATTGTAAATAAATTTCACAATATAGGGTAACAATTAACATATGAGATTGATATAACGTAACAAAAGTCTTTTAGCATTAATAAAATGTAATAAGAGATGACCCACAGATTAAACGGATCAAAACAAATTGTCACAGATTTTCTACTTATTGAAATTTAAAATTCGTAATCATTCGTGGAGTTTGTGGCAAAACCTTTTCTAAAAACAATAATAAAAATTAAGAGAAATGGAAACTTATCAATTTGTAACCGAAAAAAACTTAGACCAGTTCAACCAAATGATTTCTGCCAAAACACGCAATGGTTTTGTCATCACAGAACATAATGAGAAACTGCCTTATGTTGTTTTATCCAAAGAAAAAAAAGCAATCAAACATCCCCTTCATTTGTTTATTACCTGTATCACATTCGGACTTTGGTCAATCGTATGGATTTATTTGAGTATTACGCTTTCGCGGAAGAAAAACATTCTCGTTGCCGTAGATGAAGACGGAAATTTATTTGAAGACAAATGCCTTTCAAAAGAAAATTAAAAAAAAAATTGAAAACCGGGGTAACAATTTTATAAGCCAGTTGATATAACATCAGAATATAAATTGAAAAGAGAATTTTTAAAACCAAGGGTAACAATATCAAACCCAAATTGATATAAGAATATAAAACTATAATTAACCAAAATCTGAAAACCACCTGAAACCATCAGGACAGATTTATAAAAACTAGAAATTATGAACACAAATCTTAAAAAAATCGGACTTTTATTTTTATTAGTTATCACCTTCATTAGCTGCGACAATGGCGATGACAATAATACAGACAATCTTATTTTGCCTCCAACAGCAGCAGCTTTTAAAAGCATTCGCGAAAAAGGAGTTTCAGCAAACAAACAAAAATTTACCATTACTGCAGGAACTGGTGTTGTAACAATTACATCTGCAAAAGGGGTTAAATTGAACATCAACGGAGATTGTTTGACCAAAAACGGAGTTGCGGTAACCGGAGCAGTAGACATCGAATATATCGAACTTTTCGACAAAGGAACTATGTTAATCACCAACAAACCTACAATGGGAGTTATGCCTGACGGAAAGAAAAACTTACTGATTTCAGGTGGAGAATTCTTCATCAAAGCCACGCAAGGCGGAGTGGAACTTAAAACTTCTTGTAGTATGAATTTAATCGTACCAACAGCTTTAACAGACGGACTTGACAATGCAATGACTTTATGGAATGGTACAATCGATGATAATGGAGAACTGGCCTGGAGAGAGAACAAACCAAATGCTGATGGAACTGGCGGCGGAAAAGGTGGCGTACAAGGCGAAGGAGCTAATTATTATGTAACTTTTGGCAACTTTGGCTGGACAAACGTAGACCGTTTTTACAGCGATCCAAGACCTAAAACTACCCTTCTTGTGGCTGCTCCTACTGGTTACGACAACAACAATAGCGCCGTTTACCTGTCATATGATGGCGAAGGAACAAATGCATTAGCAAAATTAGATACTTATACGCCTGCAGGATTATTCAGCGAACACTATGGTCAAATTCCGATTGGTTTAAAATGTCACGTGATTTTTGCAACCGAAGATAATGGTCAATGGCGTTATGCAATCAAAGCCGTAACCGTTGCTGCCAACGATGTTTACACCTTTACTTTAGCCGAAACAACAGTCGGCACCGAAGCACAACTGGTAGCCGCAATCAATGCTATTCAGTAACTTACAAAATACTTTTAAGAAAAAGTGGTGATTTGCTCATCACTTTTTTTTACATTTAATCCAGTTTTAAAATTAATTCTGATGATTTTAAGAAGCTAATCCTGCTATTCGTTACAATCTTTTATGTCCGCCGCGGCGGACACAAAAGGATTTCCACTACTACCAGGGCTAAAAAACCTCAAGTTATGAAACCACTATCGTCTATTTTCTTTATTCTATTTTCTATTCTCTCTATAGGACAAACCAAAGTAAAAGACACCATAACCCGTCGAGCCAATATCGTTTTTATGCAAAATGGAAATGCCGTTACTTACAAACCCGAAACCCCGTCATTGATACCAATTGCAGGTGCGCCAAAACCCAGTTATTCTTATTTATGGGAATTGGGCGACGGACATTACAGTAAAGAAGCCGAACCCAAACATGTTTATAAAAACAAAGGAACATACACCACAAGACTTGCCGTAACCAACAATTACGACAACGGAAAACCTCCTGCGACACGACCAAAAAAAGTAGCTGTCAACGATATTACCGATACTAATTATAAAGACATTGCCTCAATCGTCGATCAAAACGGATTTTCAATTATAAAAAATTGCGATCCTATTCCGGAGCAGGAAATGGTAGTCGTAGTAGGTTATCAAAATTTGGAGAATTATGTATCGAGCGGAAAGCTTTATTTGTTCTATAATGAGAAACAATTTAAAAGTAATAATTTCGAACTAACAGACTTTCGTACCTATGCAAACGAACGTGAAATAAAAGAAAAAACCATTGCTGCTGTTACTGATGTTGATGATTCTAACAATTATCTGGCTTCCGCCGAAAGTAATTTCAAAACCAAAAAATACCGAAATACCACCACCGAGGAAGATCTCGACGCATCATTATTAGACGCTAATAAAACCTATCATAATGTTTCGGTTCTAGAATTTGATGATGTAAATCCTAACGAAACACACAATGTTTTTTATACGTTTAAAACCACTCCGGAAATGATCAAAGATACCAGCGCAACGGTAACGATGCGTGGCATTTTTGTACCCAACAGAAGTTATAAAAACCACAAAATAAAAAATCTCGAAATGGAAATCGTAACTTCTCACGATCCTAACAAAATGGGATCTAACGGAAGTTTTATGAATTACAGATTGGTCCGTTTTAAACGAGTAAATTTTAAAACCCGTTTCCAAAACAATGGCGAAGGTCCTGCAAGAATGATTCGCTTAGAAACCGATGTTCCGGATATGTTCGACAAAAAAACATTTAAGGTCGAAGATATGTATCCTAAATGTCCGATTTGTCCAAAAGATGAAGTTCCTACTGTAAGTTGTCTCGATACCATTATCAAAAAAAATCAAATCTTTTTTACGTTCAAAAACATTTATTTACCCGGAAGCGAACAGAAAAATGTACACGAAAAAGATTCTACAAAGGGTTTTGTAAAATACTCGATGAAATTTGCAGAGGATTTTCATAAGGTAAAAACCCGAAGCAGAACGGCGATTATTTTTGATAAAAATGAACCTATAATTACCAATTATGCCACTACCCGATTCCTGCCCGGAATTTCGATTGGCGCAAAAGCGGGTTATAATCTATATCCTGATCTCGAAAAATCGACCAGTTATTTTGTGGGTGCCACAATTTCGCCTTTTAAATCGTATCGTTTTTATTGGCAGGCCGAATGGCTGAACGCCATTAATAAACACGAAAGTGCTGCAACAGTTGTCGATCAAAATGTGGTAAACCCAAATGGTGTAAAACAATTTCAACGCACGACGACGACTATAGAAAACAAAAGCGTAAACTGGGAAGTTCCGGTTTTGATCAGATACAATATTAATAATTATATTGGTGTTGGTGCCGGAATTCAGGCTAATTTTGATGTTTCGTCTGAACAAACTACCAACAAAAAAATTGAAAGTTTCGAAGGTGGAACCGATCAGTTTTTAATGGATACCAGAACGGAATCCAATTCAGTCAAAAATTCGTTTGTGAATCTTAAAACCGGACTTTTATTTGACTTAACATTAGGTTTCGCGAGAATTGGACCGAGTTTAGGGGCGCGCTACGTGATGAATTTTGAACAGAATTTTAACTATTTTCAGTTTTATGGGATATGGAAATTTTAATTTTTTTTCACCATATAAGTTATATAAGTCCATATTATTTACTTTGTTTTATTAAATACAAATGTCACCCTGAGCGAAGTCGAAGGCTTATAGAAAAGGTCTTCGACTTCGCTCAGACAGACAAAAGCATATCAACATAATTGTAATATGCACTTTATGCTTTAACTTTAAAATTATGCGTACCAATATAATATGAACTTATATAACTTATATGGTTTAATCTTTCTTTTTATAAATCTGAATGTTTTCGGACAGAGTCAGGAAGATAAAATATATAATGCAATTGATGTTTTTGTTGCTCATCCTTCCGCGAAAGCGTTACAAAATTTAACCCATCTTGAATCTGATTTTTGGAGAAATCCAAAACCCAAAACCAAAGATGAATTATTAGCGATAGTAGTTCTAAACTGCAATAAAGCCTATTATGAAAACCAATTTGGGCAAACCGAAAAAGCGATTGCGAGTTACGAGAAAGCCTGGCAAATTTATCAGAAAAACAAACTTAGCGATTACGATATCATCGAATTTTGCCTAAAACCTCTAGGGAATTTATATACTATTTTAGGAGATTATGATAGTGCGAAAAACACTATAAAGCAATACTTTTTCATTATAAATACTTCTAAAAATTATCCAGATGCTCAAAGGCAAAAGTTTGCTGCGATTTTGAATTTATCGAATGTGTATCAAAGTTCCGGCAAGATTTCTCTGGCGATTGAATTATTAGAAAACACTTTAAAAACAGAAAAATTATCGAATTCTCAGAAAGGGATTTTATTGAATAATCTGGGGAATAGTTATTGGCTAGGTTCAAAGCAAATTGTATGGATTAGAGACTCACCTCACAATGCCGAAAAAGCATTTGAATCTTCTGTACAATATCTCAAAAACGAAAAAGATCAATCGGAGACTTTATCAAATTCGTATCGAAATTTAGCTTCAATGAATCGCCAATGGCAACGATTTGATATTGCTAATTCTTATATGGAAAAGGCTGAGAAACTATTTTTAGAAACAACAAATCAGCAGCCCAGAAAATTGGCAAAATTGTATTATGAAAAAGCATTGCTTCTTTTTGATGAACGAAAATATGCAGAAAGCACGAAGGAAATTACGACCGTTTTTAAAGTTTTAATTCCAAATTATAATTCAAAGAATATTCTCCCAAACCAAGATCAATTGTATGGAGAAACGGTTTTAGTTGATGCGCTCGATTTGCAGGCAGAAATTTTAAAAATAAATGAGCCTAAAAAATCAATTAAGGCTTTTGAGCTTTCTTTTTATATCGAAGATTTATTAATGAATAGTTTGATTTACGAAAACTCGAAAATTCTGATGCAATTACGATCCCGAAATCGCACCGAAAAATGCATTTCGATTTATGATCAATTATTTAAAAAAGAAAACAAAACTGTCTACCTGGAAAAAGCTTTTCAGTTGTCCGAAAAAACAAAATCTGGAATATTAAAAAGCTACAGATCAAATATTAAAAATGCTTCTGCAGAAGAAAAACAGCTTTTGCAAGAATTTCAAAATTTTAATAATGCCATTTTAAAAGAACAACAAAAAGGAAATTCAGCTAATATTTCGAAGATCAATCAGTTTATTAAAAAGCAAAGCGAATTGATGATCTCGTTGAAAAAATTACAATCTCAAAATCCGGAATATCTTGCCGATACATCCGATTTAAAAACATTATTTTCAAAATTAGAAAATGACAAAGCGGTAATGATTTATTACTTAATGGGATATGAAAGGTTGTATTATTTCATTTTACAAAACAACCGAATTAATCTCAATCATATTAATATTACCGATACTGCAATTCCGAAAATTGCACAATTTATAGATTATTTTGGCAATGCAAGTACGATCACAAATGATATTTCCGGATATAATCATTACGGAAAAATAGCGTATGATATGTTGAAATTACCATCAAATGTCATATATAAAAACCTGATTATTGTTCCTGATGGAATTTTGAATTTCCTTCCTTTCGAAGCTTTGATTACACAAGAATCATCAACAACGAATTTTGCCAAAATGCATTATTTACTCAATGATTTCAGGATTGCTTATAATAATTCGGCTGGCAATTATTTGAATTCAAAACCTGTTTCAAAATCTGAAAAAACTGTTTTGGGGATTTTTCCGGTTTTCGAAAAAACAGCTTTTGAGTTGAGTTATTCGAAAAAAGAACTGGAATCTATTCGAAGTAATTTCAAAGGAAAATATCTGGAAAATACAACAGCAAGTTTTTCTAATTTTAAAAATAATGCCAACCAATATTCAATTTTGCATTTAAGCACACACGCTTCTTCGGGCGATCTTGAAACTCCGGCAAGCATTAAATTCTATGATCAGGAAATCTTGTATTCTGAATTGTATAACCTCAACATCAATCCTGATTTGGTGGTTTTAAGTGCCTGTGAAACCGGGATTGGCAAACTCTACAAAGCCGAAGGTGCTATGAGTGTGGCTAGAGGTTTTCAGTTTGCCGGAGCGCAGAATTTATTATTTTCTTTATGGAAGGTGAACGATTATACCACATCGGTTTTTATGGCTGATTTTTATAAAAACATTAAAAATGATGTTCCGTATTTTGAGGCTAATACGAATGCAAAACTTGCCTTTTTACAGGATAAGTCAATTTCAAATGCTAAGAAATCGCCTTATTACTGGAGTTCGTTTGTGTATTACGGTTCTATTTCGGCAGAAGAAAAAACGGCAAATTATATCTATTACATCATTAGTTTATTGACGGTAATTGGTTTATTTTTGGTTTTCAATCATTATCGAAAATGGAAAATCTTCACGAAGTTCTCAAAAAAGAGAAATACAAAAAAATAAAATTCAAGGTTACCAAAACGCAACACCTTTTAATAAAAGCCAAAATTAATGGGGTTTCAGGAAATTTCATTTTAGATACCGGAGCTTCGAATTCCTGTGTAGGATTTGAAAGTATTGAACGTTTTGAACTGAATGCAAAAAAATCGAAGACCAAAGCTTCAGGAGCTGGAGGAACTGGTATGAAAACCCAAATTTCGTCTCACAATAATTTGCAACTTGGCAGCTGGAAAAATCAGGATTTCAATCTGGTTATTTTTGATCTTTCGCATGTTAATGAAGCTTTAGAAGCTTATAAAGCTAAGCCCGTTCATGGCATCATTGGTGCTGATGTTTTATTGGAAGGGAAGGCGATTATAGATTATTATAATCATTATTTGTATTTGAAATAAGAAATTCCAACTTTTTAAAATTCCAAACGTTTACCATTTCTGGTTTCAATAATTGAATTCTCAATTATTGAACAATAATTAATTTATACTTATTGAAAGCGTGTTTTTTGTATATATTTGTTAAACAAATTTAACAAACCTATACGTATGAAAAAAACTCTACTTTTTTTTCTTTTATTGTTTACTAATGTTTTTTACGGTCAAATAAACGATCTTATGGGCTGTAAAAGTTATCCAATATTTGATTTAACATCTCAAAAAACAGCATTGTTAGGAAACTTAAATCCAGCCGAAACTACTGTTAGTTTTCATTTAAGCCAAACTGATGCAACCACTAATGCTAATCCTATTCCGAATCCAACGGCATATGTTTCTGAAACAGTAAAAACAATTTATGCACGAATTGATAATAAAGGGGCTGTTACAACCAATTATTTTAAACTTGATTTTAATCCTGACCTGTTACTTACATGGGCAATTCAGCCAATAAAATGTACAGGCGAGAAGGCAGTACTTGATATTTTAGCGCATGGAGGAAAAGGTCCCTATTATTATTCTATAGACAACGGTCAAACTTATACTACTTATAATCGCTTTTTTAATCTTGATCCGGGTATATATTACCTCTTTGTAAAAGATGCTGCCAATTGCAGGGTTCAACCTGCTTTTATAGAAATTTTTCCTGCTTCGAATCCTTTAGTGGTATCAGTTACGAACACCAAAATTGCAGAGTGTGCAGCTGATTATAAATCGACCATAACTGTTGCCGCAAGTGGTGGTCAGGGTCCTTATTTATATTCACTGGATAATTCTTATGAATATCAGGAAAGCAATATCTTTTCAGGAACACCCGGAGCACATTTTATTCAAACTTTTGATAAGTCCGGATGTATTGTCACTACTAATTTTACTATCGAATCGCCTGCGGAATTGGCTGTCACTACAAGCATTACAAAAGCTGCATTTTGCGGAGGAATGGATTCTGTTACTATTAATGCAACCGGAGGAAAAGCTCCTTATACTTACTCTTTTACAAAGGGAGCAACATATTCTGACATAAATACAAAAGAGTTGCCTCCGGAAAATTATACTTTGTATGTAAAAGACAGCAATGGTTGTGTTACAACAAAAAATATCACAGTAGAACGATATAATTCTACTTTAAATTCTTCACTATCTTTCAAACAAATTTCGTGTTTAAATGATAAAGGATGGATTAAAGTTCAAACCATTGGCGGAGTACTTCCTTATAAATATTCATTGAACGGACTTCCTTATGAATCGAATAATACTTTTAATGATTTGGTTCCCGGAAGCTATAATGTAAGCACAAAAGATGCTTATGGCTGTGTAATCACTTCAAATGTTGTTATAAATTCTTATAGTCCTATAATTGGAGATGCTTCAGTACAAGCTGTAACTTGCTTTGGTTCAACTAACGGATCGATAAATGTAAATGCATCCGGAGGAACGTTTCCTTTAAAATATTCTCTTAGCAGTACTTCGGGACTTACTATACCACAATCTACAAATAATGTTTTTAAGGATTTGCCTGCTGGTCACTATACGGTTCAAATTATTGATACAAACGGATGTCTGCTTTCAATAGAGGCTAAAATATCTGAACCTTCTATTTTAGAAGCATCCATTCTTACGGAAAATCGCGATATTACCATTAATGCTAATGGAGGTACGGGTAATTATGAATATTCGCTTGATGGAGTTAATTTTCAATCAAGTAATACTTTTACAAATTTAAACTACGGAACTTATCAAGTTTGGGTAAAAGATGAAAATGCGTGCCTTACTACCTTGACTACGACTTTAAATCCGCCAAGTCCTTTATTAGATGGAAAAACCGTAATTATAGCAGACTTCAAAGCTGGACAAACTTTAGGTGATCTTGTTGTAGAGGGGCAAAACATAAAATGGTATAGCTCAGCAAATCCTTCGACAGGCAAAACAAGTAAATCTGCCGAAACTAGTTTGCCTTTATCAACAGTTTTAGTAGATGGTGTTACTTATTATGCCTCACAAACTATAAACGGAATCGAAAGTAAAGAGCGTCTTGCTGTTACCGTAAAATTAAATGGATCGCTATCTGCTCCTGATTTTGTTTTACCTAATTTCAGATATTATCCAAATCCTGTTCAACATACTTTAACAATAGATAATACGGCTAACATTGACGAAATCGAAATACTATCTGTTTCCGGAAAATCTATTGTTAACAAAAAAATAAATAATACTCATTCTGAAATTGATTTATCACATGTTGCTTCCGGGTTTTATTTCTTAAAAGTAAAAGCTGAAGGAAAAGTAAAAACAATTAAGATTTTGAAGAAATAACGGTATTAAATTCCAATATAAAAATTCCAAATTCCAATTTAAGAACTTTGCTTAAAAAATTCCAAATGGACTTCTTATAAAAAAATCCCAAACTCCTTAATTGGAATTTGGGATTTTTTAGTTTTAAATTCCTCCAAAAAATTGGAATTTGGAATTTTTATATTGGAATTTCTTAATGCGTATGTTTAGGGTTAAAACCGTCTTCACTTAATTCTGTGTGCTCATAATCAGCAACCATTTCAGCTTCGTAGTCGATTTTTTCTCCTTTAGATAATCTTCTGATGATACCTTCCATTATTTGGTAGATTACAGGAACTACGATCAGGGTTAGGAATAATGAAGAAATTAATCCTCCGATAATTACCCAGGCCAATCCGTTTTTCCATTCAGCTCCTGCTCCTGATGCTAATGCAATTGGGAACATACCAAATACCATCGCAATTGTTGTCATCAAGATCGGACGTAAACGAGCGTGATTCGCCTGAATTAATGCCGTTCTGATTGATTCTCCTGCTGCTCTTCTCTGGTTGGTATAATCGACAAGCATGATCGCATTCTTACACACCAGACCAATCAACATGATGATACCTAAGATCGTAAAGATATTTAATGAGTTGTTTGTTAATGCTAATGCTAATAAAGCACCAATAAATGATAATGGAATAGCAAATAATACTACAAACGGGTGAACGAAACTGTCGTATAAACTCACCATTACAAGGTAAACCAAAATAATTGCGGCTAATAAAGCGATTCCTAAAGTACCAAACCCTTCAGATTGGTTTTCCTGATCACCACCCCAGATATAGTTTACACCAGCTGGTTTTTTAAGCTTGTCTAATTTTGCCTGCCATTGTGTTACAATTGTTCCTGACGGAACCCCAACGTTTTGTCCTTTTACGGTTACAGATGCTGATTTGTCTCTACGCTCTAACTGGCTAGGTCCTGAACCTTCTGTAATATCTGCAAACTGAGACAATTTGATTTGTTGTCCGGCTGCATTGATGAAAATCAAGTTACTTACGTCAGTAATACTTTTTCTGTCGAATGCATTGTATCTGATGTTGATATCGTACTCGTATTCTCCAGCTCTGTATTTACCATCTGTATTTCCGCTAAAAGCAGTTTGCATAGTCAAACCAACCGTTTGAAGTGTTAATCCTAAAGCGGCCATTTTATCACGGTCTACTTTAACATTTACCTCAGGATTTCCGTCCTCAACAGTTAATTTAATCTCTGTTGTTCCTGGAATAGTACGTAATTCAGCTTCAGCTAATTTAGCAAATGCCATAGCACTTTCTGTAGACGGACCTGTTACGATTAATCCTAATGTAGCATCCTCGGCAGTACCTAAGATACCTACAGGAACTGTTTTTACTTTTGCTCCAACCAATACTTTTTCAAGTTTACGTTTGATTTTTGCTGCGTAAACGTTAGCATCATCAGTACGATCTTTTTGTTCGATCATTTTTACGTCAATCTCAGCTTTGTAAGCTGTAGCTTGCGATGCTCCAAAACCTTCTGAAGTTTGTCCTACAGTTGTAATTTGGCTATGAACATATTCCTGAGCTTTTAAATAAGCTTCGGCTTTTTGTGTCATAAAGTTCGTTTGTTCTAACGAAGCATCTTTTGGCATTTCGATCTGAACTAAGAACTCCCCACTATCAGATGATGCGAAAAATTCTCCTCCAATAAAGCCTCCAAGCCCAAAAATTGATCCAAAAAACAATATTAATACAAGAATAATAGTTTTACCGTAATTATCCAGACACCATGTTAATAGCTCAGAAATCCAGTTAGTGAAACGTGTTAAGTAGCTTTCGAAACCAAGGATAACTCTTCCGAAGAAATTTTTTCCTTCAATATGTTCCAATTTACCATAACGAGATGATAACCAAGGAATAATAGTAAATGAAGCTAAAAGTGACAATAAAGTAGATATAATTACCGTAACACAAAATTGCGTAATGATATTAGAAACCAATCCTGAACTCATTGCGATTGGCAGGAACACTACCACAATTACCAATGTGATCGAAGTTACCGTTCCACCAATTTCGGCAGTACCGTCATAAGAGGCACGAATTTTATTTTTCCCCATCTCCATGTGTCGATAAATATTCTCGAGGACCACAATCGCATCATCGACCAGAATACCAACCACAAGAGACAATCCTAATAAACTCATTAAGTTTAGGGTATATCCCATTAAATAAATACCAATAAAGGTAGCGATCAACGATGCCGGAATAGACACCATTACGATCAGCGAGTTTCTAATACTGTGCAGGAAGAACAACATTACTAATGCAACCAGCACTACCGCAATTAATAAATCGTGTACTACAGAATCTGCTGCTTCAAGCGTAAAAACGGTACTGTCTTTTGCAACTTCTAATTTTAACTCGTTTACTTTATAATCTTTTTCAAGAACAGCAATTGTTTTTAATAATTGCTCACTTACCGCAACCGCATTCGCATCAGATTGTTTTACGATTTGTAAAACGATCGCGCTTTTTTGATCTACACGTGATATCTTTTCAGCAATTTTTTGAGTATCCTGAACATCGGCAATATCACTTAAACGAACCTGAATTCCGTTTTGAGAAGAAACTACTAAGTTTCTTAATTCATTAACACTTTTATATTTACCCGCTAAACGAATTAATATTTTTTGATTACGAGTCTGGATGTTTCCTGTTGGGAAATCTAAGTTCGAAGTCAAAATAGTTTGTTGTACCTGCGGAACAGATAATCCGTAACCCTGCATTTTTACAGCATCAAGATTTACCTGAATTTCACGCTCTGAACCACCAATGATATTTACCTGAGCGACACCTTGTACACGAGATAAAATAGGCGCAATTTTTTTATCAATTAAGTCATAAAATGCTGCTTCGTCCATTTTTCCGTTGGCACCCAATGTCATAATTGGTAAATCACTCAAAGAGAATTTAGTTAACGAAGGCGGATCTGCATCATCTGGTAAGTCACTAATAATGGCGTTAATTTTACGCTGTGCATCATTCAGTGAGAAATCGACTTTTGCGTTTGATGTCAGTGTAATCGAAACGATAGATAAACTTTCGTATGATTTCGAGTCAATTTTTTTAACGTTTTCTAAGGATGCAATCGCATCTTCTATTTTCTTCGTTACCGTGTTCTCTACCTCACTTGGAGATGCTCCAGGATAAACAGTAGAAATTGTAATAACGTTTTGTTCAAATTTTGGGATCAGCTCATAGCCTAACTGGCTGTAGCTAAACAATCCACCAAGTATTAGAATTGTAAACAATACAATTACTAACGACGGACGTTTTATGGATATTTCGGCTAATTTCATATATTTTGCTTTAGGCTGTAGGCTTTAGGCAATAAGCTCAATGCTTATGGCGTCTGGCTTAATGCTTTAAATTATTTAATAATTTCTACAGTATTACCGTCTTGTAAGTTAATTTGACCTGTAACAATTACAGTTTCTCCGTCAGATAATCCTTTGATAATTTCCACCTGATCTCCTAAAATTCTTCCTGCAGTTACTTTTCTTAATTTTGCAATACCATTTTCAACTACAAAAATCTCGTTGCTGCTCACACTTCCTACGAAAGCATTTCTTGGTACAACCATAAGGTGTTGTTTTTGTTGGTTTGATGAAAAGTTTGCAGTTCCGTACATACCCGCTTTAAGGTCATTGTTTACATTATTTGCAATTTCAATTTCAACCGGGAAGTTTAAAGACTCATCTGCTTTTGCAGCAATAAAAGTAATTTTTCCAGAGAACGTTTTATCAGGATAAACACTTGCTGTTACATTAATTTGGTTTCCAACTTTTAAGCTTGCCACCTGATTTTCGTTTACTGTAACTACTAATTTTAATTTAGAAACATTTACGATATCAAACAAAGCAGTTGCAGGCATTCCTGCCAGGATAGATCCCGGCTCAATATATTTTTTATTGATGAATCCGTTTATTGGTGCTTTTACTTTAGTATCTCCAACATTAATGTTGGCTTGTTTTAGGTTAGACTCAGCATTTGTTAAAGCTAATTTTGCCTGATCTAATTGTTGTTTTGTAACACCACCAGTTTTAAAAGCATTTTCGTAACGGCTGTAATCAGATTTTGCATTTTGATAAACAGCCTGAGCTTGTTGTGCGCTTACATTAATTACATCACCTCTCACTGTCAATAAAGTCTGACCAACTCTTACGTAATCTCCTTCTTTAGCCAAAACGCTAATTACTTTTCCTGCTTTTTCTGCAGAGAAAGTCAATTGCTGAATGGGTTGAAAATTTCCGTTAGCCACAAAGTCTAATGAAACTTCTTCTGTTTTTACAGGAGCTACTTTTACTGAAACTGCAGCATTTTTTTCTGCTACGATATCTGTTTTTGCTTTATTCTCTTTCTTATTATTATTTAAGACATATCCAATCACACCCAGCGCTGCGATTATGATTACGATTGTTATAATAGTTTTCTTCATTTTGTTTAGTTATTTAATAAGAGTTTTAAGTTCGCCTTTTGATTTGATTAGTGCTACTTCGGCAATTTTGTAATTCAATACTGCTCTGGTATAGTTATTTTGAGCTTCAAGTGATGCATTTTCAGCATCTAACAAATCTGTTAATGATGCTAATCCCTGAAGGTAATTGTTTTTTGTGTTGCTTAAGATCTCAAGCGCCAAACGCATATTTTCTTTTTGATTATTGATAGTCACAAGGTTATTATCAATTTGAGCCATTGCGTTTCTGTAATCTAAATCAAGCGAAAGTTTGGTATCTTTCATATCTTCCTGAAGTGATCTGATTTCTACATCGGCTTGTCTTACTTTAGCACGAGTTCCGAATCCTGTAAAAATTGGCACGTGTAAATTCAATCCAATTGCAGAGAAATCTGACCAGTAAACGCCGTCTTTAGGTTTTGCAAACCAAGGCATTTCAGGTCCCTGACCAATATAATTGTATCCTGCAGTTAAAGAAAGTGTTGGATAATATCCTGCTTCAACAGCTTTTTTATTATATACCAATAGCTCTTCTTGTTTTTTCAAAAGCAAATATTCTGTTCTGTTTTCAACATTTGGTACTTCTGTTAATGCAGCAGGAACAACTTCAAATTCTTCTTTTGGAATCTCGATTTGAGCTTCAATAGGCATTCCCATATAAAACTTCAAAGCATTTTCCTGTAATGTAATTTGATTTTTTACTTGCTGACGTTCTGTATCAATGTTCGACATTTTAACTACGATACGGTCTAAGTCAATTTTTTTAGCCAAACCGTTATCAAATTGTCCTTTTACAATGTCACGAACTTTAGTCGTATTAACATAACTGCTATCCAATAAAACCAATCTTTCGCGCTGTACGTAAACAGAGTAATAGTTATTAGCTACTCTTTCTATTACCTGCTCTTCAGTCAACTGATCGTTTATTTGATAAAATTCACGAGTAGATCTTGCTGCTCTTAATCCGGTAAAAACAGATTGATCAAATATTGTCTGAGTTAAAGAAAGTCCGGCAGTTGAAGTCCATTTTTGACCAAATGCTGCCTGAATTGTAGTTCCCGGTGCACCAAATCCTGCACCATCAATTACTGTAGTCTGAATTACCGGATTGTATGTTAAATTTCCGTTGGCAGAAATTTGCGGTAACGCTCTTGATCGCACTTCCTGAATCTTGTACTCACTATTTTCAACCTGTAATTTTGCTTTTTTTGCATCGGCTTTGTTTTCAAGCGCGTATACAACAGCCTCTTTCAGGGTTAGTGTTTTGACTTGTGCGTTGGCAGACAAGCCAATTGAACACAAAAATATAAGAATTATTCGTTTCATAGATTGATGATTAAATAGTAATTTTTTTAAGTTGTTTTTCTAATTCCAGTATTCCTTTTTCGGTTGCCATAGCTCTTGTATGGTATTCCAATGCTTCTAATTCTATTTTTTGTGCTTCTCTTTCTGAGACTGTAGTGGCATTTATATGAAAAATTAATGTGTAATAAAATTTTACATATAAATCGATATTCAAATCAGGTCTGTACAAACCTTCGCTTATTCCTTTTAAAATATTATCCCTGAAATAATGGTTGCACTGATCAATTTCATGCGTCATTATATTTTGATAAATTTCAGGATAATGCTTTTTTAACTGATAAAGAGGAGAAGTATCGGTTGCGTTTTTAAACATGTCGCGAAACATCTCTCTAATTTCAAAATTCTCATGAATGGCGTTATAATTTTTCGCAACAATAGTATCAATAACTTCATGTACTTGCTGATGAACTGTTGATGTACTTTCTTCGATCAGCACTTCTTTGTTACAAAAATATTTGTAGATCGTTTTTTTCGAAATACACATTTCACCCGCTATATCGTCCATCGTAACACTCTTAAAACCAAGTTTTAAAAATAATTCACTTGCTTTTGATATAATTTTCTCTTTCATCTTAATTTTCAAATTGTATCACAAATATACTTAGGAAACTAAAATATGAAAAATAGTTTCCGTGATATTTGTAATAATTTTACATTAATTTATTCATTATGTAAGATTTATATACTGAATTCTAAATTTGCAATCAGTTTAATATCTTTTCCTAAAGCTAAACCTCCGTTATGATTGAACGAATTATAATCTAAACCAAAATCCTGACGTTTGATATCTCCTTTAATTTCAAAAGCAACTTTTTTCTCGCCATTGTAAGTGTTAACGCCAATAAACTCAGCATCAAGCTCTACTACTCTGGTTACATCTTTTATCGTTAAATCTCCTTTAAAGAAATTGATGTTATTATTTATTTTTTGAAAAGAAGTCGATTTAAAACTAATGATAGGATGCTCATTTACATCAAAAAAATCCTGAAGTTGTAAATAAGTATCGATTTGCTGAAAGCTATCCTTTTTGTTATTGATATCTAAAGAAAACTCAACCGATGCATCTTCAATTTCATTGTCTTCGATGTTCACATAACCATCAAATTTATTCGTCGTTCCTCCCATGTAAGCAATTATCGAATGTCTCATTTTGATTAAAACATCTGATTGGCTAGAATCTAAGGTCCATGTTGTTTTCATAAATATTTGATTTTAGTGAATTTATAAATCATTAAAATTCCCAACGGAAACTTTTACAGTGTTCAGAGTTTCCAATTAAAAGTGCAAATATAGACAGGAAACTCTAAACACCAAAAAAGTTTCCAAGTTTTTTCAAAAATAATTATAACTAATTAATAATTAACGGTTTTGGGGTCATTTTGAAGTGGAAACTGTCATTTAAAACTTTAAAAAAGAAATAATTCATTATGAATCGTATCTTTGGAGCTCGCAATTCAGATTAAATTTTATGCACGATATTAGCCAATACCAGGATTTTTTTATCACTTATCTCCAAAAACAAAGTATTAGTAAAGAGCCCAAAAACCTTTATGAACCCATTGAATATATTTTAGGTCTTGGCGGAAAACGCATGCGCCCTGTACTTACTTTAATGGCTTCGGAAGTTTTTGATACTGATTATAAAGTAGCACTTCCGGCAGCAATGGCGGTTGAAGTTTTTCATAATTTCTCGCTTGTTCATGATGATATTATGGATGATGCGCCTTTGCGAAGAGGACAGGAAACGGTACATGAAAAATGGGATTTGAATACCGGAATTCTTTCCGGCGATGCGATGCTAATTCTTGCTTATCAGTATTTCGAACAATATGAACCAGCTGTTTTTAGAGACCTGGCAAAATTATTTAGCAAAACTGCTCTCGAAGTTTGCGAAGGACAACAATGGGATGTTGATTTCGAAAAAAGAAACGATGTTACGATTCCGCAATACCTGAAAATGATCGAATACAAAACAGCTGTTTTAGTTGCCGCAGCCATGAAAATGGGTGCAATCGTAGCCAAAACGACTGAAAAAGAAGCTGATTTTATTTATGATTTCGGGTTGAATTTAGGATTGGCTTTCCAGCTTCAGGATGATTATCTGGATGCTTTTGGAGATCCGGAAACTTTCGGAAAACAAGTTGGCGGTGATATTATGGTAAATAAAAAAACCTATTTATACCTAAAAGCACGAGAGTTTTCATCAGCTGAAAAGGCTTCAGAATTAGAAAAATTATTCAGTTTACAGTTAGATGATAATACAGCCAAAATAGCGACTGCAAAAACTATTTTTAATGAATCGGGTGCTTCAAAAGCAACTCAGGATGCTATTGAAATGTATACTTTTAAAGCTTTTGAAACTTTAGAAAAAATGGATATTAATGCCGAAAAGAAAGATATTCTTAGAACTTTTGGAGAGAATTTAATGGGAAGAAAGGTTTAGTTTTTTTTGCCACAGATTAAAAGATTTTAATGATTTTTTTTCGCTTTTATTACACATAGTAAACCCGACAGGTTTTAAAAACCTGTCGGGTTTGTCTTTTCTAAGAATTATCGAAAAGGTCTTCGACTCCGCTCAGCCTGACATCACAAGTGTCATCCTGAGCGAAGTCGAAGGCTCGTTTATTCAAAAATTTCATCCGGATCTGTTAAATCTGATAATTTTTGTTTTAAATCATCTTCTAAAATCGTCAATCCGTATTGATAAGAGGCATTCATCCAGCCAAAACCTTCTTCGGTTATAAAATCAAATTCGGTTCCTACGTTTCCGTATTCTGCGAAAATTTTGTGTGAACTTATCGATAAATCAAACTTCTCCGGAATGGTTCCGTTATAATCCACTGCGTTTCTGGTAATCAGCCATAGCCAGCGATATACCATTTCCTGCGCTTCTTCATTAAAATTATAATTCAGCAAACCTTCCCATAAAAGCATTTGATGCGGCGCCCATCCAAACGGATAATCCCATTGGCGAATTGGTGCATTTTCGTCTACTCCGGCAATCGATTCTTTGGTACTTCCTGCAATTCCGCCTTTCATTTTAAATCTTGGCAATGTCTTTTTTACCAAAATCTCTGCTTGTTCTGGCGTGCTTATTTTTGCCCAAAGCGGATAAAATGTGGGAGCTGCCTCAAAAAAATGCTGTTCTTCATTTACAAAATTATAATCCAGATAAACTCCGTTTTCAGGATTCCAGCACAATTGATTGATTTTTTCTTTTCTGGAAGCTGCTTTCGAAAGCCAATATTCACTTGAAAAAGATTTGTCTTCAAAATATTGAAACTCATTTTTAAAGTACTTTTTAATCAAAAAAGCAATATCGGTTTCGTATTTATAAAGCAAACTATTGATCGCTACAGTATTCAAATTGGCACAAACCCCAACCAATCTGTTCGTTGTATCATGTCCGCTTTCGCGCATACTGCGATCGTGAATAAAGTATTTATCGAGTTCAGCATCAACAACTTCTCTTTCGAGATATTTCTTTTCGAATTCGCGGGTTGACAAATTGTATTTTGGCGCATATTGCTCCAGAATATCATCAAAATGTCCTTCTTCAACCTCAAAAGGAAGTCCGATTCCTTCTGCTTTATAACGATTTAATCCGTTTGCGGTAAGTCGTTTTCCCTCTTCCATCCAAACCGTTTGGTATTCTTTTATGGCCGTTTTTAGATGTCTTTCGATCCAGAAAATATCCGGATTCGACTTCTCTAAAACATCCATTATTAATGATGTATAAAGCGGTGGCTGCGTGCGGGTTAAATAATAACTTCTGTTAGCATTCAGAATTTTTCCGTAATGATCGATCTGATATTTAAAATTCTCTGCAATGCCTAAAGCAAGCTCGATTTTATCATCGATCAAAAGTCCTTTGGCAATAAAATAACTGTCCCAACCGTACATTTCGTTGAATCTTCCGCCAGGAACCACAAACGGAACTCCCGAAATTTCGTTGTTTTTTATTTGAAGTGCCAAAGCTAAAATTCCCGGCTTTTTGTTTAATGATAAAACATATTCAGGCGAAATATTTTTAGGCATTTGAACCACCTTTAATTTTGGAGTTACAGCTTCTAGTTTCTTGAAATAATCAAAAACTATTTCGTCGCCAAAAGGCACATACAAATACGCCAATTCATTTTCGATCTTATTGTCTTCCAGAATTTTCTTTACACCATCAGCATCAATCGTTCGTGTAAGACCTTTCCAATACAGATTTTTTATTTTTCCCGAAATTCTCTTTACGGGATCTTCGGTGATTTCATCTAAATTGATTTCGGCAAATTCAGTATTGTTTTTTTTGGCCAAAGCCAGTTCCTGCAATAAATTCGAAAGCTGATAAGTTCCTTCAATTAGAGCAGAATTGCCGTTTTCATCGTGCAGCAAAAACTTTTTTGGACCATTATCATCGATCGTTATTTTTTTATCGCCATCAGTATCTTCCTGAGCCAATAATTTTTCGATGGTTTGGAGTATATGTAATTTAAATTTCATCTTTTGCAGTTATTTTTTTGAGAATAAAAAAGGATATTAATAATAAAGACATTGGAATTAAAGTAAAATAAAATGCGTTTTCCGGCCCTTCATTTTTAAACAGCCAACCTGTTATTCTGGAACCTAATGTGCCGCCAAGAGCAGAAAAAATCACGATTAATCCGGTCATTGAACTTTGCAGATTCTTTGGTAAAGCACTCAATACAATCGAATTTAATAAAGGATAAATAGGCGCAATAAACAATCCTATTAATGGAAATGCAAAACCAATCAAGGGAATATCTGAAAGTGTATTGATATTTTTTACTTCTAATCCAACGGTTTTGGGAAGTACAAAAATCACTATCAACATAGCCGAAAATATACAGAAACTTAAAACCCAGATCCAGTTGACTTTTTTGGTGACAATACCTGCAATCAATCTCCCGATCGCTAATGAGATAGCGAGAATACTTGCCATCATAATGCTGATGTTTTCCGGAAGATGAAGCACTTTTGTATTAAAAGTGGGCAGCCACGAAAGGATTCCCTGTTCGATCATCACAAACAAAAAGACACTTATAACAAAAATAACGGTAAGCAATTTTGCCATTAACCGGAACATTTGCAGGAAATCATCTTTAAGGTTTGCTCCTGCCGAAACTTCGGGTTCTTTAAATTTTACAAAAAATAAAAACAAGAAGGACAGGAACGATAATGCAGCCAAAAACCAATATACATTTAGCCATGAATTAGGATCGTTTTCGTTATTAAAAGCGGGAAATAAAAAATAAGCCAAGGCAATACCCACCATAAAAAAACCTTCGATACTGCTCATTAAAGCATTATGCTCTTTTTTGGTTTCGGTCACGGTGCCTATCAATGAATAAACCGAAACTTTGATGAGAGCAAATGAAACTCCAACCGTGGCAAAAAGAATTTTAGCATTATCAAAAGAGTTTCCAAAATACATCGAAATACAAGCCAAAGTCACCAATGCCAAACCTATCAACATCGATTTTCTATAGCCTATTCTGGGTAAAAAAGAGGCTATAAAAAAAGATACAATAGCAATGGGCATGTCTTTGAAAGCTTCTAAAATACTCGCCTGAACTTCATCTACTCCGTAATTTTTCTGCGATTTTAAAATCACAATGCCTACGCTGTTTAATAAAATAGCGAAGACAAAATAATTGAGGTAAAGTGAGATTTTAATTCCTATGTTTTTCATTTTTTTATTTGTTTGTCTTGCTTTGTGGTTACGGTGCCGAGACGCACTGCTGTGCACCTCTACGATACCGTATATATATTATTTAACCTGTTGGGCGTAATGGCTGAAAATTTAACTAAACACATAGAAACATTCATTTATGTGTTTAAAAAAAAGTAAATCAAAAAGAAACTCGTTTCTCACACATAACTATGTGTATTAATTCAAGTGAAACGCCTTTTTTTTCATTTCAATAATTCTATGTTTCTATGTGTTAAAAATTATTAAACCCAACAGGTTAAATCTAGAAATTAATCGCTACCGAAAATCTAAACGCGCGCCCTAAAATAGGTCTTGCCATAAACACATCGCTTGCTGCAGATGTTGTTTGTCTTGGATCTCCTTCTGTCAAACCAATTTCGTTGAATAAGTTCGAAGCATCAACTGCAAAACGAAGGTTATTATAGGTATAATTTAATCCTGCCCCAACTTCTTTATAAGCCGGTAAAACTTGTCTGTTATCCTGATTCGTGAATTTTTTATCGAAATAAGAGAACTGAACATAAGCCGTAAGATCTTTTGTAATATCTACTTCTGGTCTTAGATTACAGAAAAATTTAGGGATTCTTCGTGCTGTATTTCCGTTAAAATCAAAGGTCGAACCATCAGCATTTGTTCCTGTAAAATTATCGTATTCCGGTTTTTGAACTGTAAAAGTAAAATTCAGTTTTACAATGCTATATCTGGCATTAGTTTCTACTTCAAGACCAATATTGTTTACGTCTGCAAATTTGTTTTCAGAACTTCCGTCAGATAAAATATCCGTGAAAGCAACATTTTTTAAATTCATATGAAATAAATTCGCATTTATAGAGAAAAATGAACTTGCATATTTGTACCCTAATTCAAATTGATTTACTTCTGTATTCTCCAATTTGCTTAAATCTGCTGCATTATCATAAAATGATTCTTCAATTGGCGATCTAAATCCGTGGCTATAACGAACATACGAAGCCATTTTATCATTGAATTTATAATTTCCTGCAGCGGTATAAGACCATTCGCTTACATCATATCTCCAATAGGTATACGGATTTCCTTTTACCGTTGTTACTGCATCATCAGCCGTATTGTTGTCTAAAATACCTAAGTTTTCAGCACCAAATCTGGCGTTATCTCTGTAGCCTGAATATTTGTCCTTATTGTATCTTAAACCAGCATTAAAGGTTAATTTATCTGATGCTTTAATTTCGGCATCAGCATAAATATCATTCAAAACTCCTTTGGTTTGTGCATCTCTTTCCAGCCAGGTGATTCTTTCTACACCATTCCAGGTATGATCTACTCCACTTGTATTGTCTTTTACATTTAATAATCTAGGATTGTCTGAAACACCTACCAAATAAGAATTCCAGTTCCAGTATTGATTTGATTTCCAGTTCGAATAGTAGTAACCCGCTGTTAATTTCACCGGATCTAAATCAAAATTAAAAGAGAAATTATTCGCAAAATTATTCATCTTTTTCTCGATATGCCAAAGATCTGCTCTCATAATCAAAGCGTTTGGATCCAGCGTTTGTCCGTTATCTACATAAGAATACGTTAGATTACTAGCTGTTGTATTTTGAACATCTGTTGCATAGCCATCTTGTGTCCACGGCCCTCCATTTGGGAAAATCGCATTGTAATTTAAATCGATATTGGTGTTTTTGAAAGCATTTTTGAACGTTACTTTCTCTGATATTTTCTTTTTGAATTCAGCTCCAATAGAGTTGATAATTGGGTGAGAACCATCTTCTAAATCTGCGCTAAAAGTTCCGCCGCCATATTGAGGTACATTTAAGTGACTTAAATTTACTGAAGTCAATGTTCCGTAATTTGGGTTAAATCCAGGAATTCCTTCTACTTTTCCGTTATTACTTTTTAGCGGAATTGGCAAATAGAATGTGTTTCTGTCGTCAAGATGTTTAAAGTTTACCCTCAAATAATCGTCATCATCAAATTTGTAGGTGATGTTTCCTTTTATTTGTCCTCCTTTATTGGCTGTAAAACCTGTATTTCTAACTCCGTTATCGGCTCTGTAAAAACCTCCAACATTAAAAAATAATTTATCCTGAATTAAAGCGCCTGATAAATTAAGATCGGTTCTGAACATTCCGTAATCTGAAGTCGTGAATTTTGCTCTTCCCTGAAAATCATTTTGTCCTGTTTTAGAAATAAAATTGATGATTCCTCCAGGAGCATTGTTGGCAAAAATTGAGGCAGAACCTCCGCGAACCGCTTCCATTTTACTAACGGTTTCATCTAATCTGTAAAAAGTATCGGCGTTGGCAAATTGCAGCGCTCCATCTTCAAAAACCGGCAATCCGTCTTCCTGAATTTGTACATATTCATAGGCTCCAGCAGACGGAATTCCTCTTGCAAAAAGGTTATTTCCTATTTCTCCTCCAGAAGCTTCTACTACAAATCCGGGAATGGTTTGAAGCAATGCTGCTGTACTCGACGGCGCTCTGTCTTCGATGGCTTTGGCGCCCATTGTCGTAATCGCAACACTCGACTCCAATTTAGATCTTGGAGTTGAAGATCCTGTAACGACAACTTCTTTTAAGCTTTGAGATTCTCCTTCAAGCAATAAATTTACCTCTACGGATTCTCCTTGTTTTATGGCAATTTTTTTCTCGAAGGTTTTATAACCCACATTGGTTGCAATAATCGTATAAGTTCCCGCTTCGACATTCGAGAACGAATATCCTCCGTTTTCATCTGTAACGGTACTTTTACCGGTTTCCTTAATCGATACATTTGCTCCGGGAACTGTTACTCCGCTATCGTCAAGCACTTTTCCGGAAACTGTATTGGTGTTTTGGGCAAACCCTTTATTTGGTAAAAAAAATAGGCAAAACATTAAAAATAATGTGCCTAAATACTGGTGTAGCTTTTTCATTTTTTTGTTCGGTTAGTTAGTAATTATGGTTATCACTGTCAAACTTAACTACAAATCATAAAGGAATTTACGAATTAAAAATCGAAAACGTTTTCGAAAACACCTAAAACGTTTTCGGAAGTTAAAAACTTATCAATCCGTTTTATTTTTAGTACTTTTATTTCATGAATGACACTAAATTAATAGATATAGCCTCGGCACTCGGAATTTCGGTTACTACGGTTTCAAAAGCGTTAAAAGGATATACAGATATTAGTAAGTCTACTCGTGCCAGGGTTATCGAGATGGCCGAAACGATGAACTACATCCCCAATTCTGTTGCAGTGAATCTTAGAACCAATGAAACCAAAACCATTGGCGTTATTATTCCGGCTACGGTTCATCACTTTTTTTCGAGCGTACTAAATGGTATTCTCGAAGAAGCCGAAAAAAGAGGATATCTGGTCATTATATTACAATCAAACGAAAAATATGAGCTCGAGAAAAAACAGCTCGCTTTATTGATTCAGAAACGAGTTGATGGGGTTTTAATGTCACTCTCTAACGAGACAGACGATTTTACTCATATTAATGAAGCCATTAGAAAAAATACTCCCGTTGTTCTTTTTGATAAAATTGCCAAAAGGGTAGATTGCTCCAAAGTAGTTATCAATGATGCGAAAGCAGCTTTTGATGCGGTTTCTTACCTTATTAATAAAGGATATAAAAAAATTGCTCATTTTAGAGGTTCTTATGTTCCGCAAAACTCGATCGATCGTTTTTTAGGTTATAAAAGAGCGCTTGAAGCACACGGAATTGAGTACGATTCGAAATTGGTTTACGTTTGCGATAATAATACAGATTTTGAAGACGGCTACGAAAATGCTCAAAAAATAATGACCGAAAATCCGGATATCGATGCCATTTTTGCCATTACTGATTTGGTTGCCATCGGGATTATTAAATACTTTAATGAAGCCGGAATAAAAACGCCGGAACAAGTTGCCGTTTTTGGCTTTAGCAATTGGTTTATGAGTACGGTTATTTCGCCTAAATTAACCACAATTGATCAGCCCGGATTCGAAATGGGACATCAGGCCGTATCACTTTTAATTGATGAAATTGTCGACATAAAAGAGCATCGTCCGGTAACGCATCAAATTATTGAACTTCCTACAAGAATCATTGAGCGAGAATCGACAGTTAAATGATTTTTTAGTTTTAACTTTGCCTCAATCTTAAAAAGCATCAATGTTTCCGATTCCTGAAAATACCGATTTTTTATTGGCTGATGCCGAAAAAGAAAATCTATATCTAAGCCTTGTTGAGCAAATCAATAAAGACTTTAATTTGGCCAATGAAGGAATTGATTTTCCGATGAGCATTTCTCCCGATGAACTAAAAATTCAGCTTCACGAAAAAATCTACCGCATGATTCAGTATAAATTTGCTGAATATTTAAACCTGCTTTATATTATTGATGTATCTGAAGAAGAAATTAAAAAACTAGACGGATCAGATTTGGTTGTTCTCGCTGAACAAGTTGCCTTTTTGATTCTAAAAAGAGAATGGCAGAAGGTTTGGTTTAGGAAGCATTATTCTAAGTAAGTTGCTAAGGTTATGAGATGCTGAGATACTAAGTTTGCAAGTTTTATTTTTTAATCCTTTGTTGGTATTTCATATAGTTTAATAAAGAGTTCCAGTGCTTTGTTTAAATTTAAAACTTTATCTAAAATTGGCTGTAAGGATTCCGGAGCATCTTCAATAAAATAGTCAATGTGAAATTTTAATGTTTCCCCTATCTGGAAATGATCCCCTATTTTAGGCGGAAGTGCAAACGATCTTAATTGAAGTATTTCGCCACCTCTTGCCTGATCACGAAAAAACCAGGACAGAAATTCTAACGAGATTAAACTCTCAGAAGATTTATCTAATGTGAATTCGAATTGTAACATTACTTCATCTTTCAATCCTCCATCTGTTCTTAATAAAGTAGCAAGAGGTAGATGAGAAAGTGATACATCACCCAAATCAGAACCTTTTATCCCTTCTAAATTATCAATTCCACTGCTAACATTTTCTATTCCTTTTAAACTTTTAAGTGTCTTTTGAAATAATTCTATTTCTTCTGGATATTCTCCCATTATTTTAAAATTTAATTCTTTAAGTTAATAATTGAGCTTTTCAAACTATCCTAAGTTTGCCTTTTTTTGTTATCAAAAAACTAATTTACAACCCAATCTTAAGAAAGAAAAAAACCTACACGTTATACTTTTAGATTATTCCAAAATATAGTTGAGAATTCTTTTAAAAAATAGAAAGTTCAAATTTATTGATTCTCACTAAATAAGTTTCTTTTTTGATTTTAAAAAAGGAATTTCAGAATGTTTGGTTTCGCAATCAATACAAACAGAAAAAGTTAGTTAGTAAACAAAATACTATAACTTTCAGGTCTCACGATTTTTTTTAATTTATCTAATTCAGACCAAAGTCCAAATCCATTAGTATCTAATTTGCTTCCTATAATTTGGTAGCGGCCACATTTAAAACAAATTTTTGCAATTCCTATTGTCTTTTCTTTCTTCTTAAAAATAAAGATATCACGATATTCTGCAATGCAAGCGGCAAAAGTGGTTTGCAATGAATCTTTTTCGCTAAAAACATTTTCAATCTTTTTTTCTTGCTTAATTGACAAGTTTGATTTTTTGTATTCGTATTTTAATAAAAGCTTTTCAAAATCTTTCTTCGGAATATTATCAGGATAATGCCCGTAAAAAAAACCAGAGAATTCTTCTTTCTTTTCTGTCTGTGAAGTATTATCATTGGATGAATGTTCAAACTCCCGTTTAGAAAAATCTAAATAATAATGATCAATTTTATCCGAATCAAAAAAAGGTCTTAATTCTTTCTTTACAGCCTTTTTGGATGCAACTTCTACTTTATTAGAATTATTACAACTCGAAATTACAATGACAATAAGTACAAAAATATATTTTCTCACTTTTTTTGGATTTAAAACTTAATGTCTTCAATTTGAAATATTAAATTTTGACAATATCTGTTCCTAGTTTTTTATTTTCAACTATTTTATTAACCAAGTCTCGAAATGTTTCAATATCTCCAGTAGTAATAGTACTTTCATATTTCCAGTTTGGAAATATTCTGTCCAACCAATGATCTAAACATCTTTCTCGTTCTACTTTTACATCGAATTTATCGAAAACTTTCACCCCTGTTAATGTTACTTCTTCTAATAGAGGAGAAAAATTATCATTAATAGCCAAAAAATCTTCGATTCTTGTTGACGGTTTTAAACTTACAACATCTACACCTTTAATTTTTAAATTTCGTTTTAAGGTTTGAAAAACAGAGAATGTTAAACATTCTGAACCCAAAATTTTGATTGGTTTGACAATTTCTTTTTCAGCAACAGTTGATAAAAAATCACAAAGATCACCTAAAGTTTTTTTGTCATCTGGATTGAAGATTGTATCCCATATTTTTATTGGCACATCAATTCTAAATTCTTGATTTAAAAATTTAGTTAATTCATTCCAAGGTAATAAATCCTGAGCTTCACGCCATTCCCATATTAATGTATCCTTTGTTAAAACAAAAGTTCCATCAACCATAAAATCAAATTGGCCTGAAAGTCTATGCTGTTCTTTGAATATTTCTAAAAGCTCATTAGAAGTATAACAGATCTTATCATTCATAACTTATATTTTCTTTTATCCATTCGAAACCTTAGAATCTTAGCATCTCAGAACCTTAGCAACTTTAGAAATAAACCCTCACAAAAGGCATAAACCCAGACCCATAAAGACTTCTATCAGCATCATACAAAACATCATAACGCGCACCAATAGTAACACTTCCGGTTCTGTAACCTGCACCAAGATACAAGGCCGTATTCCAATAATTATCAGAATAACTTGGTCTGTAAGGGGTTGAATTATAATCTGTATTTACTCGCACCTGCTCCAACTCTGCAGACAATTGAATTTCGGGAATAGGATTTACAAGACCCACCACGCTTCCTCCATAAACAAAAGAATTGTAGTAACTTTTTGAAGATAAGTAACCAAATTGCAAACCAACACCAACAGCCACAATTTCGTTTACATTATAAATAGCACTTGGCATTACAGAAATATCGGTGTAACCTGATCCAATTCCTAAACCAAGTCCTCCACCAAACTGAACTTTGTCCCAAAAATGATTGCTATTATCAATAACGTATTTTTGCTGCGAAATTACCGCAGTTGAAAACAGCACTGCCAAAATCACAAAAAAAGATTTGAAAACGATTGAAATTTGATTATAATTCATAGTTAAGTCTATTTTTAACAAATTTTTACGTAAAAGTACGTAAAAAAAAGATTTAAATAAATGCGATTGTTGTACTTTTGCCTTTCTATTTAACAAAAAGTATATTCACTAATATTATGGATAGGTTTTCATTTTTAAATGCAGCGCATACAGAGTTTTTCGCACAATTATATGATCAGTATTTAGTAAATCCAGATAGCGTTGAGCCAAGCTGGAGAAGTTTTTTTCAAGGTTTCGACTTTGGACAAACGACTTATAATGACGAAAATCCAGTTCAACGAATCGTTGAGTATGTAACTAGCGACAACACAGATTGTAGTCTTGTTTCTGACAAACTACAAAAAGAATTCAATGTACTAAAGTTAATCGATGCCTACCGTACTCGTGGCCACTTGTTTACAAAAACAAATCCGGTTCGTGATCGCAGAACATCTTCTCCAACATTAGACATTGAAAATTTCGGATTAACAACTGCTGATCTTTCTACAGTTTTTGATGCTGCTCAGACTATTGGAGTGGGACCTTCTACTTTGCAAGACATTATAACGCGACTTAAATCTATTTACTGCCAGCATATTGGTATTGAATATATGTATATCAGAAATCCTGGCGTTGTAAAATGGATTCAGGATAAACTGGCTGTAAATGTTAATCAGCCTAATTTCTCTTCTGAAGAAAAGAAAACTATCTTAAATAAATTAAACCAGGCAGTTTCTTTCGAGAACTTCCTGCATACTAAATACGTAGGTCAAAAACGATTTTCATTAGAAGGTGGAGAATCTATCATTCCCGCTTTGGATGCTTTGATCGAACAGGCTGCTGAAAAAGGTGTTGAACAATTCGTAATGGGAATGGCTCACCGTGGTCGTTTGAACGTTTTGGCTAACATCTTCGGAAAATCTACTCAGGATATTTTTGGTGAGTTTGACGGTAAAGATTACGATCAGGAATATTTTGATGGTGACGTAAAATACCACTTAGGTCTTACTGCCGACAAAAAAACAAGAACAGGAAAAAGTATCAATATCAATTTAGCGCCAAACCCATCTCACTTAGAAACGGTTGGAGCTGTAATTGAAGGAATTACAAGAGCAAAGCAAGATAAATATTATCCAAATGATTTCTCTAAAGTATTACCTATTGCCGTTCACGGAGATGCTGCAATCGCAGGTCAGGGTATCTTGTACGAAATCATTCAAATGGCTCAGCTTGATGGTTACAAAACCGGAGGAACAATCCATATTGTAATCAACAATCAGGTTGGTTTTACTACTAACTACTTAGACGCTCGTTCTTCTACTTACTGTACAGATGTTGCCAAAGTAACACTTTCGCCAGTATTGCACGTAAATGCTGACGATGCTGAAGCTGTTGTTCATGCGGTATCTTTTGCATTAGATTACAGAATGCAATTTGGACGTGACGTATTTATTGACTTATTAGGATATAGAAAGTACGGTCATAACGAAGGTGATGAACCTCGTTTTACTCAACCTGTTTTATATAAAATCATCGCAAAACATAAAAATCCAAGAGATATTTATGCTGAAAAATTATTGTCTGACGGCGTAATCGATGCATCTTATGTAAATGCTTTAGAAAAAGAATACAAATCTACCATGGAGGAGAACTTAGAAGCTTCCCGTAAAAAAGATTTGACTATTATAACTCCATTCATGAAAAACGAATGGGATGGATTTGTTCAGGTAACAGATACTCAAATGCTTGAAAAAGTAGATACTACTTTTGACAAAAAAGGATTGGATTCTATTATCACTACAATATCTACTTTACCTGAAGACAAAAAGTTTATTAATAAAATAACTAAAATTGTTACAGACAGAAAAGCCGGATACGACAATAATACTATTGACTGGGGAACTGCAGAAGCACTAGCTTACGGTTCACTTTTAACAGAAGGATTTGATATTCGTATTTCAGGTCAGGACGTAGAGCGTGGTACATTCTCTCACCGTCATGCTGTAGTTAAAGTAGAAGATTCTGAAGAAGAAGTAATTCTATTGGATAGTATCGAAAACAAAAAAGGAAAATTTGGCGTATTCAATTCTCTTTTATCTGAATATGGTGTTCTTGGTTTTGATTACGGATATGCATTAGCAAATCCAAATGCGTTGACTATTTGGGAAGCTCAATTTGGTGATTTCTCTAATGGAGCACAAATCATGATTGACCAGTACATTTCATGTGGTGAAGATAAATGGAACAACCAAAACGGTATTGTTTTATTATTGCCTCACGGATACGAAGGACAAGGTGCAGAACACTCTTCTGCAAGAATGGAACGTTACTTACAACTTTGTGCAAGACAAAATATGTATGTTGCAGATTGTACAACTCCAGCCAACTTCTTCCACTTGTTGAGAAGACAAATGAAAACAAATTTCCGTAAGCCTTTGGTAGTTTTCTCTCCAAAAAGTTTATTGCGTGATCCAAGATGTGTTTCTACAGCTGAAGAATTAGCTACAGGAAGTTTCCAGGAAACAATTGATGACAATACAGTAGATAAAAAAGCAGTAAAAACATTGGTTTTTGTTACTGGTAAATTCTACTATGACATCGTTGCTGAAAGAGAAAACAACGGAAGAAATGACGTTGCAGTTGTTCGTATCGAGCAATTATTCCCTTTCCCGGCTGCACAACTTAAAGAAATCATCGCACAATATCCCAATGCTGACGATTATGTTTGGGCTCAGGAAGAACCTAAAAATATGGGAGCTTACAGCTTTATGTTAATGAACTTTGATCTTGTAAAATGGAGATTAGCTTCGTTAAAAGCTTACGCTGCACCAGCATCAGGAAGTTACACACGTGCAAAACGTCGTCATGCAGATGCGATTAGAATGGTATTCGATAAAGATTTATTCAGATAAAAAAAATGTTTCAAGTTTCGAGTTTCAAGTTTAACTACATGAAACGTGAAACCATAAAAACCTTAAACAAAAACAAAGATGATTTTAGAAATGAAAGTCCCATCACCAGGGGAATCAATAAAAGAAGTTGAAATTGCAACTTGGTTAGTAAAAGACGGAGATTATGTAGAAAAAGATCAAGCTATTGCTGAAGTTGATTCAGACAAAGCAACTCTTGAATTACCTGCTGAAATGAGCGGAATTATTACGCTAAAAGCTGAAGAAGGTGATGCAGTTGCTGTAGGAGCTGTAGTTTGTTTAATTGATACTGATGGTGTAAAACCTGCAGGTGATGCTCCGGCTGCACCAGCGGCTGAAACTCCTAAAGCTGAAGCTCCAAAGGCAGAAGTAAAAGCTGAGGCGCCAAAAGCAGCACCTGCACAAGCTCCGGCAGCTACAAGTTATGCAGCAGGAACTCCATCTCCGGCAGCAAGAAAAATATTAGACGAAAAAAACATAGCACCGGCAACTATTTCAGGAACTGGTAAAGACGGAAGAATCACTAAAGAAGATGCTGTAAATGCAGTACCTTCTATGGGAACTCCAACTGGAGGAAACCGTGGATCTGAGCGTACAAAATTATCAATGTTACGTCGTAAAGTAGCTGAGAGATTAGTTGCTGCTAAAAACGAAACAGCAATGTTAACTACTTTTAATGAAGTTAACATGACACCAATCAACTTGATTCGTAACGAATACAAAGATGCTTTCAAAGCAAAACATGGCGGCCTTGGATTAGGATACATGTCTTTCTTTACAAAAGCAGTTACAAGAGCATTAGAATTATATCCTGATGTTAACTCAATGATGGATGGTGATTATAAAATCGCTTATGATTTTGCTGATATCTCTATCGCAGTTTCAGGACCAAAAGGTTTAATGGTTCCTGTAGTTCGTAATGCTGAAAACTTAACTTTCCGTGGTGTTGAAGCTGAAATTAAAAGATTAGCATTGAGAGCTCGTGATGGTCAAATTACTGTTGACGACATGACTGGTGGAACTTTTACTATTACTAATGGTGGAGTTTTTGGTTCTATGTTATCTACTCCAATTATCAACCCTCCTCAATCAGGAATTTTAGGAATGCACAACATTATTGAGCGTCCGATTGCTGTAAACGGTAAAGTTGAAATTCACCCAATGATGTATGTTGCACTTTCTTATGACCACAGAATTATCGACGGACGTGAGTCAGTTGGTTTCTTAGTGGCTGTAAAAGAAGCATTAGAAAATCCAGTAGAATTATTGATGAATGGCGATGCTAAACGTGCTTTAGAATTGTAATTGTAAGTAATTTTCACAATAACAAAAGACCTGTTCATTAGCTTGAACAGGTTTTTTTATGCAAAACTTGCTTAAGATTTGCTTAAGATGTTAATTTTTTAAATAAACGTAAATTTTACCCTTTAAAAAATATTTTATTTAGAATAAATAAGAATAGCTTGTGTAGTTGATAATCAACAACTAAATTTGCGCTATTAAAATCAATTCTAAATAAAATGAAATATAAATTTACAATTTCTTTTTTGAGCTTTTGTTTTTTTCTATTAGCTGCTACAAGTATCTCAGCACAGGAAAAAGCATCTATTAAGGGGCAAATTAGTTTAACAAATAACCAAGCTGCAGATAACGTTTCAGTTGTATTAAAAGGGACCAAAATAGGAACCAATACAGATAGCAACGGTTTTTATGAAATTAAAAATCTTAAACCGGGAAGCTACGTTATTAAAGTTTCGGCTGTTGGACATTCATCAAAAGAAAAAAGTATTTCTCTTAATGCAGGTGATGAAATAGTTGAAGATTTTACCATTAGTTCAAACTCTGAACAATTAGACGAAATTGTAATTAACGGAGGTACTAAAAAAAATCCGCTAGCGCGTAAAGAAACGCAGCAAGTATCAAGATTACCACTTAAAAATCTTGAAAACCCACAAGTTTATACTACTATTACAAGCGAATTATTAAAGGAGCAGGTAGTTACTAATTTAGATGATGCATTAAAAAACTCACCTGGACTAACACAGCTTTGGGGCTCTACTGGTCGTACAGGAGACGGTGCAGGATATTTTTCTTTAAGAGGATTTGCTGTTCAGCCCACTATGATCAACGGATTACCTGGATTATCAAACGGAAGTTTAGATCCTGCTAACATTGACAAAATCGAAGTTATAAAAGGACCATCAGGAACATTGTTTGGAAGTAGTTTGATTTCTTACGGAGGACTAATCAATGTTACCACTAAAAAACCTTACGATCGTTTTGGAGGAGAAGTTAGCTACACTTCCGGAAGTTATGGTTTAAACAGAGTTACTGCAGATATTAATACTCCATTGGACGACGAACACAAAGTAAATTTTCGTGTAAATGCCGCTTATCATAATGAGGACAGTTTTCAGGATGCTGGTTTTAAAAAATCATTATTTGTTGCGCCGTCGTTATCTTATCAGGTAAATGACAGATTATCATTCCTTATCAATACTGAGTTTTTGAGCAGCGAAATGACAAATCCAACCATGTTATTCTTAGACAGAACAACTCCTTTAAGAGCTCACAACATCGAAGAATTGGGTTACGACAACAAACGTTCTTATACTAGTAACGATCTTGTAATAAAAACACCATCATATAGCCTTCAGGGTCAGATGAATTATAAAATTTCAGATCAATGGACTTCACAAACTGCCTTTGCAAGAAGCTCTACAAAATCTCAGGGTTACTATAATTACTTATATGACATAACAAGTAATTTTCAAAATATTACCGACGGAATTGTTTTTGGAAGATCATTTACAAATAATAATTCAAAAACACTAACAACTGACATTCAACAAAATTTTATTGGAGATTTTAAAATAGGAAACCTAAGAAACAGAATTGTGGCCGGTTTAGATTATTTCAACAGAATGCAAGTTGATAACGGAACAGATTACGAGTATTACGAAAGCCTAGTATATGTTGGTAGAGATGACCTAAAAACAGTAAACGAAAATGTATTTAAAATCACTGATCCTACTCAATATATTTTAGACGGAGATAATGGTATTTTATCTCAATCACATGCAGATGCTGTTTTATCAGGTAAGGGTGTAAGCAACAGCAAACAAAAGCAGGAAGTTTTTAGTGCTTACGTATCAGATGTTATTAATTTCACTCCTGCCCTTTCTGTAATGGCTAGTTTACGTATCGATCGTTTTATGAATTCAGGCGAAGTAACGACAAAAGATGATGACTTTAATCAAACTACTTTTTCTCCAAAATTTGGTATTGTATACCAGCCTATTATAGACAAAGTTTCGATTTTTGCCAACTATATGGATGGTTTTGTAAATCCATCTCCAGTTACTAATATATTAGCTGACGGAAGCAGACAACCAAGAACTTTTGGTCCTGAACATGCAACTCAAATTGAATTTGGTACCAAATTAAACTTATTCAAAGATAAACTATATGCCACTTTTAGCTATTATGACACAAAAGTAAAAGATATGGTTTATACGGACTATGGTGCAACAACTACAATCAGTTATGAGGATGGTGCTCAAAGAAACAAAGGTTTTGAAGCAGAAATTGTGACCAACCCGGTTGACGGCTTAAACATCGTTTTTGGATATAGTTATAACGATGCGATCTTAACAGCAGGACTTGAGGATTTCGTGAATCACAGACCTGAAAGTGCAGGACCACAAAACTTAGCAAACCTTTGGGCAAGTTATAAATTTCTTCAGGGAGACTTAAAAGGTTTTGGTTTAGGTTTTGGAGGTAATTATGCAAGTGATAATAAAATCATGAACAGAACAGTTGCCGGAGTATTTACAATTCCGGAATATACTGTTATGAATTCTTCTATTTTCTACGGAACAGAAAAATACACTTTGACTCTTAAAGTTAACAATATCGCAAACGAAGATATTTATAGCGGATGGTCTACAGTGAGTCCAAGAGATGCAAGAAGCGTAGTGGCCAGTTTCTCTTACAGATTCTAAAAAACAAATAACAAAAACACCTTTTTCTTCTGGAAAAGGTGTTTTTTAAATTCTATAAAATTATGATAACAATAGCAAGTCTCATCGTTTTTTTAGCTTTTTACACTCTTTACTACACCTCAAAAAGAGCAACCTTATCTTATGATTTAGGTTTCGAGAAATGGATGAAAAGCAATCCTAAGCCAACCAAATATATGGGTTTAGGACTTCTTTTATTAGCGTACGCCCTTTGGTTGTTTACACAATCACTTTGCTGCGGGACTTTAATGTTTTTTATTCAGCTAATGACAATTGGAAGTTTGATTATTATTCTGACTCCATTAAAAAAAATTAGCCCATTTGCTATTATTGCTCTCTTTGTAATTGTTGCTTTACTAGAATTTTATTACAACTAACTTATTTCTAACCAAAATATGCCAGCAAATCCAAAATATCTAACCCAATCTAAGTGGCAACGATTTGCCAAAATTACAGCTGCTATAATTGGCGGCTATTTTGTTTCAGTCAGTTTTCATTTGGCTTTAGCATCCTGGTTTAACCGTGCTAATATCCTTATGACAATGGCTTTTAGCGGATTCATTCTTTGGGTAGCGCTTATGATAATTGCTTTCCTGGCAAAAAGCGGATTGAAAATCTGGGGTATTTACCTACTCCTTACTTTGGTTTTTTCTCTCCTCATTTATCTTGGTCAAACTTACAATCCGATAGCAAAATAACCTATGAACAATCGTAATTATAACATCTATTTTCATACCCATACTGTTAGCGGAATTGTTATCAGCGTAGTACTCTTTGTGATTTTTTTTGCAGGATCTTTTTCTTTTTTCAGAGATGATATCAACAATTGGGAAAGAAACGAATCTACTGCTATTACCAAAGAAATTCAATTAGACTATAATACCGCTTTAAAAAAATTAGACAAAGAATACGTTCTGCACGGAAGAAACGTGACCATTTCTAAAAACAGCAACGAAAGAAGAGTTGCCGTTTATATGGAAGGTACCAAAGATACTTTGGCTCCAGCCAAACAAAAAGAAGGTTCATTTTTCTATCTCGACACTAAAACCTTCAAGACTTTTACTTACGAACAATCGTATTCATTAGGCGAATTTTTGTATCGATTACATTTCCTGGCTCAAATTCCGTATCCGGTGGGGTATTACCTTTCCGGCTTTATTGCTTTATTTTTCTTATTTGCCATCATAACCGGTGTTTTATTGCATTGGAAAAAAATCGTTTCTAACTTTTATATTTTCCGTCCAAAGGAAAAACTAAAGACATTATGGACAGATGCTCATACCGCATTAGGAATGATTGGTTTACCATTTCAGTTTGTATATGCCGTGACAGGAGCCTTTTTTATGATCAAACTTTTGATTGTTGCTCCCGCTGTAATGACATTGTACAAAGGAGATCAGGATAAATTATATAAAGAACTGGAATACAGTGATCCTGAATATAAATTTGAAAATAAAAAATTAGCAACACCTTTTAATATCGATCAGTTAGTAGCAAAAGCCAAAAGTAATTGGAAGGATTTTGAAATTACCCGTGTTTTTATTCAGAATTATGGTGATGCAAATATGCATGTTGTTGTTGAAGGCGAAATGCTAAGTCACAAAAAATTCACCGGAATAGGAAAAGTAATTTACCGAATTGCTGATGAGAAAGAAATTGCAAAGAAAAATCCTGTTACGCAAAATAACTATCTCGATGTTGTAAAAAATGTTTTATATAAAATACATTTTGGCGACTACGGAGGTTACGCTCTAAGAATCGTAAGTTTCGTTCTGGGAATCATTACTTGTTTTGTTATCATTTCGGGCGTAATGATTTGGTTAGTTGCCAGACAAAAAAATAATTTACCTGAAAAGAAAAGACGTTTCAATGCTGCAGTTGTTCGTATTTATTTGGCAATCTGTCTAAGCATGTATCCTATTACTGCACTTGCATTTATTGTTACTAAAATATTTTATCCGCTAAGTCAGAATAATCTTTTTGCGGTTTATTTTGGAGGATGGCTGATTCTGGCAATCTTTTTTATCCTTAAAAAGAATGATGATTTCACTAATAAGTTCTGTTTAATTTCAGGGAGCATTTTAGGTTTTTTAATTCCAATTACAAACGGAATCGTATCCGGAAACTGGTTTTGGAATTCGTTTATGCACAATCAGATTCAGGTTTTCTTTATTGATGTTTTCTGGATTGTTTTGGCTTCGCTAACACTTTACGTTGCCTATCATTTAAAACCCAAAAAAGCAGTTTCTTAAAAATTAGCTTAAATAATTTGCCCTCTATTGATTTAGCGTATACTTTTACGCTTTATTCAAAAAAATGGGATTTAAAAAACAAATACGTTTTCTACATAAATGGCTCGGATTAATTTCCGGGCTTATTGTTTTTATTATAAGTGTTACTGGTTGTATTTTTTGTTTTCATGACGAAATAAAAGACATTACCCGAAAAGAATGGCGATTGGTTGAACCTCAAAACAAGCCTTTTGTAATGCCATCGCTTTTACAGGAAAAAGCAAAAGAAATTCTTCCGGATTATAAACAATCAATGGTTTCTTTTTACGGAAAAAACAGATCTGCGATTGTTTACACCTATTCTGATACCGAAAACAGATATCTCTACTTTAATCCCTACACAGGAAAATATTTAAAAACCGAAGATCCAGCGACTGATTTTTTTATCATTGTTGAGTACATTCATTTGTATTTGCTTTTGCCGGATTATATCGGGAAACACATTATTGGCGGCGCAACAATTATTTTTATTCTTTTATTAATTTCGGGAATTATTCAATGGTGGCCAAAGCGAAGAAGTGATATCAAGCGAAGTTTCACCATAAAATGGTCTGCAAAATGGCGTCGTGTAAATTATGACTGGCACAACACTTCCGGATTTTATATTGCGATTATTGCTGCTATTATTGCCATTACAGGTTTAACTTTTACTTACGAATGGGTTGGAGACGGGATTTATAAAACCTTCAATTTTGGCGGAGATAAAGCTTTAGAAACAAAAGCGCCAGTAATTGACACTACCAAATTTGCGACTAACAAACTTATTGCTGTCGATCGTGCTTTTGTTGAAACCATGAAACTACAACCTGAAGCCGGAATGATTTTTATAACTTATCCTCTGCAAAAAGGAGACTTAATTAATACCGGTGCTTATCCTCATACCTTACGATACGATCATCAAAGCAATTATTACTTTCATCCGGGTGATGGTAAATTAATACAAAGCCAGCCTTTCGATAAAAAGAGTTTGGGCCTGCAAGTTGTCGAAATGAATTACGGAATTCATACCGGACAAATTTTAGATTTACCGGGAAAAATTATTGCTTTTATTATCAGCTTAATTGCGGCGGCTTTGCCTGTAACGGGTTTTGTAATTTGGTACGGAAGAAGAAATAAATCCTGTAAAAAAATAAAGGCATAAAAAAAATTAACCGCAAAGAACGCAAGTTTCATCTTATCATTATAATTACAAACGCAAAGTTCGCAAAGCTTTATAAATTATAGCTTTGCGAACTTTGCGTTTATATAAAATCTTATAAATAAAAAAACTTGCGTTCTTTGCGATTAAAATCATTAGCCAAACACAATATTTACTGATCCAAAAAAAACCGCTAATTAAAGCGGTTTTCTAAATTATTCGAAATAGTATTAATTTCTATTTGCTAAAGCATTTTTCTGCAAGTTTTTAACTGAAGTCACTTTGCTGTTTTCGTAAGCAACCTCGCAAAGGTTTTTTTCATTAAAGAAAATCCATTTTCCAGTTTTCAATCCGTCTGTGTATTCTCCTACGGCAACTTTATTTCCTTTTTCATCATAAGATACCCAAACTCCATCTAATTTACCATCTTTAAAAAAGCCTTCTTGTTGTACCTGACCATTTTCATGATAATAAGTAGCTTTTACTTTGTTTCCAACAGCTTCTAATTCTGGTTTTATCTCTTGTGCAACTAAAATTCCAGAGAACAATATTGCAACTAAAATTACACACTTTTTCATATTTTGAGGTTTTAATGTTATCAAATCGTTATCAAATATAATTAATTGTTTACATTAAAAAAACTTTTACTTAACAATTTGGTAACATTGAGTAAAAGCTTAACATTGAAAATTTACCTAAAACAAAAAAAACCAGCGCTGAAGCACTGGTTTTACTTGGTTTTTATCAAAAATATAAATTTACTATAACGTTATAATTTTCGTAATAAATTACTTCAATAATGAGTCTAATTGCGTTTGAAGTTCTGGAGATGAAGGTCTTGCAGCATCTGCGCTTAAAACATTTCCTTTTGGATCAACAATAATAAATCTCGGAATTCCGGTTACACCATAACTCGTTACAAACTCAGATTCCCAATCTTTATCGGCGAATAATTGAATTCCGCCTAAACTTTTATCTGTTACAAATTTTTTCCATTTTTCATTGTCTTTCAATTTATCAATCGAAATACTTACGAACTCAATATTTTTTCCATGATATTTTTCTTCAATTTTCTGCAAATACGGAATTTCAGCTCTACAAGGTGCACACCAGGTTGCCCAAAGATCGATGTAAACATATTTCCCCTTTAGATCAGAAAGTTTTGTTTTTCCCCCTTTAAAATTCTCATAGTCGAAATCAGGAGAAGGCTTTCCGGTAAATTTATTTGCTTTAGATGCACTTTCATAATTCCTAATAGCAAATTCATTAAAGCGTTCAAAATTACTTTTCATTGCAGTTACAAATTCGGCATCAAAAGATCCTTTCTCTAAACTTTCTTTATCTGTTTTATTCTTAGCCTCTAATATTACTGCAAATTCAGCCGGTTCTTTAGAATAAGCTTCCTCCAATTTTTCATTTCTTAAAGCTTGCTGTGCCAAAAAATTACTTTCTTCAACACCTTTACCTTTATACAAAATCGTTTCATCAAATTCTTTGGCATTCATCGTTAGATTAACCTCTGAATTTGGTTTTAGGTATAAACGAGAAGATTCTGTACCGTCAGAAAACACATAAAATCCTTTTGGTGCATCAAAATTGGCTGCAAAGACCTCTTTTTTATTAATCGGAATAATTTGTTTAAAATTATCCTTGCCCACAATCACTAAAGTATCGCTATTTCTATTGGTAATTTTAGCCGTAAATTTAATTTGATTTTTGGTTTGACCTATAACATTCAAAGCGCTAAAAATCAACAGACCAGTAACAAAAAGTTTGTTCATATAAATTAAAGTTTGTTTTAAGTGATTCAAATCTAAAGAAATTACAGCTTCAAAATTTAAGAATTAACAAAATATTTCAAATTATTGAGCATCTAGTGATCACTTTACTACATTAATTTGAATTTTGTGTTTACTTTTGCAGTCTAAAATTTTGATCATGTATAGAAGTCATAATTGTGGCGAGTTAAACGCCTCAAATATTAATACGGAAGTTACACTAGCGGGTTGGGTTCAAAAATCACGCGATAAAGGATTTATGAATTGGGTTGATTTACGCGACCGTTACGGAATTACACAACTTATTTTCGACGAAAGTCGTACTGATAAAACTGTTTTTGAACTAGCTAAAACGCTGGGTCGTGAATTTGTAATTCAGGTAAAAGGGACTGTTATTGAGCGTGAAGCTAAGAACAAGAACATACCAACTGGTGAGATCGAAATTTTAGTTACTGAATTAACGATCTTAAATGCAGCATTAACACCTCCATTTACTATTGAAGATGAAACTGATGGTGGAGAAGATATCAGAATGAAATATCGTTATTTAGACATTCGTAGAAATCCGGTAAAAAACAGTTTGCTTTTCCGTCACAAAGTGGCAATGGAAGTTCGTAAATATTTATCTGATTTAGATTTCTGCGAAGTTGAGACTCCTTACTTAATCAAATCGACTCCGGAAGGCGCTAGAGATTTCGTTGTACCAAGCCGTATGAACGAAGGTCAATTTTATGCTTTGCCACAATCACCACAAACTTTTAAACAATTATTGATGGTGGGCGGAATGGATAAATACTTCCAGATCGTAAAATGTTTCCGTGACGAAGATTTACGTGCAGACCGTCAGCCTGAGTTTACACAAATCGATTGCGAAATGGCATTTGTGGAGCAAGAAGATATTTTGAATGTTTTTGAAGGATTGACAAGACATTTACTAAAAGAAATTAAAGGTATCGAAGTAGATAAATTCCCTAGAATTACCTACGACTATGCTATGAAAACATATGGAAATGACAAACCGGACATTCGTTTTGGAATGGAGTTTGGTGAGTTAAACGAATTTGCACAACATAAAGATTTCCCTGTATTCAATGCTGCAGAATTAGTTGTTGGTATTGCAGTTCCCGGAGCAGGAAATTATACCCGTAAAGAAATCGACGGATTGATTGACTGGGTAAAACGTCCTCAAGTTGGTGCATCAGGAATGGTGTACGCAAAATGCAATGACGACGGAACTTTTAAATCATCTGTAGATAAATTTTATGATCAGGACGATTTAGGACAATGGGCAAAAATTACAGGAGCAAAACCTGGAGATATGATTTTTGTACTTTCGGGACCAGCTAATAAAACACGTGCTCAGCTTTCTGCACTTCGTATGGAATTAGCAACTCGTTTAGGATTGCGTAAACCAGAGGAATTCGCTCCGTTGTGGGTTGTAGATTTCCCGTTATTAGAACTTGATGAAGAAAGTGGACGTTATCATGCAATGCACCACCCATTTACATCTCCAAAACCAGAAGATATGGCTTTATTAGAAACTGAACCTGGAAAAGTTCGTGCTAATGCATATGATATGGTATTAAACGGAAATGAAATTGGAGGAGGATCTATTCGTATTCATGATAAAGCGACTCAACAATTAATGTTCAAATATTTAGGTTTTACCGAAGAAGAAGCAAAAGCACAATTTGGTTTCTTAATGGATGCTTTTCAATTTGGAGCACCACCTCACGGAGGTTTAGCATTTGGACTTGACAGATTGGTTGCTATTTTAGGAGGTCAGGAAACAATTAGAGATTTTATTGCTTTCCCAAAAAATAATTCAGGACGTGATGTAATGATCGATGCACCTGCTGCAATCGATGATGCTCAATTGAAAGAATTACACATCAAAATTGACACAATATAAATTCTTAGAATTTTAAAATTATATATGGCAGCTCAAAATTTAGCTGCCATTTTTTTTGATTTTCACCATTTTTTAACTCAAATTTAATAGTGTTTCAAACCAACAACATCAGTAATTACAACTATTCTGTCACATTTACACAGTTTTAAGGATCATCCTGTGCATAATATAAGAAAAATTTGTAAACTATAAGCTACTTTTTTAACTTTTATTCTTACAATTAATGATTCTTAAATAAATTACTTCCATATCAAAATTGATGCAATATAAATAGCGAAAACACTGTGAATCAATAATTTTTACAAAAAATTAACACCTTATTGTCTTTTGTATGAATTTATATATTACATTTGCTTCATTATAAATTATTATTACAATTACAATGCGTACAGGTACAGTAAAATTTTTCAATGAATCTAAAGGTTATGGATTCATTACAGACGAAGAAACAGGAAAAGATATCTTCGTTCACGCTTCAGGAATTAACGCGGAAGAATTACGCGAAGGTGACCGTGTAAGCTACGAAGAAGAAGAAGGAAGAAAAGGGAAAGTTGCTGCTAAAGTAGCAGTAATCTAAGAAAAATATAGCAATTTATTTTTTTTGCCTCTGAATGGTTTAAAAACGTTTCGATTTATTTCGAGACGTTTTTTTTTGCCCAAATCTTAAAAAAGTCTTAAAATACCCTACTATTATTTATAATGAATAAAAATTACAAATATTCACCCTTTTGTAACACACTTAAATCCTTTTTTAGCTTGTGATTTACAGAGTTGAAAGTTATCTTTGTGGCTTATTCTTTAAGTAAAAAACCTAAGATTATGCAATCTGATCAATACAATTACATTCCTATTTTAATGCAGTTCATTTTAGCTGTTGGTTTTGTGGTAGGAACAATTATTATTTCCGGAAAATTAGGCCCAAAAAGAAGCTCTGAAACCAAAGATAAAAACTTTGAGTGCGGTATCGAATCTGTTGGTAATGCACGTATCCCTTTTTCAGTAAAATACTTCCTAGTAGCCATTTTGTTTGTATTGTTCGATGTAGAGGTAATTTTCCTTTATCCTTGGGCAGTAAACTTTAAAGAATTAGGAGTAGAAGGAATGCTAAAGATGATCGTATTCATGTCACTTCTATTAGTAGGCTTTTTCTACATCATCAAGAAAAAAGCATTAGACTGGGAATAACACGATTTTAGATTTTAGATTGATGATTTTAGATTTAAGAATTAGCAAATGCCTGAGCTTAAATAAAACCACAATATAAAATTTAATTTCTTCGGATTAATATACTGATTTAAAAAATTGATTTTAATTTTTATGATTTCTCAAATCTAAAATCTAAAATCAGAAATCTAAAATAAAATGAGCAATTCAAATGTAAATATGGTTGCACCACCAGAAGGGGTTGTAGGAGAAGGTTTCTTCGCTACAAAACTTAACGATGTTGTAGGTTTAGCAAGAGCCAATTCATTATGGCCATTGCCTTTTGCAACTTCATGCTGTGGTATCGAATTCATGGCTACAATGGCTTCACACTACGATTTAGCACGATTTGGTTCTGAGCGTGTGAGTTTCTCTCCTCGTCAGGCTGATATGTTGCTTGTTATGGGAACTATTTCTAAAAAAATGGCCCCTATTTTAAGACAGGTTTACGAACAAATGTCTGAACCACGCTGGGTTATTGCTGTTGGAGCTTGTGCTTCATCAGGAGGAATCTTTGATACTTATTCTGTTTTACAAGGAATCGACAAAGTAATTCCTGTTGACGTTTATGTACCGGGATGCCCACCAAGACCAGAACAAATTGTTGATGGAGTAATGAGACTTCAGGAACTGGTAAAAAGCGAATCTGTTAGACGCAGAAGCTCTCCGGAATACCAAGAATTATTAGCTTCATATAATATTTCATAAGATGGCTTTAGAAAATACCCTGATACAAGATAAACTTACCGAAACATTTGATTCAAGTGTTTTTAATTTTCACGAGGAAAGAGATGTTTTTACATTAGAAACCAGCGCTGACAAAATCACAGCTTTGATTCTTTTTCTAAAAAATGATTCTGACCTTCGTTTTCACTTTTTAACTGATTTATGCGGAGTTCACTATCCGGATAACGAAACGGATCGTCAGTTTGCCATAGTATATCATTTACACAACTGGTACGAAAACAAAAGAATTAGAATTAAAGTATTCTTAAACGGTGAAAAACCAGAAATTAAAACCATTTCAAATATTTTCTTAAGTTCAAACTGGATGGAAAGAGAAACATACGACTTTTACGGAGTAAACTTTATTGGACACCCGCAATTGAAACGTATTTTGAATATGGATGAAATGGTGTCTTTTCCAATGCGAAAAGAATTCCCAATGGAAGACAGCGGAAGAACTGATAAAGATGACAGATTCTTTGGAAGAACAACAACAAATTGCTAAAAATAAATAATTCAACATTATAAAATGTCAGAACTATTATTACCACCAGAGCATCGTTATGCTAAAATAGTTAAGGATAAACTAAACGAAGACGGAAGCGAGCTTTCGGTACTGAATTTAGGCCCAACACACCCAGCCACTCACGGTATTTTTCAAAATATCCTGTTGATGGACGGTGAGAGAATTCTTGAAGCTGAACCAACTATTGGTTACATTCACAGAGCTTTTGAGAAAATCGCCGAAAATCGTCCTTTTTATCAAATCACACCTCTTACGGACCGTATGAACTATTGCTCCTCTCCTATCAATAATATGGGATGGTGGATGACTCTGGAGAAATTACTAAATATTGAAGTTCCTAAACGCGCTCAGTATTTAAGAGTTATCGTAATGGAATTGGCCCGTATTACGGATCACTTAATTTGTAACTCAATCTTAGGTGTTGATACTGGTGCTTATACTGGTTTCTTATATGTTTTTCAATTTAGAGAGAAAGTTTACGAGATTTACGAAGAAATTTGTGGTGCTCGTTTAACAACAAATATGGGAAGAATTGGTGGTTTCGAAAGAGATTGGTCACCAGAAGCTTTCCGCAAACTAGATGTATTTTTAAAAGAATTTCCTGTCGCATGGCAAGAATTTGAAAACTTATTCGAAAGAAACAGAATTTTCCTTGACAGAACCGTAGACGTAGGTGCAATCTCTGCAGAGCAAGCAATGGCTTACGGATTTACAGGTCCTAACTTACGTGCTGCCGGAGTTGATTATGATGTACGTGTAGCACACCCTTACTCTTCTTACGAAGATTTTGATTTTATTGTTCCTGTTGGAAAATCAGGAGATACTTACGATCGTTTCTGTGTTCGTAATGCAGAAGTTCGTGAAAGTTTAAGCATTATTCGTCAGGCTTTGGACAAAATGCCAGCCGGAAACGAATATCATGCAGAAGTTCCTGATTACTACCTTCCTCCAAAAGAAGATGTTTACACTTCTATGGAATCTCTAATTTATCACTTCAAAATTGTAATGGGAGAAGTTCCTGTACCAGTTGCAGAAGTGTATCATGCAGTTGAAGGCGGAAACGGAGAATTAGGATTTTATTTAGTTACAGACGGAAGCAGAACTCCATATAGATTACATTTTAGAAGACCTTGTTTTATTTATTACCAGGCATATCCTGAAATGATTAAAGGATCTTTACTTTCTGATGCGATTGTTATCTTATCAAGTTTAAATGTAATTGCAGGAGAATTAGACGCGTAAAAAATTTTAGATTGAAGATTTTAGATTTTAGATTGCATATAGCAAATTTTAGAATTTAGGTTGAAATCTAAACTTATATAGAATTGAAGAATTCAGATTGAAAAATCTAAAACTAAAAAAAGATTGCAGAATATAGATTTAAAGACAACAGATTTAAAAATCTAAAATCAGAAATCTAAAATCTAAAATTATAAGATTGCAGAATATGGATTAAGGACAAAGATTGGAAAAATCTAAAATCTAAAATCTAAAATCTAAAATTAAGAATGGAAAGAAAACATTACAAACAAGAAATAAATATGACCGAAGCATTGATCACCCGTATCAATGAATTAATCAGTCATTATCCTGAAGGCAAACAAAAATCAGCATTGTTGCCTGTTTTGCACGAAGTGCAGGATGCGCATAACAACTGGCTTAGCATTGAATTGCAAGATAAAGTTGCCGAAATTCTTCAGATAAAACCAATTGAAGTTTATGAAGTGGTTACTTTTTATACCATGTTCAACCAAAAACCAATTGGAAAATACATGTTCGAGTTTTGCCAGACTTCTTGTTGTTGTCTAAATGGTGCCGAAAATTTAATGGATTATACTTCTGAGAAACTAGGCATTAAAATGGGAGAAACAACTCCAGACGGAATGTTTACCATTGCCGGCGTAGAATGTTTAGGTGCCTGCGGATATGCTCCAATGTTACAATTAGGCGATTTCTACAAAGAAAAATTGACAGAAGATAAGATTGATCAGTTAATCGCTGATTGTAAAGATGATAAAATAATATTACACGATAAATAAAGTGGATAACAATCATTTAACATATTTCAAAATCGAAAATTTCAAGAAGTTTGACTCTCTTGAGGTAAATGATATTGGGCAATTTAATCTGATTGTTGGAGACAATAATGTTGGAAAAACATGTTTATTAGAAGCATTATTAATAGATGAAGACATTGACAAATGTATAGAGAACCTACATAACACTTTATGCAAAAGAAACTTACACATCCATCCATTAAGAATACATTCTAAAAATCCAGTTTTCCCAGAGAAAAACTATTTCGATTATCTAAAGAATAAAACTTCTAATAAGTTTATTACAATTAATTGGAAAAATGAAAAATCTTCTTTCAATTTTAAATTTGAAGATAAAAGAATTGAAGAATTAGAAGAACTTGATTTTGAAAAAGAAGTAAAAAATAATTATGATATAGGAAGACCAAATTTATGGATTAAAACTTATATAAATGATGAATATAATAATTTACAATTCATGTATTTAGATGATTTTAAAACCAAATTTAGTCATGGTTATCAACCTTTTATTAGTAAAGATGCAGGATTTAATATTGATGTCAATCGATATTATGCAGAAGAAATTGGTCTTGGGGATAATGAAATTATTAGTTCAGGTATAGACGATGATAGTTTTGTCAATTTGAAAGTAAAATCATTAAGCTATAATGACCAACAAGATTTTATAAAAACATTGTCTGTGTTTTTTGAAGATATAGAAAATGTTATGATAAAAAGTTATTTCGATAGAGATATTTTATCATTAAAATTAAAAAGAAATGAAGATTATGTTCCCATCACGTATTATGGAGATGGCGTAAATCAATATATTAGATACATTTTAGAAATCTATAAATGTAAAAGCAATAGAATAATGATTGATGAAATAGCAACTGGTATTCATTATTCTAAAATGGAAAGTTTTTGGATTAATATTTTTAAAATTTGTAAGGAATTAGAAGTACAACTATTTGCAACAACACATAGTCAAGAATGTACTGAAGCATTTGTAAAAGCTTCTGAAAATTTAGATATTGTTAATAATATCAGATTAATAAAGCTCGAAGAAAGCACAAAAAAAGAAAAAATTTATGTATCAACTTTTAATCATAATCAAATAAGTGCAGGGATAGAATCTAATGTCGAGTTAAGAGGCTAATGAAAAAGTACGATTTAAACAAAATATTTGTAGAAGGAAACAGCGATAAATTATTTCTTGATTTTCTTTTGAAATCATTTTTTAAAATTGATGATAAAGATTTAGTTGTTGATGTAAAAGGGAAAGATAAATTAATTGATCAACCGTTATTAATAGATGCTAGAAGAAAAGACGAAAGGGCTAAAAATTTAATTATTTTTGACACCGATTCTACAAGGATTAATGGAGGAAGAACAAATAGATTAAAAGAATTAAATGATATTCAACAGAATTTAGAAACAAAATTTGAAATATATTTACTCCCTTTTAATGATGAAAATGAAGGGATTTTAGAAAACTTACTAGATAGTTGTATAAATAGTAATTTTAATTTTTTTGACCCGTGTTGGAATGGAATGATAGATTGCATTAAAATGTCAAATAAAGAAAATTTAAATATTCCTGCACAGAAAGCATTTATATATTCTAAAATTGATTTGTTTAAAAATCAAAGAAGTATAAAATGGGACTATAAAGGTGCAACCACCTACAATTACGCAGATAATGAAATATGGGAAATAGATCCTAATAAAAATAAGGAAATAAAAAAATTGCTAGATTTCATAAATGATAATCTATTTAATGATTAAATAAATATGTCACAAAAAATATTATTAGATAAAATCAATATTCCAGGAATTAAAACCTACGAAGTATATCGCCAAAATGGTGGTTATGCATCTGTAGAAAAAGCCCTAAAAACCCTTACACCGGATGAAGTTACTGAAGAAGTAAAAAAATCTGGTCTTCGTGGTCGTGGAGGTGCAGGTTTCCCTGCCGGAATGAAATGGAGCTTTATTGATAAAAAATCTGGAAAACCAAGACACTTAGTTTGCAACGCCGACGAGTCTGAACCGGGAACTTTCAAGGATCGTTACTTGATGGAATTTATTCCTCACTTATTGATCGAAGGAATGATTACCTCAAGTTTTGCCTTAGGCGCTAATCTATCATATATCTACATTCGTGGAGAATATATGTGGGTTTTCAAAATATTAGAAAGAGCAATCGCCGAAGCTAAAGCTGCCGGTTGGTTAGGAAAAAATATATTAGGTACAGGTTACGATTTAGAGTTATATGTTCACTGTGGAGCTGGTGCTTATATTTGCGGAGAAGAAACTGCACTTATCGAGTCACTGGAAGGTAAAAGAGGAAATCCTCGTATTAAACCACCTTTCCCTGCAGTTTCAGGACTTTGGGCAAACCCAACAGTGGTAAATAATGTTGAGACTATCGCTACTGTGCCGTGGATTATCAACAATTCTGGTGATGATTATGCTAAAATTGGTATTGGTCGTTCAACAGGAACTAAATTAATCTCAGCTTCAGGACACATTAAAAATCCAGGAGTTTATGAAATTGAATTAGGTTTAAGCGTTGATGAATTCATGAATTCTGACGAATATTTAGGAGGAATGTCTTCCAGCCGACCTTTGAAAGCATTTGTACCGGGAGGATCTTCAGTGCCAATTTTACCAGCTGAATTAATTTTTAAAACAGCAAACGGAGAAGATCGATTAATGTCTTACGAATCTTTAAGTGATGGTGGTTTTGCTACCGGATCTATGTTAGGTTCAGGAGGATTTATCGTTTACAATGACACTGCTTGTGTCGTAAGAAACACCTGGAATTTTTCTCGTTTCTATCACCATGAATCTTGCGGACAATGTACACCTTGTCGTGAAGGTACAGGATGGTTAGAAAAAATATTATGGAGAATTGAAAACGGTCAGGGCCGTGAAGAGGATATCGAATTATTGTGGAGCATTCAAAGTAAAATTGAGGGTAACACGATTTGCCCACTTGGAGATGCAGCAGCATGGCCAGTAGCAGCGGCAATTCGTCACTTTAGAGATGAGTTTGAATATCACGTTCGTTTCCCTGAAAAAATAAAAAACAGAGATCACTTTGTTGCTGAACCTTTTTCGCAAGTAAAACATTTAGTAGGCAAACAAACAGTTTAAAAATAGTTTCAAGTTTCATGTTTTTTTAGTTTCAAGTACAAACCTGAAACTTTAAATCTGAAACTAAAAAAACAAAACAAAGATGAAAGTAACCATAGACGGTCAAAGTATAGACGTAGAGCCAGGAACAACAATCCTGCAGGCTGCACGTATGATTGGTGGAGATTTGGTTCCGCCAGCCATGTGCTATTACTCAAAATTAAAAGGCAGCGGCGGAAAATGTCGTTGTTGTTTAGTTGAAGTTTCTAAAGGAAGTGAAGCTGACCCAAGACCAATGCCAAAATTGATGGCATCTTGCGTAACAGGATGTATGGACGGAATGGAAGTAAACAGTAAATCGTCGGCTCGTGTAACTGAAGCCCGTAAATCTGTAACTGAATTTTTATTGATCAATCACCCGTTAGATTGCCCTATTTGTGATCAGGCTGGAGAATGTGATCTTCAAAACTTAAGTTTTGAGCACGGAAATCCAAAATCACGTTTTATTGAAGAAAAAAGAACATTTGAGCCAGAAGATATTGGCCCACATATTCAACTACATATGAACCGTTGTATTTTATGTCAAAGATGTGTACAAGTTGCAGATCAATTGACAGACAACAGAGTTCACGGAGTATTAGATCGTGGAGATCACGCTAATATTTCTACCGGAATTTCTAAAGCAATCGATAATGAGTTTTCAGGAAACATGATCGACGTTTGTCCGGTTGGAGCTTTAACAGATAAAACTTTCCGTTTTAAATCAAGAGTTTGGTTTAACAAACCTTTCAATGCGCACAGAGAATGTACAACTCCCGGATGTTGTGGTAAAACTACCGTATGGATGTTTGGAGGAGAAATTCAACGTGTTACTGGTCGTAAAGACGAGTATCATGAAGTAGAAGAATTCATTTGCAACAGCTGTCGTTTTGATCACAAAAACGTGAATGACTGGGTTATTGAAGGACCAAGAGAATTTGAAAAAGATTCTGTTATCAACCAAAATAATTACACTCAAAAATTAGAGAAAGTTGAAATTGATACTGAAAAGAATATTCTTTTAGGTAGAGATGCCGATCGTAAAAAAATTAGTATGGCCGCAATTCCATTAACAACTAACGATAAAAAATCTTAAGAAATGGAAAGTGCATTTATTATAGAAAAAAGTGTTGTTATTATTGTCGTTTTTGCGATAACTATGATCATGGCAATGTATTCTACCTGGGCTGAACGTAAAGTTGCAGCTTTTTTACAGGATCGTGTGGGACCTAACCGTGCAGGATGGGGTGGTTTGTTACAGCCTCTTGCAGATGGTATGAAATTATTCTCGAAAGAAGAGTTTTTCCCAAATACACCAAACAAATTTTTATTTGTTGTAGGACCTGCAATTGCCATGAGTACGGCTTTAATGACCAGTGCTGTTATTCCTTGGGGAGACAAATTGCATGTTTTTGGCCGTGATGTTGTTTTACAGGCAACTGACATCAATATTGGTATATTATACATTTTTGGGGTACTTTCAGTAGGGGTTTACGGCATCATGATTGGTGGATGGGCTTCGAACAATAAATTCTCATTAATGGGAGCTATTCGTGCAGCATCACAAATGGTTTCGTATGAAGTCGCTATGGGATTATCGATAATTGCATTGTTAATGATGACAGGAACTTTAAGTTTAAAAACGATTTCTGAGCAACAAGCCGGAATGAACTGGAATGTGTTTTATCAGCCTTTATCATTCTTAATCTTCCTGATTTGCTCTTTTGCAGAAACGAACAGAACTCCTTTTGACTTAGCAGAATGTGAAAACGAATTAATTGGAGGTTACCATACAGAATATTCATCCATGAAAATGGGATTCTATTTATTTGCTGAATATGCGAGTATGTTCATCTCTGCTACAATTATTTCTGTGTTGTTCTTTGGTGGATACAATTACCCGGGAATGCAATGGATGGTAGAAAATGTAGGTGTAAATACTGCTAATTTACTGGGAATTGCAGCATTGTTTGCAAAATTATGTTTCTTCATATTTTTCTATATGTGGGTACGTTGGACAATTCCGAGATTTAGATATGACCAATTAATGAATCTGGGCTGGAGAATTTTAATTCCGCTTTCGATCATTAATATCATGATTACAGGTGTTGTTATATTAAGACACGAAATTGCAGCCGCTTTAGGATTCTAAGAACCGTAATGCCTAGCCCCGATAGAAGCGGCATCCTTTTATTTTTTTTCTTTAGAAAAAATAAAAGATATAGCGGATAGCGGGATTAGCTTCAAATAATAATAAAATAGATTTGATTTGTTTCATACAAATAGTAAATCGTAAATCATACATTAAAAAATGTCAATAGAAACTATATCATTATCGGGTAGAAAAAAGATGGTCTCTAATAAAGAGATGACTTTTTTAGAGCGAATGTATCTTGTGGCGATTGTGAAAGGATTATTTATCACACTTAAACATTTATTCAGAAAAAAAGTGACGATTCACTATCCTGAACAAGTGCGTGAAATGAGTCCGGTTTATCGCGGTCAGCACCAGTTGAAACGTGATGAGCAAGGTCGTGAAAACTGTACCGCTTGCGGATTATGTGCTTTATCATGCCCTGCTGAAGCGATCACAATGAAAGCGGCTGAACGTAAAGCTGATGAAAAACACTTGTACAGAGAAGAAAAATATGCTTCGATCTACGAAATCAATATGTTACGTTGTATTTTTTGCGGTTTATGTGAAGAAGCCTGTCCAAAAGACGCCATTTATTTGACAACTTCGAAAGTATTGGTTCCTTCTAGCTATGAAAGAGAAGATTTCATTTTTGGAAAAGACAGATTAGTGATGCCTCTTGATGTGGCGATCAAAAATGCTCAACTTAATAATGCTAACTAAATGATACATATTCCTGATTTTGCACACGCAACAACTGTACAAATTATATTTTGTTTCTTAGCGTTTATTACGGTGATTACCGCATTTTTGACCATTTTTAGCAGAAACCCAATTCACAGTGCTATCTATTTAGTAATTTGTTTTTTCTCTATTGCCGGTCACTATTTATTATTAAATGCTCAGTTTTTGGCTATTGTACATATTATAGTCTACTCCGGAGCCATCATGATTTTATTCCTGTTTACGATTATGTTGATGAACCTGAACGAACAACGGGAAGTACACAGACCTAGAATTACACGTTTAGGCGCCATTGTTTCTTTTTGTTTGATTTGCATTGTATTAATAGCAATTTTCATCAACTCTAAGCCAATTGTTGAGTACGACCCATCTAATGGAGAAGATTTCCAATCGATTAAAGTATTGGGTAAAATATTATTGAACGAATATATGGTTCCGTTTGAATTTGCTTCGATCTTGCTTTTAGTAGCGATGATTGGAACTGTACTATTGTCTAAAAAAGAAAAATTAAATAAATAATGGGTAATATATTAAATCAAATAGGTATTGAAAACTACATCTTTTTAAGTGTTGTACTTTTCTGTATTGGTATTTTTGGTGTATTGTACAGACGAAATGCTATTATCGTTTTCATGTCTATCGAAATCATGTTGAATGCTGTTAACCTTTTATTTGTTGCTTTTTCAACTTATCATCAAGATGCACAAGGGCAAGTCTTTGTATTCTTCTCGATGGCAGTTGCTGCGGCAGAAGTTGCAGTTGGATTGGCTATTTTAGTTTCGATCTTTAGAAATTTAGGTTCGATTAGTATCGATAATTTAAAAAATTTAAAAGGATAAATAGAAATGGATACCAATTTAGCTTTACTTTTAGTTTTATCTCCTTTTTTAGGATTTTTAATCAATGTTTTCTTTGGCAAGAGTCTGGGGAAAACAGTTTCAGGAATCATTGGGACTGCTGCTGTAGCAATTTCTTTTGTGGTTTCTCTTTTACTTTTTAATCAAATAACTTCAACTGGAAAAGGAATTGAAGTGACTTTATTTGATTGGATTCAAATTAGCAATTTAAAAATCAATCTTGGATTTTTATTAGATCAATTATCTGTTCTTTGGTTACTTTTTGTAACGGGAATTGGATCTTTGATTCACTTATATTCTATCAGTTACATGCATGATGACGAGAACATGCACAAATTCTTCTCTTACTTGAATTTGTTCGTTTTCTTTATGATTACGCTTGTAATTGGAAGTAACTTATTAGTTTTATTTATTGGTTGGGAAGGCGTTGGACTTTGTTCGTACTTATTAATTGGATTCTGGCATAAAAACCAGGATTACAATGATGCTGCGAAAAAAGCTTTCATCATGAACAGAATTGGAGATTTAGGTCTTTTGATCGGAATGTTTATTCTTGGTTCGATGTTCTCGACTTTAGATTATGCAACTTTAAAAACTGCAATTGCCGGAGCAACAAACTTAAATGTACCGTTGCTTTCGTTAGCAGCTTTATGTTTATTCATTGGAGCTTGTGGTAAATCGGCACAAATCCCATTATATACCTGGTTACCTGATGCGATGGCTGGACCAACTCCGGTTTCGGCATTGATTCACGCTGCAACAATGGTTACGGCTGGTATCTTTATGATCACCAGATTAAACTTTGTATTTGATCAGGCACCAGATGTTCAAACTATTATTGCTGTTATTGGAGCTATCACTTCATTAGTTGCTGCAACGATTGGTTTAGTTCAGACAGATATTAAAAAAGTATTGGCCTACTCTACTGTTTCTCAGTTAGGTTTAATGTTTTTAGCCTTAGGATTTGGCGCTTATGAAGTAGCCGTTTTCCACGTAATTACTCATGCTTTCTTCAAGGCTTGTTTGTTCTTAGGATCAGGTTCTGTTATTCACGGTTTACACGGAGAACAGGATATGCGTAAAATGGGTGGTTTGCGTAAAGCAATGCCAATCACTTTCTGGACGATGTTGATTTCTTCATTGGCAATATCAGGAGTTCCATTTTTCTCAGGATTCTTTTCTAAAGATGAAATTTTGTTAACGGCTTTCCACCACAGTATTCCATTATACGTTGTAGGATCGATTGCTTCAATCATGACAGCTTTCTATATGTTCAGATTAATGTTCCTTACTTTCTTCAAAGAATTTAGAGGAACTGAAGAACAAAAACATCACTTACATGAAAGTGGTTCATTAATTACTATCCCGCTTATCATTCTAGCAATCTTAGCTACTTTTGGCGGACTTATCAGTTTACCTGGAAATAGCTGGCTGAATGAATATTTAGCTCCCCTTTTCACGAAAGTGGCAGGAGAAGAACATCATTTAGGTACAACAGAATACACTTTGATGGGAGTTGCTGTTTTAGGAGGATTGTTAGGTATTTTGATTGCTTACATTAAATACTTTAAACAAGATAATGTTCCGGAAGCAGATGAAAACATTACAGGTTTAACCAAAGTTTTATACAACAAATATTATGTAGACGAAGCTTACGACGCTGTATTTGTTCGTTCTATTAACGGATTATCAAGATTTTTCAGAGACTATATTGAGACGGGTTTATCTGCTCTTGTTTTTGGATTAGGAAAAGTAACTAACGAATTAGCTTTTCAAGGCAAAAAATTACAAAACGGAAGTATCGGATTATATCTTTTTGCATTTGTTTTGGGGCTTTGCGCCATTGTTTCCTATATATTTTTAGCTAAATAATTTTACAACTATGAACGTTTCTCTTATATTAATTATTCTTCTAATTGGTGCATTTGTCACTTATTTTGCTGGCGACAAACTAGCATCTAAAGTAGCTTTGTTCTTTAGTTTGGCGGCTTTAGGTTGTTCAATTGTATTGCTAAATCATTTTTATGCAGGCGAAAATATCAGTTTAATCAACACCTGGATTACTAAACCTAATATTTCATTTGCTTTAAATGCTGATGGATTAGGAATTGCAATGTTATTATTGACTGCTGCTTTGACCCCAATTATTATATTCTCTTCTTTTGGGAATGAATATAAAAATGCAAAAGGTTTTTACGCTTTAATCTTATTTATGGCTTTTGCTATGACAGGAACTTTCCTTGCAGCAGATGGTCTATTATATTATATTTTCTGGGAGTTAGCTCTTATTCCTATTTACTTTATTGCTCTTATTTGGGGTAATGGTGATGCTGAAGAACGTAGAAAAGCAGTGGTTAAATTCTTTATTTATACACTTGCAGGTTCATTGTTCATGTTAATTGCTTTTATTTATTTATACCAAAAAGCAGGAAGCTTCTTAATCGAAGATTTGTACAAATTAAATCTATCGGCTAGTGAACAACTTTGGATTTTCTTAGCTTTCTTTTTAGCGTATGCGATTAAAATTCCAATTATTCCTTTCCATACATGGCAGGCAAACGTTTACCAAAAAGCACCAACTGTTGGAACAATGCTTTTATCTGGTATCATGCTAAAAATGGGATTATATAGTGTTATTCGTTGGCAATTGCCAATTGCACCATTGGCTGCAAAAGAATACATGAATATTTTCATTGCTTTAGGAATTGCCGGAGTAATTTACGGATCGATTGTAGCTTTAAGACAAAGAGATTTAAAGAAATTATTGGCTTATTCTTCTCTTGCACACGTTGGATTAATTGCTGCAGGAACTTACACTTTAACCATTGATGGTTTACGCGGAGCTGTTTTGCAAATGATTGCTCACGGTTTTGTTGTAGTAGGATTGTTCTTTGCGGGTGAAGTTATCTTTAGAAGATTCGAAACGAGAGAAATTGGTGAATTGGGCGGTATTCGTACTCAATCTCCAAAATTTACTTCTATGTTTTTAATTTTGGTATTGGCTTCTGTAGCTTTACCAGGAACTTTTAATTTCGTTGGAGAGTTTACTGTTTTGTATAGTCTTTCTCAAATTAATATTTGGTTTGCTATTTTAGGTGGAACCACTATTATTTTAGGAGCTTATTATATGCTTAAAATGTTTCAAAATGTAATGTTAGGAGAAACCAATACTAAAACTTTTGCAGATGTTTCTGTTAATGAAGGAATTTCATTTGTAGTAATTATTGCAGTTTTAATATTATTCGGATTTTATCCAAAACCAATTACAGACTTGATTACACCAAGTTTAGAAACTATTCTAAACGTTATCAATAAAAATTAATATTTTAAATAAAAATAAATTAGGGCATCATTAGTTTGAGATTTCCTAAATCAAAAAAACAAAAATGAATACATTAATAGCTATAACAGGATTGGGTATTTTCTGCCTATTGTTTGAAATTCTTAATTTAAGAAAGGCCATCGTTCCTATAACCATTATTGGTTTATTGGGTGTTTTGGCACTTAACTATTACGAATTTGGATCAACAGCAAGTTACTATAATAATATGATTACGGTGAGCAAGTTCTCTACTACGTTTTCATCATTGTTTATTATTCTAACTATTTTCTTAGTAGCATTAAGTCATAATTTTTACGAAAATCATCCAACGAAAATCTCTGATTTTGTGGCGATAAAAATATTTTTATTGGCTGGAGGAGTTGCAATGGTTTCTTTTGGAAACTTAGCGATGTTTTTCTTAGGAATCGAAATTTTATCAATTGCACTTTATGTATTGGCAGCAAGTGAAAGATTAAATCTAAAAAGCAACGAAGCTGGTATGAAATACTTTTTGATGGGATCTTTTGCATCAGGAATTATCTTATTCGGAATTTGCTTGATTTACGGAGCAATGGGAAGTTTTGATGTTGCAGAAATTCATGACAGTTCTTTATCTGCTGAGTTACCAATCTGGTTTCCAATTGGAATGATTTTAATGATTATTGGTATGTTGTTTAAAGTTGCTGCAGTTCCTTTTCACTTTTGGGCTCCGGATGTTTACGAAGGATCTCCTGCTTTAACTACCGCTTTAATGAGTACTTTGGCAAAAGTAGTAGCGATTGCAACTCTTTATAAATTGGTTTCGGCATTAAACTTTGTTCCTTCTTTAGACAATCAGGATCTTTTGGGAACATTTGAAACTATCGTAGTGATCATTTCAATTGCTTCTATGACTGTTGGTAATATAATGGCGTTACGTCAGGTAAATGTAAAACGTATGTTGGCTTTCTCAGGAATTTCGCATGCAGGTTTTATGTTGATGACTTTATTAACCGTTGCAACATCAGCAGGTGTTTTATTATATTATACAGCTGCTTATGCATTGGCAGGAATTGCTGCTTTTAGCGTAATCTTATATGTTTGCAAAAATCAGGACAATGAAGATATTACGAATTTTCATGGTTTAGGAAAAACAAATCCATTGTTAGCGGCAATCCTTACAGGTTCATTGTTATCCATGGCCGGTATTCCTATTTTCTCTGGATTCTTCGCTAAGTTATTTTTATTCAATCAAACTATTGAGGCCGGATATATTGCTTTAGTAATTGTTGCTGTTATCAACTCTATTATTAGTGTTGGTTATTATTTCAAATTAATATTGGCCATGTACTCTAAAGAGCCAAACCAGGAACGTACAGGAAAACCATTCCTTATTTATGCAGTTGCTGTAATTTCGATTACTTTAAATATAGTTTTAGGTTTGTTTCCTTCATTAGTTTTAGATTTGTTAAACTAAAATTTCAATCAAAATATAAAGAAATCCATTCGTTATCGCGAATGGATTTTTTATTTTATGGACATTCTATTTCAGAAGAGAAATTCATGTTAAAAATTTAACTTAAACAATACGGGCTTCAAAAAAACTCCATATATTTGGGTTCATTTAAATGTATTAGAAATATGAACTTCAACTCAAAAAATCCATTTTTAAGCAACAAGCGTTTTTCATCAAATGCTGTTTCAAAAGCTGAAGAAGTACACCAAGCTCAAATTATTGATTACAATCAGGAAATGACTTTGTCAGGTACTATCAATAAAACAGCTATTTTATTTTTAATATTATGCGGATCTGCAATGGTTACATGGTGGATGGCATTTAACGGAATGAATGCATTATTACCTGCAATTGGCGGAGCAATAATAGGTTTTATTTTGGTTTTAGTATCAGTATTCAAACCTCACCTTTCTCCATATCTGGCTCCAGGTTATGCCTTGTTTGAAGGTTTATTTATTGGAGGAATTTCTGCGGTTTTTGAAGCTAAATATCCGGGAATTGTAATAAATGCAGTTAGTGCAACATTAGTAACCTTTTTAGTTTGCTTAGGTTTATATAAATTTAAAATTGTAAAAGTTACAGAGCAATTTAAGTCAGTAGTTATTGCGGCTACTTTAGCAATTGCGACTTATTATTTGATTTCATGGATAGCTTCGTTGATTTTTAACTTTACTCCTGTTCATTACGGAAACGGAATGATGAGTATCGGAATTAGTGTTTTTGTTATCATTATCGCTGCTTTGAACTTATTTTTAGATTTTGATCAAATTGAAAAAGGAGTTCAGGAAAGAATGCCAAAATTCATGGAATGGTATGGCGCTATGGGATTAATGATCACTTTAGTTTGGTTATACATCGAATTCTTAAGATTATTATCGAAATTGTCAAGTAAAGATTAATTCTTTCTATTCTATAAATACAAAGCCTTTTTGAGAAATCAAAAGGGCTTTTTTTATGATCCAATATTCTTGTCCTCTATCTTTTATAGAATTTGTAAATAACTTTCGATAATAAAATACAAGCAATTTAAAACGTAAATTCTATAATAGCTTTTTACTTTCTTACTTCAATTTTTATCTGGATTAATACTTTAATTCTTTTATCTGATAAATTAAAAATAAATCTGCATTTAGACTTTCAAAATAGAGAATTGCATCCGTTTTTGCATCGAATATCTTCATGCATTTTTTATTTAAGAGCTAATTTTAAATAGAAAACACAACAATTTAATTCAAAATTGTAGCTTTTTACTTATTTAAATAGTATCGCATTCAAATACAATCGAATCTTTAATTTTGATATTAATTTGCTGCATTCTCTATCTCTACATTTTTACAAAATTCAACAAAACCTCACCCTGAGAAGCTATTTTATAATTATGCAATAAATTGCATTTAGTGTAATTTATTACATAATACTTATTAAAACTAAATAATTTTGTGTTTTATGTTTTTTTATAGGCGGTTAATTACACATTTAAAAAAATTAATATACTTTTGTGTAATCGATTACAATTACTTGAATAGTTTCGATACCCAAAAAACTTTATTAACAAAAAAACCACAATTATGAAAAAAAACCTACTTATCCTGACACTCTTTCTTGTCAGTATTCAAACATGGGCGCAACAAGTTCAAATTAACGAAGCTTCTGGCTGGTTGGAATCTGTTTTTGTAAAATGGCAACCTGTAAGTAATGCCCAAACATATAATGTTTATTACACTGGGAACGGTTTAGTTGACAAAAAAATAGACGATCAGCTTATAAGAAGTTATGGCTCCTATTTTCGTGCCGATATTCCGGGTCTAAAAGCAGGAACATATACTGTAAAAGTAAAACCCGTAATATCTGGAACTGAAGGAACTGGTGCTACAACAAGTACTCTAACTGTTTTAGCACATGATCGTAATGGTTTTGCATTTGACGGAGGACGTGTTCCTGGCGGTTACAACGCCGACGGAACGCCAAAAGCCGGCGCAGTAATTCTTTACATTACTCAAAACACTAAAAATACAATATCAATGGATATTACGGGTGCAAGTTCTAATCCGTGTGTTGGCTTACAAAATATTTTATATGCGATTAAAAAAGGAAAGGATACACGTCCGTTTATTATTCGATTAATCGGAAATATTACTGATATGACTGTAATGGAAGGCGGTGATGTTGTGATCGAAAACTCAAACAACGCTTCCAGCTATCTTACTCTTGAAGGAGTTGGAACCGATGCCGTTGCAAATGGTTGGGGAGTACGTCTTAAATCTGCATCTAATATTGAAATTAGCAATATAGGCGTTATGAATTGCAACAGTACAGCCGGCGATAATATTGGGATGCAGCAAGATAATGATCACGTTTGGGTTCATAATTGCGATTTATTTTATGGAAATGCGGGCAGCGATGCTGATCAAATAAAAGGAGATGGGGCATTAGACAATAAAACTTCAACTTATATTACACTGGCTTACAATCACTTTTGGGATAGTGGTAAAGCAAGTCTTTTAGGTTTAAGTGAAGGTACGACAAGCGGTTTGTATATTACTTATCATCATAACTGGTTTGATCATTCAGATTCACGTCATCCACGCGTTCGTTACTATTCGGCACACATTTACAACAATTATTTTGATGGAGTTTCAAAATACGGATCAGGCTCTACTTTAGGCTCTTCTTTATTTGTTGAAGGAAATTATTATAGAAATAGTAAATACCCAATGCTGACCTCTTTACAGGGAAGCGATATCTGGGACGAAGCCAATCAGGTAAATAATGCCGGAACTATGGGAACTTTTTCAGGCGAAGCAGGAGGTTCGATCAAAGCATTCAACAATACTTTCGACGCTGATATTGCCACAAACAATATGCGTTTTGTTGCTTATGGTGATACGAATCCTTTATACAACATTTCAGGAAAAATAAGCTCTACAACAGACTTTGATGCTTATGTAGCAACATCAAGAGGAGAAGTAGTGAGCAGTAACGTAAAATCTAAATCTGGAGCAAATACGTACAATAACTTTGATACCAACGCAGCTTTTTATGTAAAAAACTTAGTAATAGATCAACCGGCAGTTGCAAAAACAAAAACAACGCAATACGCCGGAAGAGTTTCCGGAGGAGATCTAAAATGGACTTTTGACAATAGTGTAGATGATAAATCGTCGCTGGTAATTACAGCATTGAAATCTGCACTTACTAATTATACCGGATCATTAGTAGCTGTACAAGGCGAAGGAACTTCGCCAGCAAACCCGCAAACCCTTACTTCGACAACAAACAATAATCAAACCGTAACAAGCGGAACAGCTATAGGTGCTATTGTTTTTACCTGGGGAGGAAGCGCAACAGATGCAACAGTAACCGGATTACCGGCATCGGGAATTAGTTTTGTAAAAAATACAACCGCTAAAACCATTACTATTACAGGAACTCCTACAGCTACATTATCTTATTCTATTGCTACAATAGGAACAGGGACAGTTGCAACAGGATCAGGTACAATTACAGTTTCGGCAACAAGTGGTCAAACCCTTGCTTCTACAGCTAATAACAATCAAACTGTAGCAAACGGAACATCCATTGCTTCGATTGTTTTTACCTGGGGAGGCAGCGCAACTGACGCAACAGTAACTGGATTACCTGCATCCGGAATTAGTTTTGTAAAAAATATATCGGCAAAAACGATCACTATTACCGGTACACCAACAGCAACTGTATCATATTCAATTGCTACAGTCGGGACAGGAACAGCCGCTACGGGATCAGGAACAATTACAGTAACAACAAATAATCCGGGTAATAATCAAATTCACAATTTTACTACTTCTGGAAAAACAAGTTCATTCTACAACATTACCGGAAACATGAATTCTACACCTGGGTCTGTAACCTATAACGGATTGACTCTGACTGAACGCTTAAAAATTGAATCAAGTACAACGATTACTTACACCACAACAAGTGCTTCAACATTGACTTTGGTTTTTGATTCGAACTTTACAGGAACAGTTAAAATAGACAATGTTTCTTATACTGCTTCTGCAGGAATCGTTACGGCCTCAGTTGCTTCGGGTTCGCACACCATCGCAAAAGGATCTGTTGCCAACTTATTCTATATAAGCACAGAATATGCGGGAAGTACTTTACGTGCAGCAAATTTTGAAGCAACACAAACAGTAGAAATTGCAAAACCGGTATTATATCCTAATCCTGTTACCAATTCATTATCAATCACAAGTGCTTCTCAAAATATAGAGAAAGTTTTGATCTATAATATTTCAGGTATGCTGATAAAAACAGCTGATAAAAACCTGGAAAATATAGATGTTAGTTATCTGGTTCCTGGAACTTATTTAGTAAAAATATATACTACAGATGGTTCATTTAATCAAACTATTTTGAAGAAATAAATCTAAAATCTAAAAAGCAAAAGGCTTCCGAAAATAGACGGAAGCCTTTTATTTTTTAAAAATTATCTGACCTTGGTAAATTTTCTAAAACGATGTTTGGATTGTCTTTTGTAAATAACATCTGTCGCTTTAATTCAAATTTTTTGATTTCATGCTTATCTGGCATACTATCATTTAAAGTATTTGTGACTTCATGTTCAGCCACTCCTTTTATTAAATTATAATCACTGGACAAATGAGAACCTGCTCCGGCATTAAAAGTATGCATCTCTATAAGAACAAAATCACTATTAACATATTTGTATAATGTTTCTCTTGTACCAGCTGGTCCTCCGCCACTTTGAAGCATAATGTGCAATACTTTATTCTCGATATAAATCTCCTCTGATGTATATATCTGGTAACCAATTTCTGTATATTCGGGATCAACAGCTTCCCAAGAAATATCCTGAAGTTTATACTCTCCGGTTTCTTGTTTTAAAAGTACCAACGTTGCACGTGAATCTGTATTATCATCTTTATTTTGTAAAACAATTACAATATCTTTAAGGTTATCATCATTTAGAAAACCTTCTGCCTTCATTTTTATTTCACAAGGTTCTAAAACGAAGGCTTCAACATCTTTTCCTGTTTGTGGAAATTTAAGTTCTTTTAACAACATTTCAGATTCATCTCCTTCATATTCTTCTTCCGGAATAGTCTGATTCAATGTCTCTTTATTTATAACTACAGTTTTTCCATCTGTTTTTTTACTACAACTCAGGATAGAAATTGCCAGTAACAACAAAAATATTTTTGGATTCATTTTAGTGCAATTTTTCAATCAAAAATAAGCAAACTACTATAAATTAAACATAAAAAAACCGCCAATTTCATTTATTTGAAATCAGCGGTTTAAATTGAATTTATTTACAATTACAAATCAAATTTAATTCCTTGTGCCAAAGGTAAACTCGTTGTATAGTTAATTGTATTAGTTTGACGGCGCATGTAGATTTTCCAGGCATCAGATCCTGATTCACGTCCGCCTCCGGTTTCTTTTTCTCCACCAAAAGCACCACCAATTTCAGCTCCTGAAGTTCCGATGTTTACGTTTGCAATTCCGCAATCTGAACCTACAACTGATAAAAATCTTTCGGCTTCACGTAAATTATTCGTCATAATTGCAGAGGATAATCCTTGTCCTACTCCATTTTGAATTTCGATTGCATTATCAACATCTCCAGAATATTTAACTAAGTATAAAACCGGAGCAAATGTTTCGTGTTGTACAATGGCGTATGAATTTTGAGCTTCAGCAATTGCCGGTTTTACATAACAGCCACTTTCATAACCTTCACCTGAAAGTACTCCGCCTTCTACTAGAATTTTTCCACCTTCGGCAACCACTTTGTTCAAAGCTACGGCATACATTTCGACAGCATGTGTGTCAATTAGCGGTCCAACGTGATTGTTTTCATCAAGCGGATTTCCTATTCGTAATTGTTTGTAGGCTGCTACCAAAGCATCTTTTACTTTATCATAAATGCTTTCGTGAATGATTAAGCGGCGTGTAGATGTACAACGTTGTCCGGCAGTTCCTACTGCACCAAAAACAGCACCAATAACTGTCATTTTTATATCAGCATCCGGAGTAACAATGATCGCATTATTTCCTCCAAGTTCTAATAATGATTTACCTAAACGTCCCGCAACAGCTTGTGCAACGATTTTTCCCATTCTAGTAGAACCAGTTGCAGAAACTAACGGAATACGGGTATCAGCCGTCATTAATTCTCCTATTTTATAATCGCCATTTATCAAACAAGAAATTCCTTCCGGCAAGTTATTTTCCTTAATAACCTGAGCAATAATATTTTGACAGGCAATTCCGCAAAGAGGTGTTTTTTCAGAAGGTTTCCAAACGCAAACATCACCGGAAATCCACGCTAAAGCAGTATTCCACGACCAAACTGCAACCGGAAAGTTGAATGCAGAGATAATCCCAACAACTCCCAATGAATGATATTGTTCGTACATACGATGTCCTGGTCTTTCTGAATGCATTGTTAATCCGTGCAATTGACGAGACAAACCAACTGCAAAATCACAGATATCGATCATTTCCTGCACTTCGCCATATCCTTCTTGTAAGGATTTGCCCATTTCGTAGGAAACCAGTTTACCAAGAGCTTCTTTATTTTCACGTAACTTTTGCCCAAACTGACGAACAATTTCTCCACGTTGTGGTGCAGGAATCAAACGGAAAGTTTTAAAAGCTTCTGTCGCTGAATGCATTACCTTTTCGTAATCCTCAGGTGTTGACATTTTTACTGAAGCAATTAATTTCCCGTCTACTGGTGAAAAACTGTCCAGAATTTCTCCTGAAGAAAAGTTTTGTATTCCTGTTGATGTTCCTTCATTGATCAGTTTGATGCCCAATTTTTCCAGAGCCTCATTCATTCCAAATTGTGATGCTATTGTTGTCATTGTAACTTTTTTAGTTAAAATTGTTATATTTTTATGTAAAGATATTATTTCGTGTTGAATTTTAATTGAATTAAACCAGAAATTGTAATAATGCTTCTTAATCAATTAATGTGTTTATTTCTCTTGATAAGAAAAACCAAAATTATTAAAAGAAGAGTAACGACTACACCAGATAAAAGATAGATTATTAAATTTTTACGTTTTAAACTTTCTTCAAAAGAATTCTTCACTAAATCAATTTGATATTCTGTATTATTTTGAAATTTAATAATTCGTATTTGCTTTCTATTCTTAAAATCTTCTTTTTGCAAATCTGCTATAGCATTCAATTCCTCTTTTGAAACATTATTTAATAAATCTGTTCTTGAGCAGAGAGAGCAATTAAGCACGAAATTATCCTGCTTAGCATAAATTAGATATTCACCACCTATGGCAAAAGGAAAATCACAAGCAGCAGTATCTACATATAAAATAGTTCTATAATCTCTGCCAGAATAAATATCTCCTTTAAACGATTTTTTTATTTTAATTGTGAATGAGTAGACTTTTTCTCCATAACCTCCATAAAGCAAACTATCTACTTTGATTACATTTCCAATAAAAACCTGATTTGCACTTTCCCAATTTTTTCTAATCGAAGGCTTCTCTAAACAATCACAACAATAAGCGCTTGAAGCCATTAGACTCAATAATAAAATCAAAAAGAACTGCTTCATATTTATAACTTTTTTATAGCTGAAAGTAAATTTAGGGTTAATTAACATCAATTAGAAAAAGATACGGCAATTTATTCGTCTTAATTCAGGAACTTTGCAGCAACAAAATTATTTAAATATGTCTGTTTTTAATCGCCTTTTGATTTGTTTCGTTTTAATCTCTGCAAATGCATTTTCTCAAAAAGAACAAAAATCTGCTTTTCAGGTTGTTCCGTTAGGAATAAAAGGTGGAATAGACGAAAAAAATCTTTCGGCTTATTTAGTCGCTCCAACAAATACGAATGATTTTATTGCTTTGGATGCGGGAACTATAAATGCCGGAATCGAAAAAGCGATCGAAAATAAAGTATTTAAAGTTTCGACAAGCGAAGTTTTACGAAAGTACATTAAAGGATATTTTATTTCACACGCACATTTAGATCACGTTTCGGGTTTGATTATTAATTCTCCTGCCGATTCTTCAAAAACGGTTTATGCTACTGATAAATGTATGGAAATGATGGAAAAGCATTATTTTAATGATGAAACCTGGGCCAATTTTGGTGATAAAGGTCCCGGAACTCCATTAAAAAAATATCATTTTCAGACTTTAAATATTGGTGAAGAAACTCCAATTACCAATACTACAATGACGGTAAAAGCATTTCCGTTAAGTCATGTGAATCCGTTTGAGAGCACTGCTTTTTTGATTAAAAACGGAGAATCTTATGTGCTTTATTTAGGAGATACGGGACCTGATGCCGTAGAAAAAAGCGATAAACTGAAATCACTTTGGACAGCGATTGCGCCTCTTGTAAAAAGTAAACAATTGAAAGGAATTTTTATTGAAGTTTCGTTCCCTAATGAACAGCCTGATCAATTTTTGTTTGGACATTTAACGCCAAATTATTTAATGAAAGAACTTCACACTTTAGAAGATTTATCAGGAAAAGGAACTTTAAAAGGTTTTAATATTATCGTGACACATTTGAAACCGCCCACTAAAAATATCATCAAACTGAAAGAACAATTGCAAAAGCAAAACGATCTTGGATTGAAAATTATTTATCCGGAACAAGGGAAAAAGCTTGAGTTGTAATTTTTTTTGCCACACACAAATATTTATTTGTAAGTTTATTTTTATAAATTAGCCAAATAAAAATTCAGTAAATGAAAATTGTTTGGTCAGTTCGAGCTAATTATACTTTTTATAACACACGAAATTATTTACTTCAATATCGAAGTAATGAAATTGCTCAAAAATTTGCAAACGAAGTGTTACATATTCTTGATTTAATTGCAATAAATCCTCATTTAGGAAAATTTAGACGCGATCTAGAATGCAACGAAATCTTAATTTCAAAGTATACTTCTTTATACTATATAATAAATCAGGATTTTATTCATTTAATCAGATTTTATGACAACCGTCAGAAGCCATTAACAATTTTAAATTTTTAAATTAAATAATATTTTTACTTTTTAGTTCAAGTAACATATCCTCATGAGTCATAAAATTACCTTCTTCATACTCACGTTTAGCTTGTTCAATTTCTGCTTTTAGTTCTAATCGAAAATTTTCTTCCGGAGAAAGTATTTTTGCAATAGAAAGCATCTCATCCGGAGTAAAAGACTGGGTTTTTAGTTTTCTATAAAAAGTAGGACTAGGTATGCCTGCTTTTTCAATAATATAAGCTTTTTTAAATGGAGACTTATCCATTAAATCTTCAATACTATTTAGTATATTTTTATATGTGATAATTTCTTGTATCATTTTTGATTTAATTTTATATCATTTATGATGCAAATATAGTAATATTCTTTCTTTAAAAGCACAATCATTCTTATGAAAACTAATGCCCTAGCCCCGATAGAAGTGGAAATCCTTTTTCTGGCTTCTTTAGCCAGGAAAAGATTGAAACGGATAGCGGGAAATAGCTCCTAACAAACTAAAATTTAAAAGACTTTTATTTCTATTGCTAATATTATAATACCTAACAGGTTTTAAAAACCTGTTAGGATATGTTTATTTCTTCGCGACAAATCTAGGATCAGATTCCATTACGGTTCCGCAATTATCACAAGTTCTTAATTCCTCTGAATTATAGAAATGCTCGAAATGCGGCAGGAAGTCTTTTTCGATATTGTGCAATTCAAAAAACACTTCGTAGAGTTTATGATTGCAATTGTCGCAATGCCAAAGCAATCCGTCAGTATATCCTTTTCCGGCACGTTTGCGTTCGATTACCAAACCTATAGAACCTTCTGAACGAACTGGAGAATGAGGAATTTTAGATGGATGAAGGTACATATCTCCGGCATTCAATTCCATTTCCTTACGTTCGCCATCTTCCTGAATCACAACTTTTATACTTCCTTCGAGTTGGTAAAAAAGCTCTTCGGTTTCGTTATAATGGTAATCTTTTCGGGCGTTTGGCCCTGCAACAACCATCACGATATAATCGCCGGAATCTACATAAAGATTTTTATTTCCTACTGGCGGTTTAAGTAAATGACGGTTTTCGTCGATCCATTTGGTTAGGTTGAAAGGTTTTGCTATTGACATTTTTAGTGGTGCTGGGTTTCTATGAAGCTAAGTTAGTAAAAAGTGATCAGTTTACAGTCCCAGTTTACAGTTACAATATTCTGAAAACTGGGACTGTAAACTGAAAACTATTTCATCTCTTTTATCAAATAAATATAAACGGGAAAATGATCGCTAAAACCTACTTCGGTCAAACTATGCCGAAGCGGATATCCTTTGTATTGTCCTGAAGTCGTAATGAGATAGGGTTTGCTAAAAATACCTGCTTTCCAAAATTTAAAGGTCGAAAAATCAGATTTTATAAGGGATTCTGTAATGATAATCTGGTCGAAAATATCCCATGAATCCCGAAAAGCGATCGTTCCCATACCTTTATTTGCCAGTTCTTCAAACGGGTTGTAAGTTCCAAATTCAGGAACTTCGCTCTTTTTTGCTTTTGCTCCCAAGGCTATTTTTACACTTCGGTTGAACGGGCCATCGTTTAAATCGCCCATTGTCATGACTTTTGCATTGGGATTTATTTGTTGCAGCGAATCGATAATTTTTCGGTTTAAACTTCCTGCCAATTCCCGAAACGGACTGCTCTTTTTTTCACCACCTGATCTCGATGGCCAGTGATTGACGATAATATGGATCTCCTCGCCTTCGAGAAAACCGGTTACTAAAAGCTGATCTCTTGTAAAAATTCGGTTATTGTTGGCTGTTTTTACTTCGATATCATCATCTGGTTCTTCTTTCTTTTCGTCTTTTACAATTGTATTATTTTTATAGATATATAAGGGAATATTAGAATAAGAAGTGGGTCTGAAATATTTCTTTTGATAAAGCAACGCAACATCAATTCCGCGTTTATCGGGAGAATCAAAATGAATGATTCCGTAGTCAAGATACTGTAATTTGGGTTGTTTTAGTAAATCTTCGAGAACGCCACGGTTTTCGATTTCAGAACCTCCAATTATTGTTGGTGCGTTGGGATTTTCAGGAGTTCCTATTTCAGATAAAACTCTGGAAAGATTTTTTAATTTCTGTTCGTATTTTTCTTTGGTCCAATGTTGCGCTCCATCGGGAGTCCATTCGTCATCATGGGTTGTAGGATCATTTATGGTGTCGAAAAGATTTTCGAAATTATAAAATGCAACAGTATGAATGGTATATTTTTTTGACTGTGCCTGTGAAACCGAAAGAAAAAACAGCGCAATAAGATATATCTTAGATATAATAATCTTCATCAACTAAATTTTTTAAAAAGTTCAATTTAAGGAAATTAATTTATTTGTAAGATTTTTCTAATTATTTTATTTTTTAAAATCTCTATATTTGTTTATCATTAATACTGAATTAGCAAAAGAACCATGAACATGAGCCCAAACCAATACTTAAAGAAACACTTTGCCAGTTGTAAATTCATATTTCTTATTTTTGCTTTGCATTCATTCACTTGTCAATCACAACAAAACATGATAACACCACCTTATTTACAAAAAGGAGATACTGTAGCCATTTTAGCAACTGCCAGAAAAAATATCGACGACAACTTAAAACCTACCATAGATTTATTAAAAAGCTGGGGATTAGAAGCTGTTGTGGGAACCTCAATTGGACTTGATTTTAATCAACTTGCCGGAACTGACGAACAACGTGCAGCAGATTTTCAACATCAATTAGACAATCCGAATATTAAAGCAATTTGGTGTGTTCGCGGCGGATATGGAACCGTGCGAATGATTGATCTTTTAGATTTTACCAAATTTAAACAACACCCAAAATGGGTTATTGGTTTTAGCGACGTAACGGTTTTGCACAATCATTTGAATACTATGGGTTATAAATCGATTCATGGTGTAATGCCGGTAACTATTCCGCGTGCTACTCCGGCTGCAATCAGTTCGATGAAATCGAGTTTGTTTGGCGAGCCATTATCTTATTCTGTAGCTCCGGATAAAATGAACCGTTTTGGTAAAGCAACCGGCGAATTGGTTGGCGGTAACTTATCTATTTTATATAGTTTGTTAGGATCTCCATCGGCTATTGACTGCAAGGACAAAATTTTATTTATCGAAGATCTTGATGAATACTTATATCACATCGATCGAATGATGATCAATTTAAGGCGTAATGGCTGTATTGAAAACCTAAAAGGAATCATCGTTGGCGGAATGACTAAAATGAAAGACAACGAAGTGCCATGGGGTAAAAATGCTGTCGAAATCATAGATGATGTTACTAAAAAATACAATATTCCGGTAATTTTCAATTTTCCGGCCGGGCACATTCAGGATAACAGAGCGCTTATTATGGGAAGTACGATATCGATCGACGTTAATGAAACCGGAAGTATTGTTACTTTTCAAAAATAATAATTTCTCGTTTTCTTTCAATTAAGAAGAATCCAAATACCACATAAAAATCTCGCAAAGACGCAAAGTCGCAAAGTTTTATTTAATTCTTTGCGACTTTGCGTCTTTGCGTGCAAAACAAACTCATAACTCATAACTTAAAACTCATAACATAAAAGTGGCTGAACACAATGAACTTGGAAAAAAAGGCGAAGAACTTGCTGTAGAATTTCTTCGGAAAGAAGGGTATAAAATTTTAGATCGAAATTGGACTTTTCAGAAGGCCGAAATTGATATTATTGCTCAAAAAGAATCTGTTTTGGCCATTGTTGAAGTAAAAACGAGATCGAGTTTAGATTTTGGTGCTCCGCAGGATTTTGTGAAACCGAAAAAGATCCAACTTCTGATAAAAGCAGTAAATGCCTACATAAACGATAGGGAAAAGGATTTTTGTGATGATTTAAGCATAAGATTTGACATCGTAGCCATACATAAAAAAGGCGAAACATTTGCAATTGAACATTTTACAGATGCTTTTTATCATTTTTAACATAATTTTTTATTGTTATATTTGTAACAAATTGTTTTTTTATTTATATTTGCAGGAATTTATAACATCCCCTATTAACTAAACCAACACAATTAAGTTACAAAAAAAAAGAAAAAAAACTATGAAAACTGTTTCTTCAATCGTCGAAAATTACATCAAAACAAAACCTTTTTTATTAAATGCGCTATCGCTTGGAATCATCAACCTGACGTCGCTTTCTCGGAACATTATGACCGAATTGGAAAGTGAATTTGGCAAAGAGGTGAAACAAGGTGCTGTTGTAATGTCGCTGAAACGACTCACGGAAGAATTAGATTTTAAACTGAACCATAAAATCAATAAAGTAATCAAGAATATTGGTGAAATCACGGTTCGTTCTGAATTGACAGATTACACTTTTGCAGCTTCTGAAACGGTTTTAAACAAACAAGCTGATTTAATTTCGGATATTAATGCTTTATCTGATATATTTTATACCTCATCTCGTGGTGTAAACGAGACTAATATCGTAGTTAGCAGCAGCGTAAATCATTTGGTTGAAAAGCATTTTATGCGCGAAAAACTAATTCAGAAATTAGATAATCTGGCTTCTATTACAGTAAAATTACCAAAAGAAAACATCGTAGTTCCGGGTATTTATTATTTCATTTTTCAACGTTTGGCCTGGGAAGGAATTATCATCAATGAGGTAATTTCGACTTCAAATGAATTCACCATTTTAGTTGGAGAAGATCAGGTTGATGTTGCTTTTAAGGTAATTAAAGACCTAAAAAACTAATAAATTTTTTAAATCACAAAATCATTACGATTCGTTATACTATCCTTTTATCTTTCTTCTCCAGAAAGATAAAAGGATTTTTTTTGCCCTTTAATTATCAAATCATCATTCTTCGTAGCCACAAATAAGAATATTCGCAATAAATAATTATCTGAATAATTAATTTTTAAGATATAAGTCAAAAACATATTGAACTGATAAAAAGCGCGTTACCATTGACTTTACTGGTATTCAGCATAAAATTTATTAAAAAATACAGAATTAAGTTTTTTTTAATAAAATTTGTTGCGAATAATATTTTTATATATTTGCTAACCCATCAGCAAATTAGAGTATCAATTTTGATAGTATCATAATATAATTAGATTTAAATACGGACTAATTAAATTAATGTTAGAAGCGAAGAACCATAGCGACAAATTATTGGTGAGTGAGCTCAGAAATGGCAACGAAAAAGCATTTCGTCAGCTTTTTGATTTATACCATCAGGATATTTATGGTTACAGCATTAGTTTATTAAAATCAAAAGAAGCTGCAGAAGAAAATGTTCAGGATGTTTTTATGAAAGTTTGGCAACATCGCGAAAACTTAAATCCGGAACAATCTTTTAAAGCCTATATTTTTACAATTGCCAGAAATCAGGCATTTAATTCTTTGAATAAAGCAGCAAATGATGCATTACTAAAAGAAGCCATTTTTTACGAAAGCCAGAAATCTCATGATTATGGCGATTATTCGATTCGTGAAGCCGATTGTAAGAAGTTACGAAAAGAAGCCATGGGGCAATTGCCACCAAAACGAAAGAAAATTTTTAAGATGTCAAGGAAAAAAGGAATGACTTACGAAGAAATCAGTCAGGAACTCGGCATCTCTATCAATACAGTCAGGAATCAAATGAGTAAAGCATTAGAATCGATGCGGGTCTTTTTTCAGGTTCATGACGAAATTATCTAAACCAAAAAACCACATTTAACCATTAAAATCACTCTTTCCGGGTGATTTTTTTTTGGTTTAACCGCAAAGATTTAGGCAATGTTGTCATCCTGACGCAGGAAGGATCACACGAGAAACTCCGCAAACAAAATCGCCAATCTTTGTCGAGCTACAAGTGTGATCCTTCCTGCGTCAGGATGACAAAACGGGTCGCTTCTCTAAAAAATTAAAAATATTTTTTTTATTAAACAACCTCAACAAAATCAATACTTCACAAGTTTTTTTTCTATCAACATGTTAAAATTGAAAAAATTACAACGTTTGAGTAGTACTCAACTTCCTTTCAACTGTATTATATAAAACCCGGACTTAAAAATCAATTCGTAATGAATTCAAATTCTGAAATGCAACCCCTTTTACAAAAGTTTGTTTTGAACCAATGTACACCCGAAGAAACAAACGAGGTAATTGCCTACTACAAAAAAAATAAGCTAACGGATGATTTTCCTTCTGTAGAGGATATTCAAAATCTTCTTGGCGAAATGCCTAAAATGGATCAACAAACGGCTGATTCTATTTTTGCTTCTATTTTAGCAAACACAAAAGAAGAGGAGACTGTAATAGAAATCAGTCCTAAGAAATCAAACTTTAGAAAATATATTGCAATCGCCGCTTCGGTTGTTGTTTTATTAGGAATTGGTTTTGCTTATCAAAAAAATGCTTTTAAAACTCAAACCGAACAAAAATTCGATTTTAAAAGCACAGATATCGTATTGCAACTAGAAAATGGAAATACGCAAATTATATCTGAAAACAATAAAGTTGAAGTTAGAGATGCAGATGGAAACATAGTAGGAAATCAGGATGGAGACAAAATTGTTTACGACAATAATTCAGATTTAGAGAAAATAACCTACAACACGATTAAGATTCCGTATGGCAAAAAATTCAGATTACAATTGTCTGACGGAACAATGGTGCATCTAAATGCCGGAACAACTCTAAAATATCCAGTGAAATTTATTGCCGGCGAAAACAGACAGGTTTTTCTGGATGGCGAAGCTTTTTTTGATGTTGCCAAGGATAAAAAACATCCTTTTATAGTAAATGCCGATGCTTTGAATATTCGTGTATTAGGAACTCATTTTAATGTTTCTAATTACCCTGAAGATGCTGCCACAGATGTTGTTTTGGTTGAAGGTTCTGTTGGAATGTATCGCTCAAACGAAGAATTTGATGCTACTACCAATACAATTTTAAAACCAGGATTCAGAGGAAGCTTCAATAGAGAAAATGCCCAGATTTCTACAAAACCTGTTATTACAGATATTTATACTTCATGGATCAATGGCGGTTTGACATTTAGAAATATGACTTTCAAAAATATCATTACAAAACTGGAAAGACGCTATAATGTTACGATTGTAAACAAAAACGAAAAACTGGCTAACGAAAAATTCAATGCGAGTTTTAGCGATGAATCGATAGAAAAAGTAATGAGTTATTTCAATGACATTCACGGCATCAATTACACCATAAAAAACAATCAAATACTAATTAAATAACCACTAAAACCAATGAAAAAATATGAGAGAATAAAAGTAAAGGAATAAAAAAATCGGAAAGAGCTGCGAACAATTTCCGATTAACTAAGTGATTGAATATAACGAATTAACTACAATCAATTAACAAAATTATGAAAAAAAAATCAAAGAATGTTGGGTTTAAATACCCAATGTTCCAATATGACCTAAAATTGAAACTAACTACACTACTTATTTTGGTCGCCATGTTTAATATTAGAGGGAATACTTATGCCCAAAAAACAAAAGTAACCCTTGAATTAAACAATTCAACAATCGAGAAGGTTATTGAGACCATAGAACAAAAAACTGATTTCAGGTTTATTTACAAACTGAACGATATCGACTTAGACCGAACGATTTCTATTTCTGTAAAAGACCAGCCGATAAATGTTGTTTTAGATAAACTTTTTAAAGGAACCCCAACAGAATTTAAAATTCGGGATACTCAGATTATCTTAAAAAAACCGGAACTAAAAACACAAAACATTCTCTATCAAAAACAAACTGTATCCGGAATTATTACGGACGAAAATGGTTTGCCTTTACCCGGAGCTTCGGTTAATGAAGAAGGAACAAAAAATGGTATGGTTACTGATTTTGACGGAAAATATAAACTTACTGTAGAAAGTCCATCTTCTGTAATCATTGTATCCTTTGTAGGTTATAAAGAGAAAAAAGTAGTGGCCAGTCAAAATGTGATCAACATTCAGCTTATGCCAGATGCTACAGATTTGCAGGAAATAGTGGTTGTAGGTTACGGCACAACCGTTAAAAAAGATATTACAGGAGCTGTTTCTTCAATTGCTTCAAAAGACATGAATCAAGGCGCTATTGTAAACCCATTACAATTAATTTCGGGCAAAGCTGCAGGTGTCAATATTACTCAAATTGGTAACGAACCGGGTTCAGGACCAAGTGTGCGTATTAGAGGAATTGGCTCTTTGATTGGAGGAAATGATCCCTTAGTAGTCGTAGACGGAATTCAGGGAAATCTGGATTTGTTAAATCAGGTTCCGCCAAGCGAAATAGAAAGTATCGATGTTCTTAAAGATGCTTCAGCAACTGCTGTTTATGGTTCAAGAGGAGCACCCGGAGTAATTATCGTAACCACTAAAAAAAATAAAGCAGGAAGAACAACATTGGAGTATACCGGATCTACTTCTTTAGATTTTATTCCAAAAAAGCTAAATATGCTGAGTGCTGACCAATGGTGGCAAACTGCTCAGACTGTTGGCGTTCCGGCATCTGCAAACCATGCTTCAGATACCGATTGGTATGGTCTTTTGACCCAAACCGGTGTAACACAAACACACAGTTTAGCATTTGGCGGAGGAACAGATAAATTTAGCTATAGAGCCTCTATAACAGCTATTTTACAAGACGGTGTAGTAATAAACACGGGAAATAAAAAATATATTGGCCGTGTTCAGGCAACACAAACAGCCCTTGATGATAAATTAAAATTGTCATTTAATTTAACTAACGGAATTAACAATACTGATAGCAGTATTGGGAATATTGGAACAGCTGCTTATATGTCAAATTTGATAACAAATGCTTATTTAATGCGACCAACAGATCCTGTTTTTAATCCTGATGGAAGTTATTTTACAGATCCAAATGTGTTTCAATACCTGAATCCTTATGCAGCTGCACAAACCGTTACTAATGAAAGACAAGAAGACAATTTATTTGGAAGCCTGAAGGCTGATCTGGATTTAGCTAAAGGCTTAACCTTTGGCTGGTTTGGCAGCTGGAGAAAAACAAACAGTTCTGTTGGATATTTCCTTCCGGTAGAATCGACAAATGCCTATGCAGTTAGTCAAAATGGATATGCTAACATTAAAAATGAAAAGCAAAACGAAAGATTGATGAATGCAAGTCTTACTTACAAGAGAACATTTGGCATTCACAGCATAAATGCATTGGCTTTATACGAATGGCAAAACCAAGCTTATCAGGGTAATTATACTCAGGCAAAAGGTTTTATAAGTGATAAAACTACTTACAATGCATTGCAGTTAGGTGATTTATCGAAAGTTACGTCTGGAGATATAGAATCATATAAAAATGACAGAACATTAGTATCCTTTTTAGGACGTGTAAATTATTCATTACTGAATCGTTATTTATTTACCGGAAGTTTTAGACGAGATGGTTCATCTGTATTTGGTGTAAATAACAAATGGGGAGATTTCCCGTCTGCATCTGTAGCGTGGCAAATAAACAAGGAGTCCTTTATGGGAACCCAAAATTTATTTAATGAACTTAAATTACGTGTTGGATACGGTGTTACAGGTAACCAACAAGGTCTTTACCCTCAAAACTCTCTTTCATTAGTAGGCAGACAGGGATCAGCTTATTTTGGAGGTTCCTTAATTACTAATTTCGGTATTAGTCAAAATGCGAATGCTGATTTACAATGGGAAACCAAAAAACAAACCAACATTGGTCTTGACTTCGCTCTTTTAGACAATAGATTAAGAGGAACTGTAGATGTTTATGATGCTACAACAGATAATTTATTACTTGATTACACAGTACCACAGCCACCTTATGCTTACAATACCATCAAAGCAAATGTTGGGAGTATCTCCAATAAAGGTTTAGAGGTGTCTTTGGCATATGATCTTATCAGAACCGAAAACAGTACACTTACATTAGGCGGTAACGTTTCGTTTATGAAAAATAAAGTACTTAATTTAAGCGGAAGTATTAATGGCGTTCCTTTAAATACAGATTATGTGGGATGGGGAGCTCCAAACTCTTTCCTTGTTGAAGGAAAACCTGTGGGTGCATTTTATCCTTTACAACACACAGGCGTAAATTCTAATGGAGTAGAAACTGTATTAGATCGTAACGCAGATGGTGCTATTGATCAGGGTGTTACAAGCGCCGATCGTTATTATGCAGGAACTGCGTTACCAACTTATACGTTTGCTTTCAACCCAACCTACAGATACAAAAATTTTGATGTTTCTATGTTATGGAGAGGTTCAGGAGGCAATAAAGTTTACAATCAGCTTAATCAAACCCTAAGCATGCTTGAAAATACAGGTAAATCAAATCTTTTACAAAGCGGTGTTGATAAAGGCATTCGTACTTCACCATACGCATCAGACATATGGTTAGAAGACGGTTCTTTCATACGATTAGAGAATGTTACAGCAGGTTACAGTTTCCGTTTTACAGATAAATATGTTGATTCGATCCGACTTTCACTTACTGGAAATAACTTATTACTAATTACTGATTATACAGGTATTGATCCGGAATTAAATATAAGCGGAAGCGGAAAATCTGAAGACAATTTTGGAGGTGATAAAGGAATTTATCCTCGTACCAGAAGTATTGCATTTGGTTTAAGTGTAAAATTTAAATAGTAAAAGAAATGAAAATTAAAAATATATTGTTGGCAGGTATCTCTTTACTTGCCTTATTTAGCTGTACTGACGTTGATGAAAATGTATACGACAAATATGCCGCAGATGACTTTTACTCCACTCCTGAAGGAGCCAATAGTGCCTTAGCAGGTATTTATGCACAGATTCCGGGAGAATTTACAAGAGATGGAGCTACCGGTGTTGGTTATGCGGGTGCAGATAACGGCTGGTATGATATGAACTGTATGGCATCTGATGAACAGGTTATCCCACACAGAACAGATGGTAACTGGCAGGAAGATTATGCCCGTTTGCATAAACACACATGGTTACCAACCGAAGGTATTATAAACAATACCTGGAATTGGTTGTACAAAGGTATTTTCAATGCCAATTTAGCTGTAGGATTATTAGAAAAATCAAATGCCGAAACAGCAAAAATTGCAGAAGCTAAAGTATTGCGTGCTTTTTTCTATTATTTATTAATAGATGATTTTGGAGACGTTCCTTTTTATACAGACAACAATGTTACTGTAGATAAAATTCCGCAAGCCAGCCGTAAAGAAGTATATAACTTTATTGTAAAAGAACTTACTGAAAATGTAGAATTACTTTATGGTACAAAAGGAGGTGATTTTTATGGCCGTTTCAACAAATGGGCAGGATATACCTTATTGGCGAAAGTGTATCTTAATGCAGAGGTTTATACTGGTGAAGCAAAATGGAGTGAGTGTTTAGCAGCTTGTAATAAAGTAAGTGATGGTGGATTTTCATTACACTCTGGCGAAGCAAGTGCCTCTAGTCCACTTGGAAATAAATACTACGAGTTATTTGGAGATGTATCGCCTCAGGACGAAACTATTTTATCCATTTTTGCTACTATTGATATTTTATCCCGTAATGTTTATGCGGTTAGAAGTCTATCCGGACCAAATGCAAAAGCTTTATTTGGATATGACGGTTGGAACGGGACTATTGTTCCCAAAGAATTTTACCTGAAATATGCTGACAATGATATTCGTAAAAAACAGTTTTTGGTAGGCGAACAGCCAGGTGGTGTTAATTATACATTAGATGTTCCGTCTTTAGATAATCCTGGAGCACCTCCACAAGCTGGTGTTCGTAATATTAAATTTTATCCGGCCGGATCAAATACAGGAGGCGGAGCTTCAAATGATTTTCCAATTTACAGATATGCCGATGTTATTTTAATGATGGCAGAATGTAATGTTCGTTTAGGAAATACAGGAGCTGCAAAACCTTTTATAGACCAAATTCGAGTACGTGCGGGATTAGATCCATTAAACGCAAATCCAACTCTTGATGATGTGTACAACGAAAGAGGTTTTGAACTAAACTGGGAAGGACACAGAAGACAGGATATGATTCGTTTTAACAAATTTTTACTGCCAAACCAGTTCAGAGGGGAATCTCCTGCTTTCAGAAAATTATTCCCTATTCCAACATCTGCTTTAAATGCTAACAGAGGGTTAAAACAAAATCCAGGCTATCCGGGATAATAAAAAATAAAACTATTATGAAAAAATATATAAATAAATTATTTGTATTGGGCACACTGCTTTTTTTAGGTGCCTCCTGTGAAAGTGATGCAGAATTAACGACCTTAAAAACGGTACCTTTTTCAAGTAATATTGAAGCTTCTTCTACCACATTGGTTCTAAATGAAGAGACAGAAGATCAATCTGTAGAATTAATTTCATGGCCTGCTGTCGCATTTCCTGTTGGTACGCCTGTTACTTATGCATTGCAAATTGATATAATTCCTGACATTACCGGACCAAAGGCGTGGTTAAAATCGAAACGAATAGAAGCCGGTGAAGATGTTTTAAGCAAAGCTTTAATAGGGAGAGACTTAAACAAAATTGCTATAGACTTAGGCCTTTTACCTAATGTAGCGGGGAAATTAGTGGTTCGTGTAGAAGCCAGTGTAGATCATAAAGTGTACTCAGATTACATCACATTAACGGTTACTCCTTATGAAAAAAGTGTCGTTTTTGGTGAAATTTATATGCCAGGATTTTATCAGGGAGAATTTAATGTAGGAACTGCTGCGGCTTTAACCGCTATTTCAAAAGGTGTTTATCAGGGTTACGTTACACTTCCTGCTGGTAATGGTACTGACTTTAAATTGAATACTGCCAGAAACTGGGATCAATATTACGGTGCAGGAAATAGCAATAATGATTTAAAAAACGGAAGCGAACCTAATTTTCATTTGCCTGGAGCAGGATCATACCAGATCAAAGTAAATTTAAATACACTAAAATGGACCTCTATTCCGTATGCTTGGGGAATTGCAGGAGATGCAACACATGCACCAACACCTGAAGATAAAGATTATGGTTGGAATAACGCTATTCCGATGTCATATGACCATCAAACCAAAACATGGAAAATTACTGCCAACTTATTACCCGGAAGTGTAAAGTTCAAATTAAATAATAATTGGTCAGTTAATTACGGACCTGCAGATTCATCTACAAATACCGTAAATCTTGACAATGGAGGTGCTTATGGTATCAGTGAAGCAGGAACATATGAAATCACTTTTAAAATCGATGAAGTTGATCCTGTCTCAAACGGTTATCCGGCAACTGCAACATGTACAATAGTTAAAAAATAATCTATATCAGTATTTAAAATTACAGTTTAGATTAGTTTGAGTTGATACCTGCCTTTTTTGAGCGAAAGGCAGGCTATCTTAAAATTTTTAGAGGTTATCATCTCAAAACAAACTCTGGACGTATTAAAAAAATTAAAATTATGAAATCAAATATAAACATCGTTTATGCACTACTGCTTACGTTAGCGTTTGTTTCCTGTAGTTCATCTGATAACGATTCAGATTCAAATACACCTCCTCCTTATCCGCAATACGGCGCCTCATTCGATAAAATGCCTAATAAAGAAGATGCCATTATTTATCAGGTAAATATCCGTTCTTTCAGTCAGGCCGGAACATTAAAAGGTGTTCAGGATCGCCTAACTCAAATTCAGGAATTGGGTGTAAATGTTATTTATTTAATGCCCGTTTTTCCGGTTGGAAAAGAAAAAGTTGCGGCAGGACTGGGTTCTCCTTATGCTGTAAAAGACTACAAAGCAATAAATCCGGATTTTGGAACTTTACAAGATCTTCAGGTGCTGGTTGAAGAAGCGCACAAAAAAAATATGGCTGTTATTTTAGACTGGGTTGCCAATCATACTGCATGGGACAATGCCTGGATTACCCAACATCCTGATTGGTATCAAAAGGGCCCTGACGGGAAAATCATTATTCCTCCGGGAACCAATTACAATGATGTTGCCCAATTGGATTTTACCAATAGACAAATGAAAGATGCCATGATTGATGCTATGGAGTACTGGATTTATACTGCAAATATTGATGGTTTCAGATGCGATTACGCTGATTTTGTCCCACAGGATTTTTGGACTGAAGCCGTTTCAAAACTAAGAAAAATTAAAAAAAATCAGAAAATATTAATGTTGGCAGAAGGTACAAACGTGAATCTATTTAGATCTGGTTTTGATTATACTTTTGGATTTAATTTTTTCAGCACTTTAGAAAAAGTATTTAAAGAAAATTTATCTGCAAGTACAATACAAAATGCAAATGCTGCAGAATATTCGACAAATTACAATGAAGATTATAGAATCGTAAGATATACCAGCAATCATGATGTCAACTTTGCCGAAGGAACTCCAATTGAGCTTTTCGGTGGTAAAAAAGGATCTATAGCGACATTTGTTGTTGCCGCTTACATGAAATCTGTTCCAATGATTTATAACGGACAGGAAATTGGATATGCACAAAGGATTAATTATTTCGAAAAAAATACAATTGACTGGTCAACTGCAGATCCGGAAATGCTGGCTCAATACAAAAAAATAATTGCTTTCAGAAACTCAAGTACTGCTATCAAAAAAGGAACTTATACCGGATACAGCAGCGATGCTGTAAGTGCTTTTACAATGGTAAAAGATGCTGAAAAAGTTTTAGTGCTTTCGAACTTAACTAATAATGATGCAAAATATCTTGTTGCAAATTCATTAAAAGGCACATGGAAAGATGCTTTTACAGGAAATGCAGTAACTCTTGGCACTGAAATCACATTACTTCCTTTTCAATACTTAGTATTGAAGAATTAATACTGCGCAACTTTAAAATTAAATTAGATTTGCAAAAAACTAAATAAACATGAATTTTCAATCCCAAAAATCCTTTTTCCAAATTCGTTTGGGCAAAAAAATCGCGCTGTTACTTTTTGTCTGTGCCAACTCATTATGGCTTCAGGCGCAGGAAATAACTTCGCCCAACAAAAATCTTTCTTTAAAATTTGAATTAAAAGAAGGCGGAATTCCGTCTTACCAATTATCATACAAGCAAAAAGCAGTTATAAAACCAAGTTCTTTGGGTTTAGAATTAAAAGATCTGCCTTCGTTTATGGATGGTTTTACCGTTACAAATACGGCACAATCTTCTGTAGATGAAAATTGGAATCCTGTTTTAGGCGAAGAAAAAACAATTCGTAACAATTACAACGAATTGGTTGTCACTTTGGCTCAAGCCAAAAATAACAACAGATACATTCGCATACGTTTCCGTTTATTCAACGACGGATTGGGTTTTAGATATGAATTTCCAAAGCAAAATGATCTGAATTATTTTGTAATAAAAGAAGAACGTTCTGAATTTAACCTGGCAGGAAATCATAAAATCTTCTGGATTCCGGGAGATTATGATACTAATGAATATGCGTATACGACTTCAAAGATTTCTGAAATTCCTTCGCTGATGAAAAAAGCAACGATCGAAATCAATTCGCAATGGCCTATCAAGGAATTATCAGTACAAACTCCTTCGATGATGAAATCTGATGACGGTTTGTACATCAACATTCACGAAGCTGCTTTGATCAATTATCCGGCAATGTATCTTGAAGTTGACGCTGTAAACAACAAAATGAAAAGTCATTTAGCACCTGATGCCGTTGGTGCAAAAGGTTATATGCAAACTGATGCACAATCGCCGTGGAGAACCATTGTGGTAAGCGATAAAGCAACAGAAATTTTGGCTTCAAAACTAATTCTGAATCTTAATGAACCAACAAGTTACAAAGATGTTTCGTGGATAAAACCGGTAAAATACATCGGGATTTGGTGGGAATATTTTGTTGCCGGAAAAAGTACCTGGGCTTTTGGAAAAGAAAACAACGTAAAACTAACGGATGATTTTACCAAACTTACGCCAAACGGAAAACACGGAGCGACAACAGAACGCGCAAAAGAATACATTGATTTTGCTTCTAAAAATGGTTTCGATGCAATTCTTATTGAAGGCTGGAACATTGGTTGGGAAGACTGGATTGGGAACTGGAAAGAAGAAGTTTTTGATTACGTAACTGCATATCCTGATTTTGATGTAAAAGCGGTTCATGCTTATGCCGCTTCAAAAGGGGTAAAAATTATTATGCACCACGAAACTTCAGGATCAGCAACCAATTACGAACGTCGTTTGGATCGTGCTTTCCAATTCATGAATGACAACGGTTACGACGCTGTAAAAACAGGTTATGTAGGTAAAATTATTCCGCGTGGCGAACATCATGACGGACAATGGATGGTGAATCATTACATCAATGTTGCCAAACGTGCCGCCGATTATAAAATCATGATCGATAGTCACGAAGCCGTTCGTCCAACAGGTTTAAACAGAACTTTTCCAAACTGGATTGCTCAGGAATCTGCTCGCGGAACAGAGTTTGAATCTATGGGAGGTTTAGCGCCGGATCACACAACCATTTTACCATTTACCCGTTTAATGGGTGGCCCAATGGATTATACTCCGGGGATTTTCCAAACTGATTTATCTTATTACGGAACCGGAAGTTCGCAACGTGTAAATACGACTTTGGTAAAACAATTGGCGTATTATGTTACGATGTACAGTCCGTTGCAAATGGCGGCTGATATTCCGGGTAATTACGAACGTTTTCCAGATGCTTTTCAGTTCATCAAAGATGTTGCTGTAGATTGGGATAACAGTTATATTCTCGAAGCTGAACCTGGAGATTATATCACGATTGCCCGTAAAGCAAAAGGCAAAAACGAATGGTTTATTGGCGGAATTACCGATGAAAACGCAAGAACAGCAAACATTACTTTTGATTATTTACCTGCCGGAAAGAACTTCATTGCTACTATTTATGCTGATGCAAAAGAAGCGAATTGGAACGTAAATCCACAAAAATATACCGTGACTAAAGTTGTAGTAAATTCTAAAACAATTCTAAAACAGTATTTAGCTCCGGGTGGTGGCGTTGCCATTAGCATTAAAGAAGGAAATCCTGCAGAATTAAAGGGATTGAAAAAGATATAGTTTTTTCGCCACGAATTTCACGAATTAGCACGAATTAATATTTTTTAAAAAGTAAATGCCGGATGAAAATTTCATCCGGCATTTTTATTTTGAAATAAGTTTTTTACCACAGATTAAAGGATTAAAATGATTTTCTAATCTTGGAGAATCTTATAATCTATGGCAAACTATATTTTTAAATTTTACCTCTTTTTTCTAAACCTGCAATAAAATCCTGTGCAAATTCTGCAGGATGTAATGCATATCCTAAATGTCCTCCGGGAACAGATAAAACTTCGGTCCCAAATTGTTTTGCCAGGTTTGTAACGGGCCAAGCCGGCATTGTATTTATCGAATCTCTTCCTACGCAAAAAAGGATTTTATCTTTGTTTTCTTCTAATTTATTAGTGTCAAAATCAGTTGATGGATATTGTCTCACTTCATATTTAAACCAATAAGTTGTATTTGGTGTTTCCGGTCCATTTCCTGCCTTCATGAATTCTCCGTCTTTTGTATTAGGAATAAGTTCATTTACAAATTTTTCTTTTGCAGGACCTTGACCTTCTTTAGTATAAATATCATAAATTTCCTGAACAGTAGTCTTCCATTTTTCGCCATCTGGTAAATATTTTAAAGCCGTTGGTTCATGCGGAACAAGCGCTTTAATTATTTCCGGATGAAGTGTCATCAACTGAAGCGAAACCAAAGCTCCTGAACTGCTTGCAAATACAAAAGCTGGCTCGCTTGTAAGATGTTTGATTAAACTTGCCGCATCATTGGCATCTGTATCGATACGATGGGTATAATCTTGTTCTCCAATAAGTTTAGAACCCGAAAATCCTCTACGGTCATATGTTACAACCGTAAACGTTTTTGCTACTATTTCGCGAATGGGTGTAAAAATAAAATGATCTCCATTTGCCCCCGGAATCATTAATAAAAGAGGTCCCTTTCCTTTTGTTTCATAATACAATTCTGCGCCTGAAACTTTTAATATTCCTGTTGTAACACCTTCTATGGGTTGTTTAGTATTTTCCATATTTATTTATTGTAATGTTTTATAAATTCAGTAATTTCTCTACATTCAAATGGCCTATTTTTGCTTTGTTTTCATCAGAAATTGAAGCATTTTTAAGGAAATCACCCGTGTCGTATTTTATTAAATAAGGATAATCTCCCGAGTAAATAATATGATCTGCACCCATTTGTATGATTGCAAATTGCAGTTGAGTTTCAGAAAAAATTCCGCTTGGTGTGATGTAAACATGTTCTTTGTAATATTCTGAAATGGCACGTTTCAAATTTGTCATTTCAGGATAAAGTGTTTCATCTAATCGTTCCAGAAAAACAGGCACAAATTCTCCCCAGTGTCCTGAGATTATTTTTAGATTCGGCAGCTTGTCAAAAACTCCAGAAAGAATCATTCGTAAAACATGAATTCCACTATCCATATGCCAGCCAAAACCCGCTGCGGGAAAAACTCCGTTTACCAAATTTGACCATCTTTTATCTTTAAAATAATGATCTGCTACTCCTTTATCAATAATTCCCGGATGCAAATAAACCGGTACATTTAATTCTGCCGCTTTTTCTAAAATGGGAAAAAATTCAGGAGCATCAAAAAATTTTCCCTGAAAAGTTCCTGCCAATAAAGCGCCTTTAAAACCAAGAGTTTTTACTGCACGTTCTAATTCTGCCGCAGCGGCAACAGGATCAACAACCGGCAAAGTTGCAAAACCGGCAAAACGAGTTGGATTTTGTTTTATTAAATATGCTAATTCATCATTGGCTTCTGCACAAAGTTCAACTGCAATTTTAGGATCTGCAATTCCCTGAGGGCTTCCGCTGCCGTATGAAATGACTTGCATGTCGATACCGGCTTCGTCCATAAATTTAATTCTGCGTGCGCCAACATCTTCAATATCATCATTGTTTGGCAAAAAATGTTTTATTAATTCTTGTATGCTTTTATCTTTTTCAACATCACCATTTTTTGGCTGAAACTGTTTCATTTTGGCACTTATTTTCGGTGAGCTAAAATGTTCTTCTATTGTGATAATTTTCATTTTGTCTAGTTTTTAAGAATTCAACCAATTTTCAGATTCCTGATACAATTTTTCTACCATTTCAGGTTTATCAATTCCCGGTAAATTAACATCAACATCATATCCGCTTTTGCTTAAAGCATAAGACATATTAGCATAACTGGATCTGAATTTGGCGATTTCTTCTTTTGGAATTACAATGCCATCGGCTGGAGAAACGGGAGTTAAAGAATCTTTTTCATAAATTCCTTCCATTGAAATTATCGACCAAAGCCCTTCAATCTTCTGCGTTTTATATAAAAGTTTTGCATCTGATTTTAACTCTAATAAATGGCCCTGAATTTCCATTCTCATTTGTATTGTTGCCATTGTAATGGAAACCGCTTTATCATTATTCAGCCAAATCAAAGTGTCGTATATTTTGTGAGGTGCATAGGTTTCCATTTTGCTTGAAGCGTCGATAAAACCATATCCCGAACCGTTGAACCATGAAATTGTTACGGTTGAATTTTTAGCAAAACATTTTTTCATTTCTTCCCATTGGGCATTGTCTCTGCAAAAACGTTCAAATTCTATTAGTTCTTTAATATTGAATTTATCGATTACATTTTGAGCTGTATTTACCGAAGGTTTTTTTAAAAGTATTTTCATATCGTGAAGTTTATTTTTATTTCTACAATTGTCAGTTTTTCATTTGATAATTATTTGAAACAAAATTAGGCCGATATAAAAACGGGTGCATTGACAAATGTCAAAATCGTTATTTTGATTTTAAGCGGCTCAAGGTTTCCTGAGAAATTCCTAAATAACTGGCGACAATTCTATTTGAAAGGCGTTGAATGTAATGCGGACGATCTTGCACTAATTTTTCGTAACGTTCTTTGGCTGATAAAGTTACAAGATCTTCAATTCTGTTATTTTGAAAATTAAAAGCTAATTCTAACATTCTTCTGTAAAACAAAGCCCAACTCGGAATTTCATTTAAAAGCATAAAAAAATCATCGTGAGAGATAGACAGTAATTCGGAATCTTCTAAAGCATCAATATATTCAACAGAAGGTTTTTGATTGATAAAACTCGTAAGTGCTGTAACCGGAGTATTATCAAAAGAAATTAATCTTGTTTTTTCCTGACCTTCTTTTGTGATGTAGTAAGTTCGCATGCATCCTTTTTCTAAAAAATAAAGATTATTACAAACTTGTCCCTGAGATAAAATGATGGTATTTCGTTTTACATTGTGAGTGGTTGTACAGGACATGATTTTATTCATATCCGGCTCACTAACTTGTGCAAGTTTGGTAATAAAATCTCTAAATATATCGGTCATAAGAGCAGTTTCTTTATTCGACTAAATAATAAATTGAATTAAGATTTAAGCGATTTAATGACTTCTAAATATATAACAAATTTAGATCGTAAAAAAATAAAATGTAGGAAAAAGAAAACAATATTATACACGAAAAGTATGTGTCGATTTAAAATGAATAATTCAAAGCTACTCCAAAATTATTTTCAGACGTTAAGGTATTTCTGTCGATAGCCGGTTTTAAAGCTAATTTCTCACTTACATTAAATTGAGACAAAGCGGCGTCGATATTAGCATCTATAATATTTAAAACATAAAAACCCACGATAAACAGCGCTGATAAATCTCTGTTTCTTTGAAATTGCTTTTGAGCAGCAATTAGTCTGCTGTCATCCAATCTGGCTAAAGTTGTAGAAGCCGGATTTCCTGCAAGTCTGTTTTTATATTCGTCTCTGTAAAGTTTGTAGTTTTTTTGACTATCTATATAAAAATAAGTACTTGTACCAATTGCGCCATAAACCAATGGAAGTTTCCAATATTTTTTATTGTAAATCTGACCTAATCCCGGCACAATAGCCGAATAGAAAGCCGCTTTTGCCGGACGAAGCGGATCAATGGTTTCAGATTTTAAAGAATCTATAGCTATAATTAGTGGTTTTTCCTGTGCAGAAATGGAGGTTAATCCAAAAAATAAAAACAAAAGAATAAAGTGGTATCGCATCGAAAAATTAGTTTGGAATTTTCATCCAAAGAAACCTTTTTAGCTCTAAGTTTTTTCTTAATTAAAAGATAAATAAAACTTAATTATTAACAATGAATAGGTTATGATTATACGTCGGATTAGAGCTGATAGTTAAATAATATTAATAATATTTTATTATTCAACATTTTAGAAGTTTCTTTGTAAAATGAAACCTACAATAGTAAATAAAGAGTCCGTAAAAAAATTAATCATCAAAATGAGAGATGATAAAGTAGCTGTACGCTCTTTTTTGCAAGGCAAAACTTCTATTGAAACCTTAACTTCAAAAGGTATCAAACTTGTTAAAACAATATAATTACACTTTTCATCCTAATTTTGGTTATTACAGTTTTCTTACAAAAAGACAAATTGAATATCGAGTTGCTTTTTATGAGGACTTTACACTTGCGTCTTGTGTAGGTAATGGTGTTGAAATTGGACAAGTCTATCAAATAACAATAGATAAAATAAGTAGTGAACCTGCTCCTTTTGATGCTAGTGTTTCTGAAACAATTAGAAATATTGTGTCAGCTTTTTTTAAAAACATTCAGGATGCATTAATTTATATTTGCGATGATAATGATAAAAAAGCTTATCAAAGATTTTATGCTTTTGATAGATGGTATAATAACAGTAAGATGACAAATTTCGTCACAAAACTTAATAATATTATCGAATTTGATAATGATGAAGGATTTCTTAAACTTCACACCTCTTTGATGTTTCACAATGATAATAACAATGTTGATAACATCAGATTAGCGTACGATAATTTAAAAAATGTAATGAACGGAGACAAACCGTAATTATCTTAAATTATTAAGATATTATTGAATATTTTCTCTAAATAATTATTAAAAGGTGAACTGAATTAATAAACTTCTTGCCTAGCCCCGATAGAACTGGAAATCCTTTTGTCCGCAGCGGCGGACAAAAGATTGTAGGGAATAGCGGGACTAATGTTCTTCTGAAACGTAATTTTTCTGCTTCTAAAAAATAAATTACTCCCCCAACATTTCCATCAATTCCAAAGCACGTTTGGTCGATTTTACATTCTCGAAAGTCAATAAAAGTCGTAAACCGTTTGGCGTTTGCTTTTCTTTCATTTGGCAAAGGTTGCTGTATTTTTGTACAAATTGTAAAACCTTTCTAAACTTAGACGACTGGTAATAATCAGATTGTTGATCTGAAACAAAATAGCCTATCATTTTACCTTTTTTCATCACCAGTTTCTCTATACCAACAGCTGTGGCAATCCATTTGATGCGAATACTATTCATCAAGGCATTGGCGCGCGGAGGCATTGGCCCGAAACGGTCAATTAGTTTATTTTGGAAAATAACAAGTTCCGCTTCATTTTTTACAGAACCTAACTCGTTGTATAAACTTAGACGTTCGGTAACATTATTAATATATTCATCAGAAAACAACAATTCAAAATCAGTATCGATTTGTAAATCTTTTACGTATTCTTTGGTTTCAATATCGTTCTCTTCAGGATATAAATCTTTGAATTCGTTTTCTTTTAATTCTTCGATAGCTTCGTTCATGATTTTTTGATACGTATCAAAACCAATTTCATTAATGAAACCGCTTTGTTCGCCACCTAATAAATCTCCTGCACCACGAATTTCAAGATCTTTCATGGCAATGTTAAAACCACTTCCGAGTTCGCTAAATTGTTCCAAAGCCTGAATACGCTTTCTGGCATCTTCGGTCATCGATGAATACGGCGGACAGATAAAATAACAGAATGCTTTTTTGTTGCTTCGCCCTACTCGACCACGCATTTGATGCAAATCTGACAATCCGAAGTTGTTGGCGTTGTTGATGAAAATCGTGTTGGCATTTGGTACATCCAAACCACTTTCGATGATTGTGGTTGCAACCAAAACATCAAAATCTCCGTTCATAAAACCTAACATCAATTCTTCCAATTTTGCGCCTTCCATTTGTCCGTGTCCAATTCCGACTCTGGCATTTGGCACCAAACGCTGAATCATTCCGGCAACTTCTTTTATGTTTTCAATTCTATTATTGATGAAGAAAACTTGTCCGTTACGCTGAATTTCATACGAAATTGCATCACGAATTACTTCTTCATTAAAACTAACCACATTTGTTTCTATCGGATAACGGTTTGGAGGAGGCGTTGTAATTACAGATAAATCTCGTGCTGCCATTAACGAAAACTGAAGCGTTCTCGGAATTGGCGTTGCGGTTAATGTCAGTGTATCAACATTTGCAGCAATCGTTTTTAATTTATCTTTTACGTTTACACCAAACTTTTGTTCTTCATCGACAATCAATAAACCAAGATCTTTAAAAACCACATTTTTGTTTACCAATTGATGTGTTCCAATGACGATATCCAGTTTTCCTTCGGCTAAATCTTTTAGGGTTTGTGCTTTTTGTTTCGCAGTTCTAAATCTGTTTAAATAGCCAATAGAAACTGGCATATCTTTTAATCGTTCTGTAAAAGTTCTATAATGTTGATACGCTAAAATAGTTGTAGGAACTAAAATCGCCACTTGTTTGCTATTATCAACGGCTTTAAAAGCGGCACGAATGGCAACCTCAGTTTTTCCGAAACCAACATCGCCACAAACCAAACGATCCATTGGGCGATCGCTTTCCATGTCGGCTTTTACTTCCTGTGTCGATTTGGTCTGATCCGGTGTATCTTCATAAATAAACGAACTTTCTAGTTCGTTTTGTAGATAACTGTCCGGCGCAAACTGAAAACCTTTTTCTAAACGACGTTTTGCATACAACTGAATCAGGTTGAAGGCAATATGTTTGACGCGCGCTTTGGTTTTTTGTTTTAAAATTTTCCAGGCGTTCGATCCTAATTTATATATTTTTGGAGGCGTTCCGTCTTTTCCGTTGTATTTGGAGATTTTATGCAGCGAATGTATGCTTACATAAACAATATCATTATCGGCATAAACCAGTTTTATGGCTTCCTGCGTTTTGCCTTCGACCTGAATTTTCTGCAATCCGCCAAACTTTCCAATTCCGTGGTCGATATGCGTTACATAATCACCAACCGAAAGTGCGGTTAATTCTTTCAGTGTAATATTTTGCTTTTTAGAATAACCGTTTTTGATATTGAATTTATGATAACGTTCAAAAATCTGGTGATCGGTATATGCTGTAATTTGATTTTCTTCGTCGATAAAACCCTGATATAAAGGCAGAACAATGGTATGATATTGCTTGCGGATATTCTCTGAATTGGCTTCGTCTAAAGTCTCGAAAATATCGTGAAAACGCTTCGCCTGCGTTTCATTCGAACAGAACAAATAATTCTTGTATCCGTTGAAATGATTGTCGCTTAAATTATTCAATAACAAATCAAATTGTTTGTTGAAAGATGGCTGCGGCTGAATATGAAATTCAAACTTTGAAGTAGTTTTAAAAATGGGTTTTGAAGACAGTTCTACTATCGAAAAATCTAATGCGCGTTTTATAAACGATTTCTGATTTAAGAATAATTGCTCTGGTTCAGCGTGTTTTATTTCTCCCGAAAGTTTTCCAAAAGCTTCTTCTGCCCTTGCGAATTGTTTGTCTAACTGACTGAAAAGTCCGTCGGTATTTTGAATAAAAAGAACGGTTTTCTCGGCAATATAATCTAAAAAGCTTTCTCGGTTTTCCTGAAATATCTTGTTCTCAACATTCGGGATAATCGTGATTTTTTTATGGGTTTCTACCGATAATTGTGTTTCGACATCAAAACTTCGGATGCTGTCTACTTCATTACCAAAAAACTCTATTCTATAAGGATGATCGTTTGAAAATGAAAATACATCGACAATACCTCCACGAACCGAAAATTCGCCCGGTTCTGTAATAAAATCGACTCTTTTAAACTCGTATTCAAATAAAACTTCGTTGATAAAATCTATTGAAATTTTATCGTTCAAAGCGACTTTCAATGTGTTTTTATCTAATTGCTGACGCGTAACCACTTTCTCGAATAGAGCTTCGGGATAGGTAACAATAATCGCTGGTTTTTTGCGGGAATTTATTCGGTTTAAAACCTCAGCGCGGAGTAATACATTAGCATTATCTGTTTCATCAACCTGATAAGGGCGGCGAAATGATGCGGGATAAAATAATACATCTTGTTCCCCGATCATTTGTTCGAGATCGTTCAGATAATAAGCGGCTTCTTCTTTATTGTCTAAAACAACTAGAAAAGGCAGCTCGGCTTTTTTGAAAACAGCTCGTAAAACAAATGAAACTGCAGATCCTAACAAGCCGTTAAGATGCATTTTTATCTGATTTTGTTCTAATAATTGTGTGGCAATCTGCTGATTTTTTGGCAGATTATCATACATTGTATATAAGGCGTTTTTACTCAACTCTTTGTATTTTTTTATCTAAATTTTGTGCCTGAACCGGAACGGGAACTGGATTCGAGTTCGGAATTGCACGTGTTGTATCTAACATTTTCAGGAAGTCTTCTTCTCCCTGTTCCTTTGGAATTTTACTTTTTACAAAAATATTATCCATTTGTCTTTGTAAAGACACTAATTCTTTATTGATGTCTCCAACTAAAAACGTCACTTTATCGGCCGGAATTTGATTGAGATGAATAAACAAATCCATCATTTTGATTTTAGTTATCAAAACAGAAATTCGGCTTTTTATAGCGGGAACATTCAATTCTGCTGGAATATTGCTGTTTAGCGCCATCGCTTTTTTTGAAATCGCAGTTGACTTTTTCTGGAATGCTCCAATTGTTTTTCTTGGCTTATCTCCAATTTCTTTTAAAAATTCACGCCATTCATTCCATGAACTAACTTTTTGTTCTGAAATTTCATTAATTGGCTCGTCAATAAACACCCAGCCTTTATTGATATTATTAAAAATAACTTCCTTTTTTTTAGCTTCTTTTTCGTTTTCAGCACGGCGTTTTTCATCTTCATTTTGACATGAATTTAATACAAAAACAAAAAGCAGAAAAAGAGATATTTTATATTTCATTTGGTAAAACATTAAGCTACAAAGTTACAAAGTAAATTTACAATTACGAATGCTGTTTTTTGCTAAAGATTCTATAAATCATGGTTGTTTTTTTGTCTGGAAAATTTAACCGCAAAGAGCGCAAAGTTTTATAATTTAATTTGTTTTATAAAAACACAAAGTTCGCAAAGCTTTGCATTGAACCAGCTTTGCGAACTTTGTGTTTTCTAAACTTACTCCTAGATAAAAAATCTTTGCGCTCTTTGCGGTAAAAATATTTACGTGCTTTTTTTAAAATAATTAAACACCTCAACGGAGAATAATCCAAAAAAGCATCTTCATCATTGTTAAATTTATAATTTGTTGTTGTGAAAAGTAAAAATATTTGCGAAAACGTTATATTTGTACATCTAAAAAAACATCACAAATGAATCCAAAAATATTGATCATTGGCGCTTGCGGTCAAATTGGGACAGAACTGACTCAAAAACTGCGTAAATTATACGGAACAGACAATGTAATTGCGTCTGACATTCGAAAATTAAATACAGACGTTGTTAATTCGGGTCCGTTTGAAGTGGTCAATGCTTTAGATTTTAACCAAATTGAGCATCTTGTCGAAGTACATCAAATTACTGATATTTATTTGATGGCGGCACTTTTATCGGCTACAGCCGAGAAAAATCCTGCGTTTGCCTGGGATTTGAATATGAATTCGTTATTTCACGTTTTGAATTTAGCGAAAGCAAAAAAAATAAAAAAGATTTTCTGGCCATCTAGTATTGCGGTTTTTGGACCTACAACTCCAAAAGAAAACACGCCTCAATACACGATAATGGAGCCTTCTACAGTTTACGGAATTAGCAAACAAGCGGGAGAAAGATGGTGCGAATATTATCATAATATTTATGGAGTTGATGTTCGAAGCATCCGTTATCCTGGTTTAATTAGCTGGTCTACGCCTCCGGGCGGTGGAACTACAGATTATGCTGTTGATATTTTTTATAAGGCTATTGCCGATAAAAAATACGAATGCTTTTTATCCTCTGAAACAAAAATGCCGATGATGTATATGGATGATGCAATTGAAGCTACTATCAATATCATGAAAGCTCCGGCTGAAGATATCAAAATACATTCATCTTATAATTTGGCTGCAATGAGTTTTACTCCTACTGAAATTGCTGCTGAAATTAAAAAACATATTCCTGAATTTACGATTACTTATGAGCCTGATTTCCGTCAGAAAATTGCGGATAGCTGGCCGGCAAGTATCGATGATTCATCTGCAAGAGAAGACTGGGGCTGGAATCATACTTTTGATCTTGAATCTATGACAAAAGATATGCTGGAGCATTTAGGATAAACGAATCTTAGCTTTTTATAAAGAACTTTTTTCGAGCTGAAAATTTTAAGCAAAAAAAATACCGAAGTGTTCATCTTCGGTATTTTTTTGTTTGTACTTTTTTCTAAAATTCAAATTCTCCAATCAGAATTTTGCTGTCGTTTTCGCGTTTATTTTCTTTCTGACTTTGGAAAACAGCAATTTTACGTTCTTGTCTTCCATCAGAATAGTACAAATATACTTCTGCCATCACTGTTGTTGGTCCGGAAAGTAAATTCTGTCTCTCGCCATAAAAATTGGTTTTAATTTTATATTTACCTTTTATGGCTTTTTTTAGTAAAAACTGTTCAGGACCAAAACCCTGAGTAAAATCATTACTTAATCTTCCTCCAATTTCTGTAGATTTATGAGAATACGAACACTCTTCTCCTCTTGGATCTGTAACCCAAAGATCTATATCTGTATTGTCTTTATTCCAGTTAATCACAACTCGAATGTCTACCGGTAGATTTGCTTTTAGACGATCATCAACTTTGCTTGCGTCAACATTTTTATTCTGACTCAGAATATTATTAATTTCCATAATCAAAATCTCTTCTATACCATTGTCTCTTACTGAAATTTCATCGGTATATTCCTGATAAAGCATCGATTTATAGACATTAAGAGCTTCCTGAGGTTTTTTATTATCAATCAGGGCCAATGCATAATCTCTGTGACTTTGAGAATCAAATGGTCTCCATTCCAGAATTTTCTGGGTAATCCATAATTCTTTTTCATAATTACCTCTCTGTTTCAATAGATAAGATATCGTTTTGTATAATTCTTCATTTTCCAGATCAAGCTCTGCTAATGTGCTTAAAACCTTTAGAGAAAGTGCTTTGTCTCCTTTTTTGAATAACAATTTAGATACATCAAAATAGTACGTTACCAGCTTTTCATATTTAGGACGATTTTCAAGATACTTCTGGTAGATTAACTCAGAGGACTGTAGATTCTGAAAATCTTTCATATACTCTTCGTTGCTTTCTACCTCTATCAAAGTTATTTTACCTGTGGATTTTGTTTTATCGGCGGAGCTACTTTCTGCAGAATATACAGCATTGTCGCTAACAATACTTTCTTGTCCTGACATTTTTTGTGACTGATTAGAAATCTTAGGGTACTGCTTTTTTTCAGTAGGTTTAAAATCGGTATTCCACCAGGCTACCAGTTCGCGCGTTATATCAAAAGATTTGGATAGAAGATTTTTTCTTTTTTCTAAAATTTCTTTTTTGTTTCTTGAAACTATTTTGTTGTATTCAGCTAACAATTCCTGGGGAGGTTTAATTCCGTAACGCACATAGTCATTTACGTCATCCAATACAATAAGGCTGGTGTTTTTACTTACTACGCCAAACTGCTCGCTCAGATTTCTGATTTCATCGCGGTTTTGAGTTGAATTGAGTTCAAGATCATTAATTTTTCTTTGTGCCCAAAACTGCGCAATTGGCCAGTTGTCAACTTGAACAGCATTATTGAAATCTACGGGAACTTCAAATTTTTTATTTCCTACAGAAAAAAGAGCGGTTAGTTTACTCAAATTTGGAGATACAATTCCAAATATATTGACTGGTTCATTTACTGCAGTTCCTACATTTGGAAATAGCTCCTGAATATTAGTATTTTCTTTAAATCCTAAAAATATAACAGGCTGTTTATTGTATGTTTTTAGAGCAGACTGAGTATCTAATTCATTCAGATTGATAAAATTTCCACCAGATTGTGATGCTAAAAGTTTAAGCAGGTTAAAATCTGAAGTAGGCGTGCTTACAATACTATTTACAGGTTTTTTGAATTTTAAAGTCAAATCACCAAAATTTGAAATTCCGTCAGAAAACAAAAGATATTCTTCTATTCCTGAAATCTCCTTTAATGCACCAAAGTCGGTTCCTCCATCATATTTTAAGTCAACAATTCTATTTTTTAATGCACTCCAGTTTCCGCCAGAAACAGTAAATTCTTCTGTTTTTTCCAGAACATTATTCAAAAGGACAAATGATACCGAAACATCTTTGTTTTCTAAAAAATAAGCATTTAGAAAGTCAAACTCTTTTTGACGGTTTCTCTTTGATCCGCTAAATGAATTATCCCATATAATGGCAATTTTATGAGATTTTGATTTTTCCTTTACAGGGAAGTCTGTCGAAACACTCGCTGCAAAATAAAATTTATCACCAGAAGTTTTTTGAAGCAATACATTTGACTCGTTTACTTTTGGAATAGTTATTTTAAGATTTTCATTTGGCGTAAAATTGGCTTTGTTTATTTCAGCAATCCATTGATTTCCTTGTTTTTGAAAAGTAAAACTTCCATCTGGATTTTCCGTAATTTTAGGAGTTGCCAGACTTTCATTCAGCAATACTTTCAAATTAAATTTTGGAATATTGACTGCATTGGCAAAACTTAAAAAATACTGATAATCTGTAGCGGAATTTTTCAGTTCCTGATTGTATGTAATCTTAATGAATCTGGTACCTCTGGCCGTAATTGGATAAATTCTGGTTCTAAAATTATTTCCGTCTACTTTTTCAATAATACCGGGATCTATATTTCTTTTTTCAATACTTTCAAATACTTCTTTAGCTCGTTCTTTAGGAACAGGAACTGCATCTCTTAAGGTTCCATTGATGTCTAAAGCATAGCCGCTTATACTTACTCCTTCTGGTAGCGGAAGTGTAAATTTTCCTTCTAAAATTCTGTCCCCAGGATTATAAAATACATAAGTTGCTGTAGTTGATGCAAGATTTCCTAAAATTTTAGTTTCAATTTTTACTTCCTGCAGGATTACTGAATTTTTTTTCTGATTTTCGACATCCAGAGTTGGAATCTGCGAAAACACGGCACTAAAGAACATTAGTGCACATATTGTAAAAACTTTATTCATATTATAAAAGCGATTATTTAATTATAAAGGAGAAAAAACAATAAATTATTAAGAGGTTCTAATTAGAAATTGCGAATGTGCTTGGCAACAATTCCAAAATTAAAACCCTGTACCTCATCTACTCCGCTAAAATTGACTGCGATTAACTGACCGCACTCATTGAATACTGGTGCGCCACTGGCACCATGCGTAGAAGTGATACTGTATTGAATTTTATTCCCGTCTGATTCTTTACTTATTTTACCATCGTACAGCTGCACTTTTATACCTGAATCTGTTTTTGCCAAATCCATTCCTAAAGGATAACCCACCATTATTGCTTTTTGTCCGGGATTTAAAGAGGCATCATCTTGAACGGCATTGTCAAGATTGATGACGTTTGCAACACTTTGTGGGGTTGTATGAGCTGCTAGTCGCAAAATACCTAAATCAATATTAGTATCTTCTGAAACTTTTTCGATCGCGCAACTAAGCCATTGGTCATCTGAATCATGAAGTGCAACCGAAATATCTACCGTTTTTACATATACTTCAATATCTTCTCTCGATACATATTCTTTAACCGGAATAGCAGCTGCAATATCTGTTGCGGCTGTATCAGTTTCTGTATCATTTGAACTCACAAATTCTTCACCAGCTGGCTCTTCACTTCTTTCTTCACCTTCACCTTCGTAGTCGCCTTCACCTTCGTCGTAAGCAGATGCAATTTTCCAGTTTCTTTCAATAAAACTTTGATACTCATCTTCTGAAACATCTGTAGTAAGAATTGAAGCAATTTTTAATCTTAGATTTCGTATAGTGGTATTTACTTTTTCCTGCTCTTCGTTTGATGAATTCCATGGCTGCAAAACGTGGCTGTTGGTCAATATTTTTCCTTCTCTGTCTACAAAAAAACCAGTTCCAAAAACCGTTTCTTCTTTTACATCTTGATTCGTAAGCTGAATCTCTGTTCCCTTAATTTTTGCAAAATAACCATAGCTGTGTTTTATCAGTACAACTGCGTCTTTGTATTCGTTATAAACTTTTGTATCTGAATCTAAACAAATAGCGACAGGTGGCTTTTTAAAATATTTAAAGCCGAAAAAAGCTGCTGTTGAGAGTATGATTACAGCAAAGAAGATAATATTATAAGGTTTTCTTTTTTTATTATTAATCTCATGCAAATCATTGTTGGGGCCGATTTTTCTAATTTTCATTTGTAAATAGGTAAGTTTTGTTCGTTTGGTTATAGATTGTCAATTCAAAAAAATATTTAACATTTGCTGTTTTAACGGCCCGAAGGTAGTAATTTAATTATTAAATTTTAACAGTAAATATCATCATATTTAGCATTGATGCTATTTATTAAGCAGCCCATTATTTTTTGATTCTTTTTTAAACAAAAAAAATCCAAAGCCATAACAGCTTTGGATTTTATCTTAATTGAAATTTAAATTCTTTACTTAACTTCAAAAACATTATTGGCAGGTTTTACATCCGCCATTAATCCGCTTGGATCTATGGTGATTTTTTTGATCGCCGTTTTGTTTTTGTCTATTGTAAAGCTATAGTTTTGTTGTGCCCAGGCCCAATCTTCTAAAACTGTTCTTTTTACTTTAGGATTTGGATTGGGTTTAATGAAATTCATCATTCTTAACGGAATGTAGAAACTTTCAGAAGTTCCATCAGTATATTCAACCGTTAGATCTATTGGCATTGGCATTCTTCCAATTCTTTCTAAACTTACAGTCGTTTTTCCCGCATTATCTGCAACGTCTTTGATACCGTAATCTATTGTATTTAATGTTTCTGTCCAATCGATTAAATACCAGTCTAATTCTGCTCCCGAAACTCTTTCTGCAGTTCTCTTGATATCGTTTGGAGTTGGATGTTTGAATTTGAAATCGTTAAAATATCTTTTCAAAGTCGCATCTACATTCTCTTTCCCAATTACATATTCTAATTGCGACAAAAAGATACTTCCTTTTATATAAGCCGAAATACTATAAGGTCTGTTTTCGTCGTAACGATCTCCATGAGTTCCTTGTGGTTGTTCTTTTCCTGAATTTACCAATTGATAGTAAGCGGCGTAATTTCCTTTAAACGGATTTACTTCTTTTTTATCTCCTTTTAATTCATTCAACGCGCCATCTTCTATATAAGTCGTGAAACCTTCATCCATCCATGGGTGTTTTGACTCGTTTGAAGCCAAAATATGCTGAAACCATGAATGTCCTAATTCATGTGTTGCAGTTCCCAAAATTCCCTGAAGTGTTCCGTTTCCTAACATCAAAGTACACATTGCATACTCCATTCCGCCATCTCCACCCTGAATAAACGAGTATTGTTTGTACGGATATGCGCCAACTCTTTGATTGTAATACTCCATTACTTTTACCATTAACGGCTCTAATTGTTTCCAATTTTCGGTCGTTTTTGGATTGTTTTTGTAAAAGAAATGCAAATCGACATCGTTTGGTCCTTTTACAATATCATGCGTATATTCTTTATCGGCAGCCCATGTAAAATCGTGAACATTTGGTGCGATAAAATGCCACGTTAATGTTTTTGCTTTCTTTGGATATACAACCGTTACACCTGCATCTTCATACCCATGACCAATGGCGTTTTTGTCTTGCAGATATCCTGAACCTCCAATCGTATAGTCTTTATCGATTGTAATTTTTACATCGAAATTACCCCAAACACCGTGAAATTCTCTCGCAATGTATGGATCTGCGTGCCAGCCTTCAAAATCAAATTCGGCTAATTTAGGATACCATTGTGACATTGAAAGTTCTACTCCTTCAGAATTATTACGTCCTGAACGACGAACTTGTACCGGAACTTGTCCGTCGAAATCTAAGGTAAAAGTAGTTTTCGAATTAGGTAAAATTGGTTTCGCCAAAGTTACTTCCAGGATTGTTCCTGAAACTCTGGTTTGAGCCGTTACACCATCCTGCTTTAAGTTGGTGATCTTTAGAAACCCTATTTCGTTTGGTTTTAAAGTTTCAATTCGGCTTTGTTTTGTTTCCTTTCCGTCGGCACCTTTTATCTTGGTTACCATTCTTCCGTCAGGATCTTTTATAAAATGCAAACGCGCATCCATTTCACTTCCTGGCTGAAATGCATTTGGAAATAAATGATAAAATACCTTTTTTAAAGTATCGGGAGAATTATTGGTATACACCAATTCTTGTTTTCCTTTGTACTGGTAGTTTTTTACATCCATAGCAACCTCCATTTTATAATCGGCGTGCTGTTGCCAATATGGAGCACTTTGTGCAAATGCTGAGTTTAAACCTAAACTCAAAAAGGAAAGTAGTATTATTTTTCGCATTGTTTTTTCAATAAAAATGGAAGAGTTGCCACTCTTCCATTAGGTTACTATTTTGTGTGTTTTTATTTTTTCGACATTTTTTCTGCCATCAGTAAAGCATTATAAGCATTTACCATTTTAGCAGATTTTGATGATTCTGCAGAAGAAACTGCCACCGGTTTTTGGTCGGGATTTGGATTTTCACCCAAAATGATCATTGACGGAAGTGCTACTCCTGAATCTATTAAAATTTGTTTTACCTGAGCTGCTTTCAATTTAGGATAGTAGGAACGAATTAATGCTGCGACTCCTGCTGCATTTGGAGACGCCATCGAAGTTCCCTGCAAATACTTGTATTTATTATTAGGAACAGTTGCATAAATCTCTTCACCCGGAGCAAACACATCAACATTTATTTTCCCGAAGTTTGAGAACGGAGCTACAACATTTTCTCCGTATGCTTTGTTGATTGCACCAATTGTGATTACGTTATTTGTAAATTCTTTTACGTTATCTTCAGAATCATTTGGGTAATTAATGTTTTCTGTTTTATCGATATTGTATCCGTCATTTCCTGCTGCGTGTACAATTAAAACATCTTTTTTAGCCGCATATTTTATGGCATCATAAACCCATTTTTTGTGCGGAGAAAAACTTTTACCGAAACTTCCGTTAATTACTTTTGCTCCGTTATCAACTGCATAACGAATCGCCAAAGCGATATCTTTATCATACTCATCTCCGTCAGGAACTGCTCTCACGGTTAATATTTCGACATTGTTTGAAACGCCGTCTCCGCCTAAATCATTACCACGAATTTGTGCAATAATTCCAGCAACGTGAGTTCCGTGCAATGCTTTTTCCTTATCTGGTCCAAAAACAACATTATTTCCGTAATGATTGTCTTTGATATCTTCCGGATTATCACCTACGATTTTTCTTCCGTCATACTCTTTGTTCAAATTATAATTGAACTGATCGTAAACTGATTCTCTATAATCTTCTAATTCTGCTTCAGGGTCAAAAGTTGGCCCTGCATTGGTCAAAATTTGAGTCATCACCATTTTACTTCTCGCTACTTTTGGATCTGTTGAAGTAACTTTGCTTAGATCTTCTAGTTTATAAGTCGTTTTATTTAACTCTTTTTTTATAGTATTATGCACATCTATCAAGAAGTCTACTTGTTCTTTGTCTTCTAAAACTTTTTTAGACTTTTCTTCGTATTGTGCTAAAGCTGCTTTGTATTGTGCTGATCCATCATCTCCTTTTTTGACAATACGTGTCAGTTCAAGATTTTCGTGAACGGCATCTCCAAGAAAATTCCATCCGTGAACATCATCAATAAAACCATTTTTATCATCATCGATTCCGTTACCCGGAATCTCTTTAGGATTGGTCCAGATCATTCCCTGTAAATCAGGATGCTCGATATCTACACCAGAATCTACAATCCCTACAATTACTTTCACGCCTTTTTTTCCTTGCAATAATTCGGCGTAAGCCCTGTCAACGCTCATTCCCGGAATCGAATCTTTGATTAAATCAAGATGACTCCATCTTTTTAGTTCATTTTCGCTAAGCGGCGCTTTTTTAACTACTGCCAGAGGAGCAGTAATCAATTCTTTATTCGAAGAAGTCTGTGCTTGCAAAGTAGCACTGCAACCTGCAAGTACAAGTAATGCAAAAGTCGATATGGTATTTATTTTTATAGGACTCATGTATCTATTTTTGATAAAAGTTAAAATATGGGCCTAAATTATGATTTTTTGTTACATAAAACTAACGATTAACACTGTGTTATGATTTTTATTTTAACGTTCAGGTAAGCTTAAGAGCATTATAAAAGGTACAAAAACAAGTAATTCTTTTAATTTGAAAGTAAAATTCTTACCTGATTTATTTTTATCCAAAATAGATTAAAAAAAAACATACTCGTTACGTGTTCCCGTAATAAAATCACGTATGTAATTTGTACACTTGCGCATGCTAATTATAAATTAAATCTATGAAAACAAAACTACTTTTATTTTTACTTCTACTTTCTTTAACCATTACCGCCCAGACCAATTTGGTGCCTAATGGTAACTTCGAAACCTGGTCTTCCTCTTCTCAACCTGACAATTGGTATCGTTTTTTTAGCGGTTATGTCTCTCAGAGCGCAACTGCCCAAAATGGCAAATCAAGTACAAACATGATGGTTGCCACGGGAACTTTTAATTATATTAATAGTGAATATTTTGCTGTACAAGCCAACAAAACGTATCGTGTAACCTTATATCACAGAGCGGTAAAAGGAACTTTTTCTTCTATAGATTTAAGTTTATATCACAAACCGAGCACTTTTAAAGAAGAAATAATCAAGAAATCTGATGTTACTTTTTCTACTACAGAATGGAGAAAAATTGAATTTGAATATACCTCAAAAGTTACTGAAAATATCGAAGTCGATATCTGGACAAACGGATCGCTTAATTCTGAAATTTTGATTGATAATGTGTCTGTTATAGATGTTGCAGATGTGCCAGTACAATATACCCTTATTCCTGATCCTGAATTCGAGAGACGTTTAATTTCTCTAGGATATGATAAAGACGGTGTTAACGGAAAAGTACTTACAAGCAACATTGCTAATGTAAAATCTTTCGAAGTTTCTTATTTACAAACCAACATTAAAGATTTAACCGGGATTGAAGATTTTGAAGCACTTGAAAACTTGATTTTTAGAGGCAATACAGGAAAGTTAACTTCTTTAGATGTTTCAAAAAATTTAAAGCTTAAAAGTTTAGACTGTAGCTCAAATGAATTAACATCTTTAAATCTTTCTAAAAATATTGTGTTAGAAAGTCTAAATTGTGGTTCTAATAAATTAACCTCCTTAGATATTTCTCAAAATACTGCCTTAAAAAGTTTAACATGTTCTTCTAATAAATTAACTTCATTAGATCCTACGAATAATATTAAACTTACTTTTATAAGCTTAGAGAATAATTTACTTGAATCGCTTAATTTATCAAACAATAAAGAATTAACTACCCTTACCTGTTACAGTAATAAAATAACAAGTCTGGATTTTTCCGGAAAACCTCTTTTATCTATTGTAGATTTCAGTTTTAACAAACTTACCAACTTAGACGTTACCGAAAATCCTGCTTTAAAAACTTTAATTTGTAAAAGCAATCAATTAACAGCATTAAATCTTTCTAAAAATATAATCTTAGAAAGGTTATCCTGTTCTCAAAACTCTTTGACAACACTGGATTTAATAAACAATGTAATTTTAAAATCTCTTGAATCTACTAATGATAAATTAGTAAGTTTAAATATTACCAAAAACCCTGCATTAGTTTATTTAGATTGCTCCGCAAATGCCTTAACAAAATTAGATGTTTCTAATAATAAGGAACTTTTAAGCCTAAACTGCTCATCGAATAGTTTACAAACTATAGATGTATCTAACAATTTATTACTAACAAGTTTACAAGCAGACCGCAATAGGTTGTCTAATATTGATATTTTAAAAAATACTAAAATTGAGGATTTAGATGTAGAAGCCAATAGCATTTCAGTATTAGATGTTTCTAAATTACCTAATTTAGGTGTTTTTTCGTTTGGTAATAACAACATAAAAAGTATCGATGTTAGCAATAATTTAAACTTACGATATTTCTACTCTTCAAACAATAAACTTGAAAGTATCGATCTTTCAAAAAACAAGGCTCTATTAGCTATTCAGCTTTCAAACAACAAACTGTACGATTTAAATTTAAAAAACGGGAATAATGCCAACTTCATAGCTTATTTAGATTTTACCCACAATTCTGGATTAACTTGTATATTGGTTGATGACGAAGCATATGCTAACCAAAATTGGAGAACATATAAAGATTCCTGGGCTAGTTTTTCTACAGATTGCAGAAAATATACCGCTATTCCGGATGCCAATTTTGAAAACAAACTAATTGATCTTAAAATTGATACTGATGGTAAGAATGGAAAAGTATTAACTTCAAGTATCGAAACTATCAAAACTTTAGATGTTTCCGGAAGTAATATTGCGAGCTTAGCAGGAATTCAGGATTTTAAAGTTCTGGAAGTTTTAAACGCTAAAAACAACCTGATTACTTATTTAGATTTATCTAAAAACCAATCTTTAAGTTCAATTGACTGTTCAGAAAACAAACTCGTAAGTTTAGATTTAAAAAACGGAAAAAACACTTTATTAAACAAGAATACTTCATTTTTTAGCAATAATCCAAGTTTAAAATGTATTCAGGTAGATGATGAAAATTATTCTAACACAAACTGGTCGGCTTTAAAAGATGCCACTGCAAATTACAACACACTTTGCAACTCTTTTACCGCAATACCTGATGCCAATTTTGAAAATAAATTAATCGCTTTAGGAATTGATATCGATGGTAAAAATGGAAAAGTGTTGACTTCAAGCATTTCTTCAATTACAACTTTAGATATTTCATCAAGTTCTATATCGAACTTAACAGGAATAGAAGGATTTACTACTTTAAAGCAATTGAATATTTCTTCAAACAACTTAAAAGCTATTGATTTGACTAAAAATATTTTACTAACTTCTGTAAATGCTAAATCAAATCAGTTACTAAATTTAGATCTCTCAAAAAATACTGCATTGCAGGAAGCAGATTTTTCTGCTAATAATTTGTTTAGCCTAAATTTAAAAAACGGAAAAAATGCCACTTTAACTGCTGGTAACTTTAAAAGTAATCCTAATTTAACTTGTATTCAGGTTGATGACAAAGGTTTCTCAGATGCCAACTGGTCAAATTTTAAAGAGACAACGGCTTCTTACAACTTAGTTTGTGACAATAATAATTTTACATTAATTCCAGATACTGTTTTTGAAAATAGATTAATTACCCTTGGTATTGATAAAGATGGCTTAAATGGCGGTGTTTTGACTTCAAGCATTTCATCTGTTAAAGAATTAAATATTTATATAAGTCAAGGATCAAAGGATCTTGCCATAAATGACCTGACAGGAATACAAGATTTTAAAGCTTTAGAAAAACTAAATGTTTCTAACAATCAATTGAACGAACTGGATCTTTCTGGAAATGCGAACTTAAAAGAATTAAATTGCAACTATAATCGTCTGGAAAAGATTAATTTATCTAAAAATATTTTGCTTACTAAGGTAGATTGTTCAAACAATATTTTTACACAAATAGATTTTTCTAAAAATGTGCAGCTTTTAACTGTTAATTGTCAGGACAACAAATTAACAGGATTGGATTTTTCTAAAAATCCACAATTCAATTATTTATATGCCAACAATAATAAACTTACCAGCTTAAATTTAACAGCTAACCCAAATATGGGATATTTAAACTGTGCTAATAGTTTGCTTGAAAATTTAGATCTATCAAACAATAAGTACATAAATTATCTTTTTTGCGAGGGCAACCGATTGAAAAGTTTAGACGTATCAAATGTTATCTCATTAAATCAGTTTGGGTGTGATGATAATTTATTAACTACAATTAATGTTTCTAAAAATGCTAATCTGTCACAATTTTCATGCAGCAAAAATCAGCTAACGAATTTGGATTTATCCAATAATGCAGAATTATGGACATTACGTTGTCATGAAAATAAATTAACGACTTTAAACATTTCAAAAAATAAAAAATTAGCGTCTGTTAATTGCAGCTCAAATAATTTAGTGAATCTAAATATTAAAAATGGCAATAACGCTAATTTTACAGGTTTCGACAATGATTATGCTCTTAATTTTAAAGGCAATCCTGATTTAACCTGTATTCAGGTTGATGACATAACTTACGCTAACACAAAGTTGGAATCTAGAAAAGATGCAACAGCTTCTTTTAACACAAACTGCGGAATTTCTCTTATTTTGCCAAATGACAATTTTACTATAGAAACTAAAGGAGAATCTTGTTTAGGCGAAAATAACGGAGAAATAAGCATAACTGCAAAAGCAGCTTATTCGTATCAAGCAGTCATTAATGGAAAAACGTATCCTTTTACCAACAATATTATCAAAATAGCAAGTTTGACTCCGGGAGCGTATAGCATTTCTATCTCTATTGTTGACGAGAGCTTTGAGCAGAACTTCAATTTTACGATTACTAAAGCAACAACAGTTTCAGGAAATTCAAATACCAGCGGTAAAAAAGTCAATCTTGAAATCACAGAAGGAACTGCACCATTTACCGTTTTTATTGACGGAACAGAGCAATTTCAAACCAATGAAGCGGCATTTTCTGTAGATGTTAACAAAGCGGCATTAGTCGAAGTGGCTACTGCAAAAGCCTGCGAAGGTATTTTTGCTAAGAAGGTTTCTGTTTCAGATTTTGATGCTAATTATCAAATTTTATCTGCTTACCCTAATCCTACTTCAGGAAGTTTTGAAATCGAAATTCCAACTGCTAAAAATGAAGTTACAATAGAATTGTATAATTTTTCAGGTCAATTAATTTCGGCTAAAACGTATGCTGTCGAAAGCGGAAAAGCACAATTGAATCTTGAAAATCAACCTTCAGGAATTTATGCTGCCAAAATTTATTTAGATACTCCGGAATACATTAAAATTATAAAAAAATAAAAATGAAGAATTTTATATACCTATCAATCGTTGGTTTTTTATTCGCAGCTTGCGGTGGCGGTGGCGGTGATGATTCAGAGCCAACTCCTGAAGCAAATGTAGCACCAACAGTACCTGCATTGGTTCTTCCGGCAGATAATAAACTATGTGTAGACAATACTGTTTCGTTTCAATGGAAACTTTCTACAGATGTCAATAAAGACCTTATAACATATCAAATTCAGGTAGCAAAAGATAATACGTTTACTCAAATTGTAAAAACAAACGAAGTTACTGGCGACAATTCTTCGATAAGTTTAGATAAAAACACAGCGTATTACTGGAGAGTAAAAGCTACTGACAGCAAAGGATTATCTAGCGCTTATTCGCCTACTTACAAACTGTATACAACTGGTGAAGCCGTAGTAAATCATTTGCCATTTTCTCCGGAATTGGTGCATCCGTCAATAAATTCTGATTTGAATACAACAACTGCAAATTTAAAATGGATAGCAACAGATGTTGACGCAACAGACGTTCTTACATATGATGTTTATTTTGGAAAAACCAATCCGCCTACAGTAAAAGTAAGTGAGAATACAGGTGCAATTTCTTTTGATGTTACAGTAGAACCTGCAACACAATATTTCTGGAAAATTGTTGTAAAAGACAATAAAGGCGGAGAAACTGTTGGTCAGGTTTGGAAATTTAAAACCAACTAAAATTTTAGAATTATAATTTGTTAACTAAAAAATCCCATTGTTCATTTGTTTGAAAATGGGATTCTTTTAGTTTAAAAATTCCTGACCTAAACTCCTAAAAAACAATAAATAAACACTATTTATCAGATAAGAAAATAATTTATAATTTGTATACTTGTACTACCAAAATCTAAATATAATTTATGCGAACAAAACTACTCTTATTGCTGTTATTGAATTCTTTACTTTATGCACAAACCCCTAATGTTCCTACGTATGTATCTACAAATGGTTTAATAGCTTATTATCCATTTAATGGTAACACGAATGATCAAAGTGGAAACGGAATAAATGGAACTCCGACAAATTTAACATCTACAACTGATAGATCCGGAGTTATTAATTCTGCTTATAGCTTTAATGGTACAAGTAGCAATATTCAGGCAAATCTTTTTAATTTTCCTCAAAATACTAATTCGCGAACCATTACCGGATGGTTTAAAGCTGGTAGTCCTGTTAATTCTAGCGAAAATGATTTTTGTATTTTTAACTATGGCGATACTCCCACTTCTGGATTTAAAATAAGTCTTTACAGAAAAGGTTATTTAGATCTAAAATTCGGTTCTGAAACTTTTTCCACTCAGGAAAACTATTTTAATAATCAATGGACTTTTTTCGCATTGGTCTTCAATGGCAACAATCAAACATTTTCATTATACATAAATAATGTTCTGAAACTAAATGGATCTGCCAGTACATTTTCTAGTAATTTTGGAATTTTTAGAATAGGAAAAAATAATTCAGATAACTATTTTGAAGGATCTATTGATGATATTGGACTATGGAATCGCACACTAACAGTTCAAGAGATCAGCAGCCTATATTATTCAAACACAGCAACTCCAACAATCACTGCAGCAATTTTTGCTAATAACTCCACAACTGTATGCGGGGGGCAGCTTGTTTCATTAACAAGTACAATATCTCCTACGGGATCTTATACCTACAAATGGATGAAAAATGGAGTTATTATACCCGGACAAACATCTGCCTATTATTCAGCTATAGAAAGTGGAGATTATACTCTAGAAGTAAAAAACCAAAATAATACTACCGCAATATCTAATAAAATTACTGCTATTGTAACCGAAACTGCTCCTCCAACTGCTGTTGCACAAATTTTCGATAATAGTGCAACAATTGCTGACTTAAAAGCGACAGGAGTTGATATAAAATGGTACGGTAGTCCGGTAGGTTTAAATCCCTTGCTTTTATCAACACCACTTAAAACCGGATATTATTATGCTTCTCAAACTATTAATGGCTGTGAAAGTACAACAAGAATAACTGTAGGGGTAACTATTATAAATACCCCCCCTGAGTATACACTAATTCCCGATCTTAATTTTGAAAATGCGTTAATATCACTTGGTATAGACTCAGGTATTCCTGACGGAAAAGTTCTTACATCAAATATATCTACCGTTAAAGAGCTAAATGTCAATGCAAAATCTATCAGTGATTTAACTGGAATTCAGAATTTTAAATCTTTAACCAACTTAAGCTGTAGCAGTAACAAATTAACAGAGTTAGATGTTACTAATAATACCGCCTTGATCTTTTTATCTGTTGGATATAACAATATAACAAGTTTAAATGTTTCCAAAAACGGTGCATTAACAAGCCTACATTTTCCTTATAATCAAGTAACAAGTATAGATGTGTCTAACAATCCTATATTAGGGACATTGTACTTTTCCAGAAATTTTGTAACCAATTTAAATCTTTCTAAAAATAGTGCTTTAACAAATTTGCAATGTGATTACAATTTATTAAAAACAATAGATGTTTCTAAAAACACTGCTCTAATAGAACTAGTATGTGAAGGAAATCAGATAACAGATTTAGATATTTCTTCAAATACTTTATTAAAGGGGCTATATTTTAATCTTAATCAGTTAACAAATTTAAATGTTTCTAAAAATACAGAACTAACAACTTTGCAATGTGCTTCTAATAAACTTACAAGTTTAGACGTCTCTAATAATACTGCTTTGACCCTTTTGTATTGTGATTCTAACCAGTTAATAAATTTAGATGTTTCTAAAAATACTGCTTTAAAAAATATAAAATGTAGTTCTAATCAATTAACTAGTTTAAATTTAAAAAATGGGAATAATGCTAATTTTGGAAAAATTAATTTCATTAATAACCCCAATTTAACTTGCATCCTGGTTGACAATGTCAATTACTCAAATGAAAATTGGAATACTGCAAAAGACGCAACTGCAACTTTCAATATAAATTGCAGTCAGGAATATACCTTAATACCGGATCCAAATTTTGAAGAAAGATTAATCATGCTAGGCATAGATAAGGATGGTAAAAATGGAAAGGTATTGAATACTAGTATCTCTAAAATAGATCATTTATATGTTGGTAAATATTCCATAAAAGACTTAACGGGAATAAGTGGTTTTACTTCACTTAGAGGATTAACAGTTTCCGAAAATGAACTAACTTCTTTAGACTTATCAAAAAATACTCTTTTAGACACTTTAGATTGTTCTAAAAACAAACTTAGAACTTTGAATTTGAAAAATGGAAATAATAAAAATTTCTACAGCAACAGATCTAATTTTTCAGACAATCCAGATTTAACCTGTATTCAGGTTGATGATGTAGCATATTCTAATGCAAACTGGGCAACTATAAAAGATGCTTCAGCTACTTTCGATACTAATTGCCCAATTGAATATGTAACATTGCCAGACTCCAATTTCGAACAAAAATTAATTGATTTAGGAATTGACACTGACGGTTTAAACGGAAAAATTACCATTACAGATGTAAGTTTTATTACTTCTTTAGATCTCTCTAATACTAATATTAAAGATATAACGGGTATTGAAAACTTTACCGCATTAACAACTTTAGATCTTAGCAATAATCAAATAACAACTTTAGATCTTAGTAAAAATGTTTTATTAGAAACACTAAATGTGTCTTCAAACCAAATTACAACATTAGATTTATCTAAAAATGTAAACCTTAGAATCGTTTATGTTGTCAATAATCCGCTAATATCATTAAACCTGAAAAACGGAAATAATAAGAACTTTGTTTTACCTGTAGAAACAGGAAAAAAATCTGCTTCTTTATACACCAGCTTTTTAGGACTTACAACTCTTGGTTGCATACAAGTAGATGATGCAGATTATTCAAATGCTAACTGGTCAAAAATTAAAGAAGCAAACACAACGTATTCGAACACTTGTAAATCATTAGGCATTGAAGACAATACTTTCGACAAAGTTGCAATCTACCCAAACCCTACAAAAGGCGAAGTAAATATTAGCAATATTAAAGTAGAGAAAGCAACCGTTTATAATTCGTTAGGACAATTGGTAAGAACCTTTATACTTGATTCAAGTAATAGCAATAATACGATCAATTTATCTGGTTTACCAAAAGGAGTTTATTATATATATTTAATCAATCAGGATGCAGCTTCTGCGAAAAAAATCATAGTAGAATAACGACAATTAGTTAAACTAAAAATCCCGTTTTCATAAATATCTGAAAACGGGATTTTTTTATTTCAATTTCTTTGGCTTAAAGAATTTCTTCGCAAGTAAAAACTTCTTTCAATCGAACTCCTTTTTCAGTATGTTCAACCGTTATAATTTGATTATGTGCATCATGTTCTAAAAACAAATAATAATTATTGTCTGCTGCTGCATTCAAAAATTTTGATTTTTCCGGCATTGTCAATAAAGGTCTTGTGTCATAACCCATAACATAGGGCAACGGAATATGTCCGGCTGTCGCCAGTAAATCGGCACAAAAAATAATAGTTTTATCCTGATATTGAATGTGCGGAATCATTTGCTTTTCGGTATGACCGTCTACATAATAAATTCCGAAATTCATTTCTTCCGAAAAGCCAAAATCAGATTCAGGACGTTTTATAAAATTCAATTGTCCGCTTTCCTGCATGGGTAAAATATTCTCCGATAAAAATGATGCTTTTTCGCGGGCGTTGGGTTTTGTTGCCCAATTCCAATGATTTTCGTTCGTCCAAAATTTAGCATTTTTAAAAGCCGGCTCATAAAATGTTTTATCCGAGTTCCATTGTACACTTCCTCCACAATGGTCAAAATGCAAATGCGTCATAAAAACATCGGTAATATCATCCCGGCTAAAGCCATATTTTGCTAATGATTTATCTATCGAATGAGATCCCCAAAGCGAATAATAGCCAAAGAACTTTTCAGATTGCTTATCGCCCATTCCGGTATCGATCAAAATCAGTCGGTTTCCATCTTCGATAAGTAAACAACGTGCGGCAATATCAATTAAATTATTATCGTCTGCAGGATTGGTTTTGTTCCAGATTGTTTTTGGCACAACACCAAACATAGCGCCACCATCTAACTTAAAATTTCCGGATTCTATTGGGTAAAGTTTCATAAGAGTACATTTCTAGTATTGAAAACAAAGCTAGGAAATCCAATCTCTTTATACTAAGTATTCTTTAAATAATGTTTTTTATGTATATAAAGATTGCCCACTGGTTAAACTGATTATACTGATTTTTTAGTTTAATCAAATTTTCAAACTTTGGCACAAATAAAAAAATCTGTGTCAATCTGTTAGATCCGTAATCCCGATAGCTATCGGGAGTGGATTAAAAGTCATCCATTATTATTCCAGCGTAATCGAGGTGCTTCCCATTATTTCCTCTTTGTCGAAGAAGTTGACAAAATAAGTTCCTTTTTTAAAGGCACTTTCATCTGCATTTAAAATCCCGTAAACATTTGCCGCTTTCCCCTGAAAATCTACGGCCACAATAAAACTGTAAACCAAAGCTTTATCGTTTCCAAATTCGATTAATTTATTTTCACCCAGAACTTTATTTTTCTGATCTAAAACCTGAATATAAAAAACTTTCTTTCCCGTTTTTGCAACAGCATTTCCATTAACAGAAAAACTTACTTTCAGCTTTTTAGTATTTTTTGCTTTCTCTGTTTCCAGTTCCTGTCCGGATTTTTTCTCCTTAAGCGCTATTACATTAAAATTACTTGTTACCAGCTTCGAAGCATCTTTTAAGGTCGATTCTAATTTTTTTTGCTTAGAAACCAAAGTGTCATTCTCTGTCTTTTGTTTGTACATCACGACATTCTGACTTTCTATTTCACTCAGTAAATTTTTATTTTGAGATTTTAGTTTTTTAATTTCAACCACTTTAGATTCTAGTGCGGTTTTCATATCCGAAAACTGTTTTCGATATATTTGAATTTGCTTGGCAGAAGGATTTTTAGAAGCTTTGATAATTTCCATCAGGTTTTCGATGTTTTTCTTTTCAAGTTCTAATTGTTGCGACAAAGAAGTTTTCTCTAAAATAGCTACATCATAAGCTAATTTTAAAGTCGTTAAAGAATCTAAAATATTTTTTTGAGAAAGTGATTCAGGACTAGATTCACTAAATTTCTGATCATTTATTTCTTTGTTTTTATTATCAGTCTCATTTGATTCTTTACTAAAAATAAAGACTGTAGCACCTATTCCAAAAACAAAAAACACTGCTAAAAGTGCTTTAACCCACTTATTTTTGTATTGCTTCTTCATAATTACTGCCAATTTTCTGCAAAAGTAATAATAAAAAATTGGCTGCAACACGTATAAATACGCTTTTTTAACACTTAATTGCAACTATTTACAAGCAAACCCTACAAAAATAGCAGCTTTTTAAATTTTCGATAAAAAACGCTAATAAACAAATAAACGACATTAACAATGATATTTGGTTTAGTAATATAACTAATATCTATTTTAACATTTGTTATAATAATGTGAACCGTTATGGAAAAAGGTTTTTAAGTCGTATCTTTGCAGATAATTTCATTTCAACATTGAAAGACAGCACTTTAAAATGTAATAATTTGATTACTGTTTTGAATGCAAATTCGAATGAAAGCAAAAACAAATACCATAAACAATGATAAAAGTTTCTGATACAGCCAAAAAGAAAATCATCGACTTAATGAAAGATGATGGTTTTGATGCTGCACATGACTACGTAAGAGTAGGCGTGAAAAGTGGCGGATGCTCTGGTTTGTCTTATGATTTAAAATTTGACAAAGCCAAAGGCGACGACGATAAAATATTTGTAGACAACGACATAACAATTGCAGTTGAAAAAAAATCATTTCTATATTTAGCCGGAACAATTCTTGAATTTTCAGGCGGATTAAACGGAAAAGGTTTTGTGTTTAACAATCCAAATGCAAGTAGAACTTGTGGTTGCGGGGAATCATTTTCGCTATAAATTAAAGTCAAAAAGCAAAAATTTAAACGCTTAAGATCTTAAATTTTAAGCGTTTTAAAAAACTAAAAAATGTCAAAATACACTGAAGACGATTTAAAAATCGAACTCGAAACTAAAGAATACGAATACGGATTTTATACTGATATAGAATCGGAGACATTTCCTATTGGCTTAAACGAAGATATCGTAAGAGCTATTTCTCTTAAAAAAGAGGAGCCGGAATGGATGACCGAATGGCGCATCGAGGCTTTTCGTGCATGGAAAGAAATGATCGAACCGGAATGGGCAAATGTTCATTATCAAAAACCGGATTTTCAGGCAATTTCATACTATTCAGCTCCAAAACAGGTAGATCCAAACAAAACTTTGGATGATGTAGATCCGGAACTTCTTGAAATGTACAAAAAGTTAGGTATCTCTGTCGATGAACAAAAAATGATGAACAATGTCGCTATGGATATTGTTGTCGATTCTGTTTCTGTGGCGACTACTTTCAAAAAGACATTGGGAGAAAAAGGAATTATTTTCTGTCCGATTTCAGAAGCTATAAAAGAGCATCCGGAATTAGTTCGTAAATATTTAGGAACTGTTGTACCTCAAAAAGACAACTTCTACGCAGCATTAAACTCAGCAGTTTTCTCTGACGGAAGTTTCTGTTATATCCCAAAAGGCGTTCGTTGCCCAATGGAACTTTCAACTTATTTCAGAATCAACCAGGCAGGAACAGGACAATTCGAAAGAACGCTTGTAATTGCTGATGCCGGAAGTTATGTTTCATACCTTGAAGGTTGTACAGCGCCAAGTCGTGACGAAAACCAATTGCACGCTGCTGTAGTTGAATTAATCGCTTTGGATGATGCTGAAATTAAATATTCTACCGTTCAAAACTGGTTTCCTGGAAACAAAGAAGGAAAAGGTGGGGTTTATAATTTCGTAACCAAAAGAGGTTTATGCGAAACAAACGCTAAAATTTCATGGACACAAGTAGAAACAGGTTCTGCTGTAACCTGGAAATATCCTTCTTGTGTACTTAAAGGAGACAATTCGGTTGGTGAATTTTATTCAATCGCCGTTACCAATAATTACCAACAAGCAGATACGGGAACTAAAATGATCCATTTAGGTAAAAACACTAAATCGACTATTATTTCTAAAGGTATTTCGGCTGGTAAATCACAAAACAGTTACCGTGGATTGGTGCAAATTAGCCCAAGAGCTGAAAATGCAAGAAACTTTTCGCAATGTGATTCATTATTAATGGGGAACAATTGCGGGGCGCATACTTTCCCTTATATCGAAAGTAAAAATCCATCGGCTAAAATAGAGCACGAAGCAACTACAAGTAAAATTGGAGAAGATCAGGTTTTTTATTGTAACCAAAGAGGTATCCCGACTGAAAAAGCGATTGCCTTAATTGTAAACGGTTTCAGTAAAGATGTATTGAACAAATTACCAATGGAATTTGCTGTTGAAGCTCAAAAATTATTAGAGATTTCTTTAGAAGGATCTGTAGGTTAATTGTAAGATGGAAGGAAAGAAAGTCATTATTTTAGGTTCATCCAGAAAAAACGGAAATACAACAAAAATTGTAGACGAGATTTCTAAAGAACACGGAATAGAGGTAATTAATTTGAGTGATTTTAACATTTCCTATTATGATTACGAAAGCAAAAACAGAGAAGATGATTTTTTGCCTCTAATAAAAGGTATTATCGAAAATTACGACACTTTAATTTTTGCAACGCCCATATATTGGTACAATATGAGTGGAATCATGAAGGTTTTCTTTGATCGTATTTCGGATTTAATCCGAATTGAGAAAGAAACCGGACGAAAACTTAGAGGAAAGAAAATTGGCGTGATATCAAATTCACACGATAATGAAATCGAAGAAAGTTTTTACATTCCGTTCAAAAAATCAGCCGATTATTTAGGCATGGAATATTTAGGACACGCGCATTTTAATGCTAACATCTTAAACCAAACAACAAAAATAGAATTGACATTTATATAAAATAAAAAAACAATGTTATCAATAAAAAACCTTCACGCCTCAATTGGTGATAAAGAAATCCTAAAAGGAATTAATATAGAAGTTAAAGCTGGCGAAGTACACGCTATCATGGGACCAAACGGTTCTGGAAAAAGTACACTTTCGGCTGTAATTGCCGGAAACGAAAACTACGAAGTTACTGACGGACAAGTTTTCCTTGACGGAGAAGATCTTGCAGATCTTGCTCCTGAAGAAAGAGCACACAAAGGAGTTTTCCTTTCGTTTCAATATCCTGTAGAAATTCCCGGAGTAAGTGTAACAAACTTCATGAAAACTGCCATCAACGAAACTCGTAAAGCAAACGGTCAGGAAGAAATGCCGGCTAACGAAATGCTAAAAGTAATTCGCGAGAAATCTGAATTATTAGAAATCGATCGTAAATTTTTATCTCGTTCTTTAAACGAAGGTTTTTCCGGAGGAGAGAAAAAAAGAAACGAGATTTTTCAAATGGCAATGTTAGAACCAAAATTAGCTATCCTTGACGAAACCGATTCTGGTCTTGATATCGATGCTTTAAGAATTGTGGCTAACGGAGTTAACAAATTAAAAAGCGAGAAAAACGCAATTATCGTAATCACGCACTACCAACGTTTGTTAGATTATATCGTTCCTGATTTCGTTCACGTTTTATACAACGGAAGAATCGTAAAATCAGGAGGAAAAGAACTGGCTTACGAATTGGAAGAAAAAGGATACGACTGGATTAAAGCAGAAAACTAGTTTACAGTTACAGTTTACAGTTTACAAAACTCATAACTTATAACTCATAACTCATAACTACAGAAATGGATTTAAAAGAAAAATTAGTATCGTCTTTTATGGCTTTTGAAGAGCGTGTCGATGTACATTCAGATTTGCATGACATACGCACAAATGCCTTAAAGAACTTTGAAAATAAAGGTTTCCCAACCAAAAAAGAAGAAGCTTGGAAATACACATCGCTAAACGCCATCTTAAAAAATGACTTTACGGTTTTTCCTAAGCAGGAAAATGCAATCGAATTTAATCAGGTAAAAAAATACTTTTTACACGAAATCGACACTTATAAATTAGTGTTTATTGATGGTGTTTTCAGCTCGCATTTGTCTTCTACTACGCATGACGGAATCGATGTTTGCTTGATGTCATCGGCATTGACCAAACCAAAATATAAAATGGTTATTGATAAATACTTCAACCAAATTGCAAGCAAAGACGAAAGCTTGACTTCGTTGAATACTGCTTTTGCAAGTGAAGGCGCTTTTATCAATATTCCGCAAAAGAAAGTTGCTGACAAACCTATCGAAATCATGTATTTCTCGACAGGAAACGAAGCTGCATTGTTGGTTCAGCCTAGAAATTTGATTATTGTGGGAGAGAATTCTCATGTTCAGATTATCGAACGTCATCAGAGTTTGAATGAAAATCCAGTTTTGACCAATTCGGTTACAGAGATTTTCGCTCAAAAACGTGCGATTGTAGATCACTACAAAATTCAAAACGACAATATCGAAGCGAATTTAATTGACAACACTTACGTTTCGCAACAACAAGAAAGTCACGTTTATGTACATACTTTTTCGTTTGGAGGAAATTTAACCCGTAACAATTTGAACTTTTACCACTTTGGTGAAAGATTGACAAGTACGCTAAACGGAATCACCATTATTGGCGAAAAGCAACACGTAGATCATTATACTTTGGTAAACCACGCAACGCCAAATTGCGAAAGTTTCCAGGATTATAAAGGAATTTTCGCTGATCGCTCAACCGGAGTTTTCAACGGAAAAGTGTTGGTAGAAAAAGAAGCTCAAAAAACAAATGCTTTCCAAAAAAGCAACAATATTTTATTGAGCGACAAAGCTACAATCAATGCAAAACCACAATTAGAGATTTTTGCTGATGATGTAAAATGTTCTCACGGTTGTACCGTAGGACAACTTGACGAAACAGCTATGTTCTACATGCAATCTCGTGGAATTCCTAAAAAAGAAGCTAAAGCTTTATTGATGTACGCATTCTCGAATGCTGTTATCGAAAGCATTAAAATACCGGAATTGAAACAAAGAATTACTAAAATCATTGCCATGAAATTAGGTGTGAATTTAGGATTTGATTTGTAGATTTTCTTAACCGCAATCCCGATAGCTATCGGGAGCTATGATTTACGCAAGGTTCGCAAAGTTTTTATATAAGCTTTGCGAACTTTGCGGTTTTATATCCTTGCTCCCGATAGCTATCAGGATTGCGCATCAGTTTTCTTTTCTTACGTAAACCCATGAATCTAGATTATTAAGCTTAGCAATTATTTCATCAGAAAAAAAACATTTTTCTTCTACTTCAGAAAAATTAATATCTGCTAAAACCTCTGCTGTTACATCACTAATATTTTCAAAATCGTCACTACTAGGCTCTCTGTCCAGATAATAAATCACAGTTAGTTTTCGTAATCCTTCAAATCCAACCGCAATAGCTCTAATTTCAGGATATATCATTCCCAATAGTGCTTTTTGAATTGACAATAATACAATTCTTCTTATTTCAAGATATTCCATTAGATTATTTCTTCACACTATCAATTATCCCTTTCAAAAACCCATTAAAATCAAATCCCTGATCTTCTTCTTTTAATCCCATTCTCACGATTACCATATCTAAAGATGGAATAATCGCCACCATTTGTCCTTGATATCCGCTGCAATAAAACATATCACGAGGAACATCCGGAAATTTTCCTCCGGCGTTTAGCCAAAATTGTGCTCCGTATGCTCCTTTAGAAGTATTTGTTGGCGTTGCAGAATATTTTACCCAGCTTTCATCCAGAATTTGTTCTCCTTTCCAATTTCCTTTGTGCAGGTATAACAATCCAAATTTTGACCAATCTCGCGCCGTTGCCCAGGCATATGACGAACCAACAAATGTTCCTGCCATATCTTGCTCAACAATCATCGAATTCATTCCTATTTTATCAATTACGGCACTGTACCAGAAATCAAGATATTCCTGTTGTGTTTTAAACTGACTTTTTAAAATTCCGGATAATAAATTGGTTGTTCCTGACGAATAATTCCAATGTGTGTTGGGCTTAAACTGAGCCGGTTTTTCGCGCTGTACTTTTGCCATATCTCCAGATTGAAAAAGCATTATTGTCGCATCACAAATTTTGCTGTAATTCTCTTCCCATTCTAAACCCGAATTCATATGCAGCAAATCGTTTATAGTAATGATTTTACGCTCGTCATTTTGCCATTCTGCAATTGGCGCAGGTTTGTAAATATCAATTTTTCCTTGTTTGGCCAACACTCCAAAAGCAGAATTGGTAATACTTTTTGTCATCGACCAGCCTAAAATTTTACTATTTTTATTGAAACCCGTATCATATTGTTCCGCAATTAATTTGTCTTTGTATAAAACGACAACGGCGCGTGTTCTTTTTGCTTTTCCTCCGTTTTTATCGAAAGAATCATCAACTGCTTTTTTCAGTTTTGAATAGTCAATATTTGAGAACACCGTATCTTTCGGATCAATACTTCCGTAAGGAAAAGGCAAGGCCTTAGATTTTGCTCTTTTAGGCAATAAATACGGTTTCGAAATATCATAATCATCATCTATTAAAGTGGCTCCTAGACCTTCGCGGTAAATTGCTTTTCTTTCTTTTAAACCATAAACAGAAGATGTTGCAAATTTCCCGGCTTCATCAATTGTATTTGTTGCCAAATCCATTAACTTAATATCATTATCGCCTTTTTCAATCAATTCTTTCGATCGATGATCTAAAAAATGTCCCGAAGCAATACTTTTGGCCGAAAAGCCAGAGATCAATTCAAGCTTTGGATAAGTGGTAAATCCAAAATAAAAAATTACAATCAGTAAAACAAGTGCCAGCAACCTGATGATTTTTTTCATATTCTTAAAAGATATTTTTACTGCAATATAAATAATTTATGCTCACGATTTTAGCATCTAATTTACATTTTGAATTCACATTATTTACAAAACGCAACTTAATTTTACAGAATCAATATTCAAACCTTCGATTGATAGTGCCATAAAAGGAAATTATAGTTTTGATGGATAAACCAATTTAGTTTTAGTACTTTTGTAGATAGAATTTTTCTAAATAAGACATGTTAGACATCCAAAAAATAAGAGCTGATTTTCCGATCCTTTCGGAAAAAGTAAACGGAAAACCATTGGTATATTTCGATAACGGAGCAACCTCACAAAAACCACAAATTGTGATCGATGCGATCGCGACATATTATCAGGAAATAAATGCCAACATTCACCGTGGTGTTCACACACTAAGTCAATTGGCAACTGATGCTTACGAAATTTCAAGAGTAAAAATCCAACATCATATCAATGCTAAGTTTTCTCACGAAGTACTTTTTACTTCAGGAACAACACACGGAATCAATTTAGTAACCAACGGTTTTGCTTCAATTTTAAAACCTGGCGACGAAGTTGTGGTTTCTTCTTTAGAGCATCATAGTAATATTGTGCCTTGGCAAATGTTGTGTGAGAAAACCGGAGCAACGCTAAAAGTTATTCCGATGAATGAAAACGGTGAACTGATTATGGAAGCTTTTGATGCTTTACTTTCAGAAAAAACAAAAGTGGTAACCGTAAATCATATTTCGAACGCATTAGGAATCATCAATCCTATCAAATATATCATCGAAAAAGCACACGCTGTTGGTGCTGCTGTTTTGATCGATGGCGCGCAGGCTGTTCCGCATTTAAAACCGGATGTTCAGGATTTAGATTGTGATTTTTATGCTTTTTCCGGGCACAAAATGTGCGGTCCAACCGGAACCGGGATTTTATACGGAAAAGAAGAATGGCTAAACAAATTGCCTCCTTATCAGGGTGGCGGAGAAATGATCAAAGAAGTTACTTTCGAGAAAACGACTTATGCTGATCTTCCTCATAAATTTGAAGCCGGAACTCCAAATATCGCCGGCGGAATTGTTTTAGGAACCGCTGTTGATTATTTAAACAACATAGGTTTTGAAAATATTCAGAAACAAGAAGAAGCATTATTGGAACATGCTACAAAACGTCTTTTAGAAATTGAAGGTTTAAAAATTTACGGAACAGGAAAAAATAAGGCTTCTGTAGTTTCGTTTAATATAGATGGAATTCATCCTTACGATATTGGTTCTATTATCGATAAATTAGGAATTGCCGTTAGAACCGGACATCATTGTGCACAACCCATCATGAACTTTTTCTGCATTCCCGGAACGATCCGTGCTTCATTTTCTTTCTACAATACAATAGAAGAAATTGATGTAATGGTTGAAGCGGTGAAGAAAGCAAAAACCATGTTAAGCTAAAAAAATTATGCGAATATTATCTTTATTGCTCTTAACGATTTTCATCGGAACAAGTTGCTCAAGCCAAAAAACCAGCGATATGACATCAACACAAATGGAATATTCGGCTGTTTCGAGAGGCCTTTACAAATTGATAGTAGTTCAAAATAAAACAGTTTCTGTTACCAATGGTAAAAACACACAACCAGTAGTAACGAAAATAAGCGATGCTAAATGGAAAGAGATTTTAGCAGAGTTTTCAAAAATTAATTTAGAAAGTATTCCAGCATTAAAAGGACCTACTGAAAAACGTTTTTACGACGGTGCGGCAATTGGAAATTTAAAAATAGTTCAGAATCAGAAGATCTACGAAACGCCAGGTTTCGACAATGGTTATCCTCCAAAGGAAATAGAAAAATTGGTAAATTTGCTGGTAGATTTCACGAAAGAATAATTATGACAATAAAAGAAATACAAAACGAAATAATAGACGAATTCTCGATGTTCGACGATTGGATGCAACGTTATGAGTACATCATCGAATTAGGAAAAAGTCTTCCGTTGATCAAAGAAGAATACAAAACCGAAGAGAATTTAATCAAAGGCTGTCAATCGAAGGTTTGGTTACAAGGTGAACAAAAAGACGATAAAATTGTTTTCACTGCAGACAGTGATGCGATTTTAACCAAAGGAATTATCGCCATTTTAATCCGCGCTTTCTCTAATCAAAAAGCAGAAGATATTATAAAAGCTGATACTGAATTTATTGATGAAATTGGTTTAAAGGAACACTTATCTGCCACCCGCGCAAACGGATTGGTTTCGATGATAAAAAATATCAAAATGTACGCTTTGGCTTTTGATGCTAAAAACAGAAATTAATTAGCCGATTTTTAACCATATAAGTTATATAAGAAATTATAAGCTTGTTGGTTAATTATTAAAAGAGAAAAAAGCGATATTGAACTAAGAGAATATAAGCATAATATTTAAATGAACTTATATAGCTTATATTTTTAATGTAGGTTTTATCTTTCTTTTTTATTTGTTATTATTGCTAAAAAAAGTATAATGACAAAGAAATATTTGACTGATTTAATTTATAAGGTAAATGGCGCGGCAATTGAAGTTCATAAAAATATTGGAGCTGGACTTTTAGAAAATATTTATCATCAGTGTATGATTAAAGAATTATCTCTAAGAGGAATTAATTTTCAATCTGAAATGGTAATTCCGGTTGAGTATAAAGGTCTAGAACTTGAATCAGACTTAAGATGTGATTTATTCATTGAAAATTGCCTGGTTTTGGAATTAAAAGCTGTTGATCATATTATACCAGTCCATATTGCTAAACTGATGTCTTATATGAAACTTTTAAAGTCCCCAATAGGATTAATGATAAATTTTAACGTGACAAATATCTATCACGAAGGACAAAAAACATATGTCAACGAATTATATCGCTGGCTAGAAGATTAAAGGGTTAATAAAAATTAAACCATATAAGTTATATAAGAAATTATAAGCTTGTTGGTCAATATTACACAGAAGAAAAACCATATTGAACTGAGAAAATATAAGCACATTATTTAAATGAACTTATATAACTTATATGGTAGAAAAAAAACAAAAAACAGAAAAATGGAACAAGAAATAGACACAAACGAATTAGGAGAATCAATTGTAAAAGTTTTAAAAAGCATTTACGATCCGGAGATTCCTGTAGATATATATGAATTAGGATTAATTTATGATGTAATGGTAAACACAGATTACGAAGTAAAAATCCTGATGACATTAACATCTCCTAACTGCCCGGTTGCGGAAAGTTTACCAAGAGAAGTAGAAGAAAAAGTAAAAACAATCGAAAACATAAAAGATGTCGATGTTGAGATTACTTTTGATCCGCCTTGGAGTAAAGATTTAATGAGCGAAGAAGCAAAATTAGAATTAGGAATGCTTTAAAAAAGTATACAGTTTACAGTTTCAGTCACAGTTCTCAACTGCGACTGAAACTGTGACTGAAAACTAAAGAAAATGGAAGAAATCATCAATAAAGTTGCCAATAGTGCCTTAGAAGTTTTTGATCTTGAGGATTATTATCCAAAAGGAGCGCGTGTGCAAATTGACATTTCGCAATGGCTTTTAGAAGGTTTTTTATTAAAAGAAAAAGACTTTAGAGAACACTTAAAAAATCACGATTGGTCGCAATATCAAGATCAATATGTGGCTATAAACTGTAGTACAGATGCTATTGTTCCTGCCTGGTCGTCTATTTTGGTAGCGATTCAATTGGCACCTTATGCAAAAAAAGTAGTCAACGGAACTATCGAAGATTTAGACGCAAGTTTGTATGAAGAGATTTTAAGCAAACTTGATTATTCTGAATACAAAAACAAACCGGTAATTGTAAAAGGCTGTTCGAAAAAACCAGTTCCAACGCGTGCTTATATTTTAGCAGCAACTTACCTGCAACCTTTTGCAAGAAGTATTATGTATGGCGAAGCTTGTTCAGCAGTACCTTTATACAAAGAATCTAAGAAATAACTTTCTTTTACGGTCGATAATCCCGAAGCTTTTAACGGTTTTTTAGTATATTTGTTCTTACACATTTAAATTATATACCATGAGAAAGCTAACGTTATTACTTTTTATTTTAGCGAACTTAACTTTTGTTCAAGCCCAAAATTCTGAAAAAGAATTAATCCAAAACACTGAAAAAGCAGTAAAGAAAATAAATGATACTATCGAGGGAGAAGGCTGGAAAGCCAAAGGAACAGTTTCTCTTTTACTAAACCAATCAAGCTTTAATAACTGGATTGCAGGAGGTGAAGACAGCTTTTCGGGAACTCTGGGAATCAACTACGATTTCAATTACAAGAAAGACGATCTTACCTGGGATAATAAAGTTTTAGCTTCTTACGGACTTTTACAAACTAAAAATGCCGACTACGAAAAAAAGACTGATGACCGTCTTGAATTCAACTCAATAGTTGGAAAGAGAGCTTTTGGCGAATGGTACTATTCTTTTTTCCTGAATTTCAGGACTCAGTTTACAACCGGTTATTTGTATGGTAAGGATGAGAACGGAAAGGAAATTAGAACCGAAAATACCAAATTTATGTCTCCGGGTTATCTTACTACTGGTCCCGGTATTTACTGGACAAAAGATGATAATCTAAAAATTAACTTTGCACCTCTTACCTCTAAATTTACTTTTGTAGATGGAGCCTATACATCAGGAATCGATCAGGGAACTGGTTTACCATATGTTAGTGGTGATTATTTTGGTGTAGATGCCAACAAAACCATGCGTTACGAATTAGGTTTTTATGCATCTGTTTATTACAAATTGGCGATCATGACCAATGTAACTGCCGAAAACACTTTGAATTTATATTCTAATTATTTAGAAGATCCACAAAACGTAGATATCAATTACTCTTTGAATATTATCATGAAAGTAAATAAATTTTTATCTGCTAATTTATCCTTCCAGGCCATTTATGATGACAATGCTTTTCAGGGCTTTCAAACCAGAGAAGTATTTGGTTTAGGAGTTAATTTCGGATTTTAGTTTATATAAAATTTTACCGCAAAGAGCGCAAGTTTTTTTTCTGGGTTGAAATAATCGCGCAAAGACGCAAGGACGCAAAGATTATATTATGGATCACTTCTGCTTCTTAGCAAAATTAATCCCTACATTAAGAACATACGCTTAAAAAACTTTGCGACTCTGGTCTTTGCGAGATGAAAACATTTCAGCTTACAAATTAATTGTATAGATAGACATAAGAGCAAGCAAATACTTTTTTATATACGGATTTATAAAAAAAACAAAGTTCGCAAAGCTATATAGATTTAGCTTTGCGAACTTTTCATTTTTGAAGTTACTTTATATATAAAAATCTTAGCGCTCTTTGCGGTAAAATTTTTATTTATTATTCCTCATCTTGTTCTTCTTCTTCTTTCTCGATTGCATCTTTATAATCCGGATACAAAAATTTATTATAAGGAAATCTCGTGATATGTATTTGACGAACTGCTTCGTAAACTATTTCTCTAAATTCCTCAAAATTTTCTTTTTGTGTAGCCGAAATAAACAATGCTTTATTCTGACCAACATTACTCATCCAGGTTTGCTTCCATTCCTCAAGAGTATAATGTCGTCTTGTTTTCTCAGTAATCAAATCATCCTCATCAATTGTCAAATGTTTGTAGGCATCAATTTTATTAAAAACCATAATCGTTGGTTTATCATTACTCTTGATTTCTAACAAAGTTTGATTTACAGATTCTATATGATCTTCAAAATCAGGATGTGAAATGTCTACAACATGCAAAAGTAAATCCGCTTCGCGAACCTCATCCAATGTGCTTTTAAAAGAATCTACCAGTTGAGTCGGCAATTTTCTAATAAAACCTACTGTATCTGACAATAAGAAAGGTAAGTTTTTAATCACTACTTTTCGAACTGTGGTATCAAGGGTTGCGAATAATTTATTTTCAACAAAAACATCACTTTTACCTACTGCATTCATTAATGTCGATTTCCCAACATTGGTATATCCTACGAGAGCCACACGAACCATTGCACCACGATTACTGCGCTGCACGCCCATTTGCTTGTCGATTGTTTTTATTTTTTCTTTTAAGAGCGAAATACGATCACGAACAATACGTCTGTCTGTTTCAATCTCCGTTTCTCCAGGTCCACGCATTCCAATTCCTCCTTTTTGACGCTCAAGGTGAGTCCACATACCAGAAAGTCTAGGCAATAAATACTGACATTGCGCCAACTCTACCTGTGTTCTTGCATACGATGTTTCGGCTCTTTGCGCGAAAATATCCAGAATAAGATGGGTTCTGTCTAAGATTTTACAATCTATAATTTTAGAGATATTCTTTTGTTGTGATGGCGATAATTCATCATCAAAGATTAAAGTCGATATGTCGTTTTCTTTTACAAAAAGATTGATTTCTTCAATTTTCCCTGTTCCAACAAAAGTCTTGGGATTTGGGCGTTCCATTTTTTGCGAAAAGCGTTTAATAACTTCACCTCCTGCGGTAAAGGTCAAAAACTCTAATTCATCAAGATATTCGTTAAGTTTTTCTTCACTTTGATTTTGGGTCACAATACCAACAATGGCAGTTTTCTCAAAATTTATAATTTCTTTTTCTAACATAGCTTTGAATAAGGTGCAAATTTAATGATTTGTAAGGTACTAATGCTTATAGAATTCCGTTTTTAAGTTCTATTTGGGAAATTAGTGATGCTATCAAAAAGCAAACCACCTAAAAATTAAGAATAGACTTAATTTCCAGATGGTTTTTAACTAAATTGAGAAGTTGTATTTATTCGTAAATAAAAGTCTTTTCTGTTTTTACAATTCCGTTTTCTTCAATCTGAGAACAAGAGATTGGATAGTTTAATTTATTGTATTTGAATTTTCTGCTCACACCAACTAAAACTGCTGAAGATGGACTGAAATTCATTTCGTTGTTATAGGATATTGCTTCAAAACTAAACTCTTCTTCGTGATAGGAAATCATCGGTACAATTACTTTATAATTATCACCAAACAAATTTTGAACAATTAATTGATCTACTGATTTTTTATCATCAAAAGTATACGTTTTAGAGATTTTATCTCCCACAAGACCTTTATGTTTAGCAACATTATCATTGATATAAACATATTCAATTTTACCAATTATCGCTTTGTTTCTGTCTCTTGTAGTACGTCGTACAATAATACCGTTTTCTACAATATATTCGTTATCATCAACAATATTCTGGTGATTGGTACTTTTTTTGGTAATTACTTTTACTCTCGCTCCCTCGTAACCAAAAGTTACTGTTTTGGTAATATAGTCGTTACCTTCCTGATATTTTTTAACAAATTTTGTAATGTTATTATCTGCATCATAAGAGTAATTTATTACTTCTTTCCATTCGCTTCCAACTTTGTCTTTTACGGTCTTATCCAACAATCCTTTAGTGTTATAAAAAAAATGCTGAACAACATCTGAAGTTGTAATGGTTTGTATTTTACCGTCTTTAAAAACAACTGTTTTGTTTACAATTTCACCATCTTTCGAATTTTGGTAATTTGTTTTTACAATATTGATTTGTTTTAATCTAACAGGAGCATTTTGATCCTGACTGTGCAACAAGCATGGAAAAACCATCATCATGATGGCGATAAAGTAGGTTTTCATGTAGTATTTGTATTGATTTGGGATGACCAAAATACAAAATTCAATTAAATTTTAACAGTTTAAAACTTAAAAACAACATAGAATTAAATTATCACTTAAAAATCAGCACTTTAATTTCATTTTTAAAAATTGAACGCCTTACTTTTCTCCAAAAATTTTAACATCATCAACCATAAAAGCACCATTCAGCGTTTTGTCTTTTCCTGAACCTATGTATTTGAATGCAATATGAATATTTCCTGAATAAGCAGATAAATCTATTCCGCCGGAACTTATAAATTGTCTTGTTGGCGTTGACAATGAAGGTAAATTTGCCTCTAGTTTTGTCCATTTTGCTTTAGTAATACTGGAACCATCAAAATTAGTTGAGATATAAACTTCTAAAGAATTTAGGGGTGAATCTACTTTAAGGTCATGTTGGGCACTTCTAAAAGATAACACAGCATTTTTATATCCTGACATATTGATCTTTGGTGTAACTAACCATGCAATATTTTCTGCAGCTGTTGTACTGGTGGTATTAAATTCTGCATAACCATTTCCGGCATACAGCATACTTTTCCATATTTTTGACGCTTTTTCAACTATGTTGCTCCAACCCGGCAATGTAAAATTTACATTGTTTTTTACCGATTGAAAATCTTCTGAAAAAAACGGAACGGTTCTTTTTCCGTTCATTACCAAATCTTTTTCTGACCTGATCATCAACTGATAATCTGATCCAAATTTGGTCAAAATTCCTCTTACTTTTCCGCTTCCTTCAGGTACGATATGATCTGCAAAACTAGCATAACTGCTTGTTCTGAAAATAATCTGATTACCTGTTTTATCTCGTAAATTCCAATTGGTTGAACCTCCTACATTATTGGACTCTTCAAAATAATGGCGACCAATTGCTTCTTCGGTAAACTGGACATCCGTTAACTCTACCAAAGTATTGAGTTTATCATCGTTTAGTGCTTCTTCAATAGAAATAGACTTAACCAATAGGCTTTCATCAATTACTGTACACGAAGCATTAAGGACATTTTTATAATCATTTTGCGAAACTCTGCCAATAGTGGGATCACCAGCATTACTTACGTACAGACTTCCTATTCGCAATCCTCCAAAATATAAATCTGTAAACTGGTTTTTGGCTTTTATATACACTTTATTTCCAACTCGAAAATCAATATAAGTGTTCGAAACATCTACAGGAATGCTAAATCCTATTGCAGGTACTTTATCCGTGGCTAATGTTTGAAAAGAAATTGCTTTAAAAAAATTACCTCCTTCATCACTCGATACCACATACGCTTCAATGATATCATTGTAATTGTATTGTTTTGGAACTGAACCTGAAAGATCCTTCACTTTTTGAACCGATTGATTTACTGCTAAATCAGGCTGTGTACATTTTAGTTTTGGAATTTCAACTTCATTATTACAACCATAAAAAAAGAAGACTGACCACGCTAAAAAAGGAATTAAAAATCTATTTTTCATTTCGAATGTGTATTAAAATTTTATAAACTAATAGTAAGATTCACGAAATAAGTTCTTCCGTATCCGTAATAATATTTGGGGTCAAATGATGGTGTTCCGCTCGAAACATCCTGATTTAATGCTCTGAAATTCGCATTTCTTGCCTGCTCAAAACCTCCTGTTTTATAAGTCTTGTCAAGAACATTATTTATACTTGCAAAAAGTCCGACATATTTGCCAGAAACACGCCAGGATTTACCGCCTGTAATATTTAGTAACGAAATTGGATCGAATTTTTCTTGTTTTAATAAAGCGGCTGCACGCTCTTCTGTAGCTTCAGGAAAAACTAAACCGCTGATCGGATTTTTATAAAAACGGGCTGTTCTGGCAATTGGCGAAACATCAATATAACTTTCGGTCAAATAATTGATGTTGGCTCCCAACCACCAATATTTAGGATCTCGATATTCTAACCCAAAAGAGTAAGCTTGTTGTGGCATACCAGGTTGTTTGTAATTTTTGAGATATGATTCGCCAAAATCAAAAGTAGTTTGTATATCACCTTTCGCAGCGTTGGCATCATTTGTAACCGAAACATTTGGATTACTGTTATAAGTGTAATTACCGTAAGCTACAGATAATGTACTTTTTAATGTAGATGAAATTTGATATTCGAAACTCAGCTCTGCTCCAATATTTTTCTTGTCAAGATGCGTTAAGGTCTGACTCACAAACGCATCTGTATTATTGTAACTTGCGCCTCTGTCAAAAATTCCTTCGGCATAGAAAAAGGAAGTTTTAGTGGTGTTTTTGATTAAAGTATAATAAACCGTTGTGCGGATTTTAAGTTTTGGAGAACGGAAAACATAATTACCTTCGACACTACTGATATTTTCATTTTCGATTCCGTCTACAACTGAATTATTCAGGCGTGAATTCGCAAAAGTATTTCGAAGTGATGGCGCTCTTGTAAGATGCATTCCGTTAAAGAACAACCATTGTTTTCCTGAAATCTTATAAGTGAATCCGCCTTTGAAACCAAAATTTTCAAAATGTACTTTTTCACTTTTCCCCAGAGAAGTTGTTGGGTAAATTCCGTTTTGATACAAACCTTCTCTTTGATAATTGGAAATTGAATACGACTGCCCTACATAAAAATCGATCTTATTATAACTAAATTTAAACTGCGTAAAAGCATCAATTGTCGTAGCGAGAAGATTATAATTGTAACCATAAGTATCTCCTTTTTTTACCTGACGATTTGGATTCTGAAGATCTGATTGCGCCTGATCTCCAATGTAAAACGCATCGATATCTTCAAAATATTCACCTCCCAGCAGATCTAAAAGATATTGAAATTGATGTGATTTTAAATTCCGAAAAGTTATTCCGCCATCAAAAGAACTGTTTTCTGTAATTTGTATATTTAAGTTTGAATTGGCAGCAAACGTTTTATCATCTGCTCTGTCTTCATACAAAACATAATGACTCTGTGAAGGCTGATAACCTATAATCACGCCATCAGAATTTAATATTGGTTGCTGATTGGCCTGATACATTTCATCCCAATTGATTTGCTGATTCTCCAGAAATAGTTTTTTATTGAGTTCCGCATTTTCATAATCCGGTGTAAACTCTCCTGAAAATTCTCCGATATCTTTTCCGTAAAGTGAAGTGTAATAGCTGGGTAATTTTCGATAATAAACAGGATCCGGACTATTTGCATTTTGATAATCAATGGTACTGTTTCCTACTTTACCAAACTGATACATTACACTGGAATTCAGGTTTGCTTTTTCATTTATCTTGTAATAATGATTAAGCATCAATAAAGGTTCTTCTACTTTTTTTACCCTTGCATTTCGTTTTTCGCCATCCTGAAATCCCCAATACGAATTGTATTTTTCGTTGGTCAATTCGACTACTTCATTGGTATTGGCTGAGTTTTTTCCTCTTGAATTTGGCGTATAAAATCCTGTAAAATTCAGCGCATGCTTGTTACTTAATTTCTTTTCGACACTTATAAAAAACGATTCGGCATCGAAACTCGTTCCTTCAAAATAACCTTCATTACCAATGCGTTTTCCTGCCGATACTACATATGCCCAACCCGAAGAATTCATTCCGGAAGCATAGGTCGCATTGGCACGCCAATTATAAGTAGTATTACTTCCTGAAAAAGTAAGCCTTGCTCCTTTTCTATAAGTTGATGCGCGAGTCGATATTTGCTGCGTGCCCAGTATTCCTCCAAAAGTAAAATTTGAAGCTGCAGCGCCAACAGAAAATTCCTTATTTCTAAGTACATCATTCAAACCTCCCCAATTGCTCCATTGAGGTCTTCCGTCATAAATTTTATTCATGACCATGCCATTGAGCATCATTGTTCCGTTTTCGCTGTCCAGACCCCGAATTCTAAATCGGGCTTGTCCCCAATTGAAAGCGGAAGCTTGCATAAAAACATCTTTTGAAGATTGTAAAAGTCCTGATGTCATTTCTGACGAACTGTTATCATCTGATAATTCACTGTCTAATAAGGTGATTAACGTTGCAGGAACATCATCTGAAAAATTATCTTCTAATTGTAATATTCCGAGATTGACTGTTTGTTCCGGATTTGAGTTTATTTTTAAAAGTAAATCCTTATATCCCTGACTGTGCAGTAATAATAGTTGTTCTCCTTTTATAGCTGAATGCAATTCGAACTTTCCGTTTGTATTAGTAAGTTGTGTGATCGAAGAATTCTGGATACTTACAACAACATTTTCAAGAGGACTTTGCGTTTTTGCATCAATTACTATTCCTTCGAAAGTAGTTTCTTGTTGAGCAAAAGCAAAACTAAAAGACGATAAAATAAAAAGCAACATGTATTTCTTTCCCATGAAAAACCCAATTTACTTTGATAAATAGTTTTCAGATTAAATAGCTTTGATTTTCAAAACTTTCAACCCTTACATCAAAAGATAAAATTGGTCTTTGGAAAAGACTTTCGATAAATACGAAACTTAATTTTCAACCTCAAATATAAATAAAAAATAACAATAAAGTAATTTTCTTACAAATTTTTATTTTATAAATAAGATTGCTTTTTAAAAATCAGTAATTAATTTGGGCATTTGCTAGTTTTATTATAGCCACAGATTATAATGATTGAAATGATTTTTTCTCATTTAATGTTATTTTCGACAAAGGAGGCCTGAGCGATAGCCAACGTTCGCCACAAAAGATTGGAACGTATAGCGGGATTAGCTCCTGAAAAAAAATTATGCTTCGGTAGTTCTAATTTTCGAAACCATAAAGGCAATCAGAACACCAAAGATTCCGATAAAGGCAAAAGAAAACTGAAGTCCGAAAGCTTCCGCAATATGTCCAATAACCGGAGGTCCCATCAAGAAACCTAAGAAACTTACACTCGAAACAATGGTTAAGGCTTCTCCGGGAGGAACGGTAGGATTTTTTCCTGCCATACTATAAACGGTAGGCACAATGGTCGCAACTCCTAAACCAACAAGCATAAAAGCAAGGGTACAAGGAATAATATAAGGAAGAAAAACTGCGGTAAAAAGCCCAACAGAAATCATGACACCGCTAATTTGCATCACGCGTTCACGACCAAATTTGTTGATGAGTCCATCGCCTAAAAATCGTCCGCTGGCCATCATGATCATGAATGATGTATAACCTAAAATTACTAAAGGTCCGGGAGCTTGTACAATATCTTTAAAGTAAACTCCGCTCCAGTCGAACATTACACCTTCGCTGGCCATACTGCAAAAACCAATTACACCAAGCCAAAGCAAAGAGCTGTCGGGTTTTACAAATAGCTTTTTCTTTTCGGATGTTTTGTTTTTTATTTTTTCTTTGGCTTTGACCAAAAATTTAAAATTGAAAGCGACCATTAAAAGTACAATTGCGCCCACAACCAGAAAATGATGAAATGGTGTGAGTTTTAAAGTCAACATTCCTAAACCTACCAAAGCTCCGGTAAATCCGGCGAAACTCCACATGCCGTGAAAAGAGGACATGATTGTTTTTTTGAAAAGTACTTCGGTATAAACTCCTTGAGTATTTACGGCGATGTTGGCTAGATTTCCAAAAACTCCAAACAGAAATAATCCTAGTGATAATTGCAGTGCTGATGTTGCTAATCCTAAATTAGCCAAACACAAAACATACATTATTAAAGAGAAAATAAGGATGCGATGACTGCCAAATTTGGTTACCATTTTTCCTGAAAAAGGCATAATGATCAATTGTCCCATTGGCAAAGCAAAAAGAATCGAACCCAAATCGCCTTCGGTTAGATGTAAAGCAGTTTTTATGTCGGGAATTCTGCTCGCCCAGGTTGCAAAACTTAATCCCATTCCAAAATAAAACATTCCTACGGCAAAACGAATTCGGTTCAAATAAGAGGCCTTTGCTTCTCTATAAACTTTCTTGATTTTTCCTTTGGTTTGGAATAGCGATAATGGATTGAAACTGATCAAAGTGATTTATTTTTGGATTCTAGTATAAAAGTACTAAAAAGCTACTTTATAGACTATAAAACCCTACTAGTTCCTAAATTTATAACGTTATATGTTTATAAATTTATTTTTTAAGGGACTAAGGTTCTGAGGTGCAAAGGTTTTTTTGATGCCCACAGATTAGACGGATGAAACGGATTTACACAGATTATTTTTTGCTTTTATGTAGAGGCGCACTATAGTAGTAGTTGTTGCAAAAAAAAGACGCACTGCCGTGCGTCTACGATATAGTTTAAAAGATATAATTAGAATAAATCTGTGTTAATCCGTTTAGATCCGTAAAACCCGTGGGCAATTTTACGTTACAAATTAATTACCTTTTGTTGTGCATTACTTGCGATTGCGGCTTCTATAATTTGCATCACTTTTACACCATCTTGTGCTGTAACGGGTTCTATTTTATTATTTGCAATAGATTCGTAAACGCCATCAAAAAACGAAAAATAATTTCCCTGAAGTGTTGGGATTTTTTCTCTTATTTCTTTTCCGTCTATTTCGGTATGCAATAATCCTTGTAAGGTTTCTGATTCTGTTCCCCAAGCTTCTAAGTTTGGCTTTTTACCTAGTTTTAACTCATCTTCCTGAACATCTCCTCGAGGTTTTAAAAACGAACCTTTTTTTCCGTGAATGCTATATGCAGGATTGGCTTCGCGAACAAAAAAACTGGCTTTTAGTCGTACTCTGAAATCTTCATAAATCAACAATAAATCGATCCAGTCATCGACCAAAGAGTTTTCTCTTGTAAAGCGAATATCTGCAAAAACTGACTTTGGTGAACCAAATAGACAAACGGCCTGATCGATTAAATGCGGACCTAAATCTTTCAGGATTCCGGCTCCGTCATTTACAGTTTCTTTATGTGCTTTTGCACTCAATAAAGGATTATATCTGTCAAAATGAAATTCGGCTTCGACAATATCTCCCAAAGTTCCTTCTTTGATTATTTTTTGAACGGTTTTAAAATCACTATCCCATCTTCTGTTTTGAAAAACAGCCAATTTCAATCCTTTTTCTTTGGCTATTGCTGCTAATTCTTCGGCTTCGGCAACTGTTGTTGTAAATGCTTTTTCGACAACGGCGTGTTTTCCTGCCAATAAAACTTTTTTGGCATATTCGAAATGGGTTCCAACCGGTGTGTTTACAATTACCAAATCGACATCATCTGCTAATAAATCGTCTATCGAAGGATAACTTTTTACGCTTGGATAATCTTCCTGAATGAGTTTTTTGCTTCTTTCCCAAGATCCTAAAAGTTCAAATCCGGAGTGAATGTCTAAAAACGGAGCATGAAAAACTTTTCCTGACATTCCGTATGATAATAGTGCTGTTTTTATTTTTTGCATTTTGTATGTTTTTACAATTAAGTTTAAACATTTTATTTTTTTCTAACCATTAAGAGATTAAGATTATTAAGCATTCGAACTTAATTTTTCTTAATCTCTTAATGGTTCAAATCAAAAAAACTTATGTTTTTAAATTTTATTTAATCTTAGCGCGTTCGTATTGTTTTGGCCATTGAATATCATCATGTAATTCTTTGGCGAAATCTAAAGGTAAATTCGGATTTCTAAGAGATGCTCTGGCAAATAAAACCAAATCGGCCTGACCGCTTTCTAAAATTGCTTCGGCTTGTTTGGCTTCGGTAATTAAACCTACGGCACCTGTTGGAATATTTGCTTCTTTTTTGATTTGTTCTGCGAAAGCAACCTGATAACCCGGACCAACCGGAATTTTTTGGTGCGAAACCAATCCGCCTGATGAAACATCAATTAAATCTACTCCTTTTTCTTTTAAGATTTTAGAAAGTTGTACAGATTCTTCGGGATTCCATCCTCCTTCTGCCCAGTCTGTGGCTGAAATTCGCACGAATAAAGGTAAATTTGATGGCCATTCTGATTGTACTGCTTCAACAATTTCTAAGGTAAAACGGATTCTGTTTTCGAAACTTCCGCCGTATTCATCGATTCTGACATTCGTTAAAGGAGATAAAAACTGATGTAATAAATAACCGTGTGCTCCGTGAATTTCCATCACCTGATAACCGGCCTGAACCGCTCTTTTTGTCGCTGCTTTAAAATCTGAAACTACTTTCTGGATTCCGTTTTGGTCTAAAGCTTCCGGAAGAAATGGTTCATCATCATGATACGGAATGTTACTCGCAGAAACCGTTTGCCATCCGCCTTGAGCGAAATCTAATTTTTTATTCCCTTCCCAGGGAGCCGAAACACTTGCTTTTCGTCCGGCATGCGCCAATTGAATTCCGGGAATCGCATTTTGAGAAACTATAAATGCGTTGATCGTTTTTAATTTTTCGATGTGTTCGTCTTTCCAGATTCCAAGATCTGAAGGTGAAATTCGGGCTTCGGGAGAAACTGCTGTCGCTTCCTGAATAATTAGCCCTACTCCGCCACTGGCACGACTGCCTAAGTGAACCAAATGCCAATCGTTTGCAAATCCGTCGATTGCTGAATATTGACACATAGGCGAAATAACGATTCTATTTTTTAAAGTGATTTTTTTTATAGTAAGTGGAGAAAATAATAATGAAGCCATGTTGTAACTTTTTATGGTTTTACGCTACCTATTGAGTATGATAGTGTTTAAAAAAGTAAAGTTAAAGCTTCTTGATAAAAGGAGAAATCTAAATGTTTATTAATTAACAAACATTTAAAACCTTATGTATTATATTGCACTATCAAATTAAAATAGAAACGTTACTTTTGTGCGTTAAATTACGAACTAAAAATACAAAATGGATATAGTTATCAAACTCTCTCAATTTCTATTGAGTTTATCTTTACTTATTATTCTTCACGAATTAGGGCATTTTATCCCTGCAAAATTATTTAAAACAAGAGTCGAAAAATTTTACTTATTTTTTGATGTTAAATATTCTCTATTAAAAAAGAAAATTGGCGAAACCGAATATGGAATTGGTTGGTTACCACTTGGAGGTTATGTAAAAATCTCCGGAATGATCGATGAAAGTATGGACAAAGAACAAATGTCTTTGCCACCTCAACCGTGGGAATTTCGTTCTAAGCCAGCCTGGCAACGTTTGATTATTATGTTGGGTGGTGTTACTGTAAACTTTATACTGGCATTCATTATATATATAGGAATGGCGTTTGCTTATGGCGATACCTATGTAGCTAATGCTGACTTAAAAGATGGAGTTTTAATCGAAAACCCAGCAATGCTTAAAGCTGGTTTTAAAACTGGTGATAAACTTATTTCTATAGATGGAAAAAAAGTTGAAAATTTCGACAAAGAGTTAAACATGAATGTTATAATGGCGAAAGAAGTCCTGATCGAAAGAAATGGGCAACAACAAACCATAAAAATGCCAACTGATTTTGTTGATCAGTTATCAAAACAGGAAAAAGGACTTCTTGTAAGCATGAGGGTTCCTTTTGCAATTGCTGCTGTTACTCCTGAATCTGGAAACACGGCTTTAAAACCAAAAGATTTAATTATTAGCCTTAACGGACAAGATGCAAGATATTTTGATCAGGTTAAAACGATTTTAGAAAATAATAAAGGAAAAACAATCCCTGCTGTTGTTTTGCGTGATCTAAAGCAAGTACCTGTTACCGTTAAAGTTTCTGAAGCTGGTGTATTGGGTGTTAATGTTGGTGGCTTAAACATCGAATCTCTAGCAAAACTAGGCTACTATAAAGTAAGTACTAAAAACTATAGTTTCTTTGAATCAATTCCGGTTGGGTTAACAAAAGGGAAAGATCAATTAGTAGGATACGGAAAACAGCTTAAAATGATTTTTAATCCTGAAACAAAAGCTTACAAACAAGTAGGTGGTTTTGCAGCGATTTTTAACATTTTCCCTAGTACCTGGAGTTGGGAAACTTTCTGGTCGATTACCGCTTTATTATCGATTATGCTTGGAGTTATGAATTTATTGCCAATTCCGGCACTTGATGGTGGTCATGTGATGTTTTTATTATACGAAATAATTAGCGGCCGAAAACCAAGCGATAAATTCCTTGAAAATGCCCAAATAGTTGGTTTCGTTCTACTTATAACATTACTTTTGTTCGCTAACGGAAATGATATTTATAAGGCAATTGTTAAGTAGTAAAATATTTTAAAAAAAGTGCGAAAATGTTTTTGAGAAACTAAAAAATCCTTTATATTTGCACTCGCTAAAAAGAACAACAACTTCCTCCTTAGCTCAGTTGGTTAGAGCATCTGACTGTTAATCAGAGGGTCCTTGGTTCGAGCCCAAGAGGGGGAGCAACTTTTTTTAGCAAACATATTTACCTTTAAGGTGATTCCTTCTTAGCTCAGTTGGTTAGAGCATCTGACTGTTAATCAGAGGGTCCTTGGTTCGAGCCCAAGAGAGGGAGCTTAAAAAAAGACTTTACAGCAATGTAAGGTCTTTTCTTTTTTAACACCATAGCCAAATCAGTACTTCACGATAATTTATAAAAAAATGGAGATTTTGTCATTTGACAACTTTGACAGCTTTTTTAATAAAAAAGGTACCCATCGTAAATCTTGAGGTACCCATTTTAAAATTCCGAATTGTCATGCCAATTGTTTAACTCAAAATCAATTGAAAACATGCACCACGAAAAAATCACAAATCTGTTTGTAATTAGCACAAGCAAAAAGAATCAAAAAGGATTATGTCCTCTTAATTGCATCATTACTCTCAGTAAAAACAAAAACAATTCACTACAGGACTTTTTATAAATCCAAACTACTGGGAAAATAAACTTCAAAAAGTCAACATCCAAGCTTGCTATAAATCTGCATCGGAAGCATCAAGAATTACGGTAATATCTAAAACTTGTATAACTAGATGTTGTAGAGAAGAAAGAGAGAGTTCTGCAGGATTTATCTGGAAATATTTATAAAAATTAAGACGGCTCAAAAAGGCCGTCTTAATTTTTATAACATATCACGCAAAATTTTTGAAAACCATTTTTTAAGCCTTTCCCATCTTGAGATTTGATAGGTCACGGTTCGCTCCATTTCATCATAGTATTCCTTACGCTGTTGCTCTTCCGCCAATCTCCCAGCCTCAATTTCCTCATCTGACCACTTATTAGACCACAATATTTCTCCTCTACGAATCCAATAATGTGACTGACAAGGTAATTGCCAATTTCCAATTGATGGTTTTAACGTTGGCTTTTCTTCAATTACCGAAAGCGACCATTCATTTATTCCCAATGGGGTGATAATTTTACTTTCACAGCCACAAGGACATAAATGTCCAGCAATTTCAAACTCTTCTGATACATATAAAACATTAGCGTCCAATTTAATTGGTAAATGAGTAATCAACTTTAACGAAATTGTACTCATTCTCCCAGTGATTGAAAATTGTCTAATGTGAACAATATATTATAATAACTACTGTCGTCCACGTAAAATCCACGTAACTGTTTATATCGAACAACTGCCAGACAAGCATTTAATGCATTGAGTTCAGAGATTTGGATATTGTTTCGATAGACATCCTCAGGGATATTAGTAACAGGAACAACATTTTTTCCAAATATACTTTGTGCTTCATTCTCTGAAAAATAAGTTGTCCGTAAAGTTCCGCTAATTGCTCCAGCATTTCTGTCAAGCCCCATGCCCACATCGATGAATGGTATTTTCAACCTTATTAATAAATCAAAAATTTCCTTACGTGAAGATCCCTTGTCAACACATACAAACGCGAAAGTCACCCCAAACAGATCTTTGTCAGAATCTGACTGGATATACTTTGGATAAATGTTTATATTTTTTCGGAAATGACTATACCTTTTCCGATAAACTTCTGCCTTCTTTTTTCCAAACTCATTTGCAGAAGTTTTTCCCGGAGATCGATATGCATTATGCACATGAAAATCATCTAAGTCAAAAGCTTTAATTTCTTTCACAGGTGTATTTACCAAAAAGTCTAGAAGATATGAACCGGTTCCGCCCAATCCAATTATAGCTACAACATCATTATTTAATTTTGCCGAAAGATCTCCAATCCCTGCTCGACTTGTTAATGTATCATGAAACTTAAATACTGATTCGGAATTTGTCTCGACCAATCTAAAAGTAAAAGGCGTGATATCAAATAGAGACATAGCAGGACCAGAAAAAAGACTTACATAACTTTCTATTTTTTCAAAGAAATCCGTAAATCCACCATCCGGTTTATTTGAAAAACTACGTTGTACGACAATACCACCCTCTGACAAATATAGATTCGTTGCTCCCCCACCTAAATTTGCGATCGGCTTACCCGTTAGCTCATGTGGATGAGAACCACAGAAGAAAATCTGATGGTCCTCAAGTCGTACATGAACTTCATCTATGAAGATTACTTTTGAAACAATTTCGCCAATATGAAGATTTTTTTTATCATCTAAATACGGAATATCGCGAACGACCAAATAGTTATCAATCATTGAAACTGCGTATCCTTTGTCTACGAGTTTTTTAAGGTCTTCGTTATGACTGACCAGTGTGCTTAACTTTGAATTGGATTCCATCTTTTACTTTTATTGAAGCACCAGGTGACAAAATACCCTCAGGTTTGCCACTTTGACCATTCTTATAGGTTACTGAATAAGTTCTCTCGGGATGTTGCGGAAAATCTGGAAAGGCTAACGTTACAACTTCTTCGTATGTAATTCTATTATTTTTAAATTCGAAGGGCGTACTGTTGACATAAATTGTTACCTTAAAATCTACCGGAACACTGTAGAAATGTTCAATCGTTGGCCTTGCGAGATCAATCTCTTCATCATCTTCAATCATATTGTCTTTATAAGGCTTCTCATTGTCGAGATAAATAAGGTCGTCGGAATCGATGCCCGCAACATCTCGAATTTGTTTACCTGTAATAAATTGTTCAACCCATTGATATGATATTCCATTTACTGTAAATACCAATTTTTCGGTTGAATAGAATTTTTCAATTCCCTGACGCGCCAAATTTACTGTAGTAGAAGATAATATTAATTCATCCAACCACGGTTCTTCTACACTCAAGTAAAGCCTGTCACCTTCCTTAATTTCTCCAATTTCACGGATTTGTTCGCCACTGATATATTGGTCAAACCAATCATAGCTTTTTTTATTGACTGTTAGCTTCAGTACCGGCTTACCGGCATTTTTGTTGATGTCTTCCATCTTCTTTGTAATTCTCCCCGGATTATTTCAGTCAATTGCAGGGGATAGTAATACAATTGACTGTGCAGAATGTATTACAGTTGCATAATCCAAAAAGAATTATTACTTTCGTAGTACAGAACAAAGGGCTTGAGATATAAAAATACCTCAGAAAGATGTCGTCAACATTAACCCTTATAAGTTACCCAATTAACCACTGCAAATGGATAATTGGGTTTTTGTTTTTACACGAAAAACATATCGAATACAAATATAGTATTATTTTCAATATGTTTGCTATAAAAACATAAATAAAAATGTTTATTAGATAAACAGCCGATTTAATCGATGAAATGTTGATATAGCAAACAAAATTCTTATTTTGTTTACAAAACACACTTTATATGATTGTAATTAGGTAACTTTGTATTCATTTTAGAAATCTAAAAATTAGGTTATGTTAAATTTTAATTCAGTTTTATATAAAATTCTTGGAAATAGAATTAAAAATCGCCGTGAAGATCTTAAGATTAATCAAACTGATTTAGGAGAAAAAGTAGGTATTGGACGTAGTTCTATTACTAATATAGAAAACGGAAGACAAAAGCCTCCTTTATCAATAATTTACAAAATATGCAGAGAATTGGACATTGATGTTCATACAATATTACCTACTTATGGTGAAGTTGAAGAAATTATTAATTCGGATAACGACAAAAGCTCTTTGAAACCATATTATGAAAAATATGGATTAGATGAAAATTTACAACGTGAGATAGATAATTTATTTAATAAAAATACTGATGATATATAAACATATAGAAGAAAGTTCTGAAATTCTTTTAAAAGAAAATGGGTTTTATAAAGTTGGATTTGATATTGACAAGCTAGTAAAACATTTGAAAATTGAATTAGTTAAAAAGCACTTTGATTTTGAGAGTGATATTTCAGGATTATTAGCTATAAATAACAATATGACTGTTATTTCTGTAAACATAAACGAAAATACTCAACGTCAAAGGTTTACAATAGCTCATGAACTAGGACATTTTGTTTTGCATTCAAAAGATCAACCTTTTTTTATTAATAAGACTGCCAAAGTAATGTATAGGAATAATGCGTCAGCAAGTGGAGAAATACATAAAGAAAGAGAAGCAAATGCGTTTGCGGCTGCTCTCCTTATGCCTAGAGGTTTGATTTCCTTGGAAGTCGAAAATTGTCAACATGAAGGCGATGAAGCTGTGAAATACCTCGCGAAAAAATTCAAGGTTAGCGAACAAGCTCTGTCTTTTCGTTTATCAAATCTTGGATATTATATAGGTTAGTTCCCTAAATTTATAAATAATAAATAAACAGCATGCAATTCAGATGCCTAAATAATACTAGCACCCTTAAGGACTAGAAAGAGAATTGCATAGTGAGTTCACTGAAGAAAGAGCCCAAATGGGAGCACAGAGAATACTTAAAACCTTATATACATTTTGTTTGTAAGGCTTTCTTTTTTCTAGGGGACGAAATTATTTAAGTTATATTAAAAAAAAGAACCTCAGATAGAGATTCTTTTATATTTATATTGTTTTATTAAGCTGCGGAGACTGTTAAAAAGTGATTTTCTATAAGGCTAAGAATTTCATCTGTTTCAATTTTTCTGATAGGTGCTTTTGTATAAAATGAAGTTGAAAACATTTCAGAAGGCAATATTCTCTTTAGCTTATCTTTATTAAATAATTCGTCAATACTTATTCCTTCGGTAATTGATAAATTATGTAAATACGCTAAAAATCTATTTTTATTGTCTCCTAACGAGTCTAAAGAAGTTATATTCCAATCAGCGGTTTCTAAGTATGGAGTTTTTAAAAAGCCGGTAAGAACTTTTATACAGAATCCAACACAAGTCGTGATGTCAATTTTGGCATTTTTAAGGTAGTAATCTCCATTACTATCATAATATGATTCATCAAAAAAGAATCCATAGGTTGGATTTGCTTCAGTTGATAGTTTTTCACAATGCCATAAAAAAGAGCAGATTAATTCTTCATCTATTAAATCTATTTTTTTCAAGTATAGATTTGCTGGTAAAGTGTCTATTAGTTCAACTTTTTTTCCAGTATAGTGAAAGTATTTTAATTCGCCTTCAAAACATACTAATAGACCTGAATGATAACAATTTCCTTTTTCGTCAATTTCAGTAGTACAAGCTACAAAATCTTCTTCTTTGCTGATTTCTGTTGATTTAAGAACATTAGAAGCAATAGTTTTTTGAGTTATTTTTTTTGCCATTTTACTACTTTCTAATTTTTTTATTTAATAATTGTTCTAGCTCACTTAGAGAATCAATAAAAGATTTATTTAGAGCAGGGTCTGCATATTTTTCTACATTTTTAGATATAACTAAAATAGTTTTTAAGTAATTAGGATTGACTTCTTTATTTTTAAAAATTCTCAAAAACTTTGCAGCATTGTCAAAATCTTTGTTATTGTAAAAGGCTTCTAATTTTGAGCTTATTTTATGCAATGGGGCAGTTCCTTTTAAAGTAGCGATTTCCTTAAAGAAATTTTCAAATTCTAAAAAGTATTTTTTAGCACTATCGGTCATGTATGAATCGCAAAATCGGTATTCTCTTTTTCCTTTTTTCTTTTTGTCAACCCAAGCAGAAATGTAAATTTGTTTATACAGAAAATTTACTTTTTGAGCCTCTTCTTCAGTGCAGGCAATTGTTATAATTCCAGAGGGTATTTCTAGATGAAAATTTGGATTAGTTCCACCATTCTGCATTAATTTTCCCTTAATAAACTCAACTTCAAAATAATTTGGAGTCAAATCGCGTTCTCTCTTACTTTTGAAACCGTTATCGAAATAATCGGTTATTTCTATTCGTGAATTATTGTTTATGTAAAATATTTTGAAATCTTTTTTCTCGTGAATATTGTCTCGAATTATATTTAATTTTTTTACATAAAAATTGTCTCTTGTTGATTTGTTTTGAACAACATCTTCAATTTTTTTATGAACAACTCTTAAGTCATTATGCTGTCCACTTAATAATGGACAAGCACTTCCTTTTTTTACCCCAATTTTTAAATCAATGTTGTTAATCTCTTTTTCATAACGAGCAATTGAAATCATTGATTCTAAAATTTCTTTTAGGGACTCGGTTGCACCAATAGACATACCATCTAAATCAATATCTCTATTGTTGTTATCTTTTTTAAGAACAATTTCTATACTATCCATTGTTTGTGTTTTATGTTTTATAAAAACATAACACTGATAATCAATAATTTTATCAGTGTTTTTTGTGCGAATTTATGTTTCAAATATACCTTTAAAGTTTTAATTGAATTGTAAAATTTAATAAATTTCGAAATATTATTTAATTAATCGGCTAAGTCTCTAAACCAATTCCTTAATTTACTTTAAATATTATAGACTTAAAATTCCACTTATTGCAAAAAGACATTATTTAATTTAATAACCATTTATAATCTTAACTTAAGACATACAATTCGGCAACATAATAATGTAAGACAAGTTAAAGTATTATTATTACTAACATAACTGTCCTTGGTTCGAGCCCAAGAGAGGGAGCTTAAAAAAAAGACTATCAAATGATAGTCTTTTTTTTTGTTACAATAGGAAAGATTAATTCCTCACCAATTTATTATGCTTCACTACATTGTTGCCTGTATTTTTACTTTCAAATAAAAGCATTGCTTCATTTGCTTTACCCATTTGATTGATTCCTTTTAGAGATTCTGCGTAACGATAATAATACATAGCATCTAAATCTGTTTTCATAATAAAAAGCTCTTCGTAGTATTTAGCCGCCGTGGCCAAATCACCATCAAAATAAGCCCTGTCTGCGACTTTTGTAAGCATCTCTACAGATTTATAGCCTTTATCTAAAACTTTAGCATAGGTGTCGACTACATCAATGGTTACATATTTTAAATCTTCGGCTGGAGCGATTACCTCGACTTTGATGGGCTCAATATTTGTAACACCATTATCAACGACAGCTTTTGACTGTAATGCTATATCACCTCTTTTTACTCTGGGTTTTCTATATATTGGAGTTACAACCCTGGTGTTATTTGGCCCCAGATCATTTGTATAAACCATGTCTAATTTTGAAACTTCGTATTTGGTAATTCTTTTCCCGAAAGTCATATTGATGGTTTCCTCTACATAATAGCCTACAATTACCAGATTTTCTTTAGAGGAATTATCAGAACGCACTGTTGCATTTTCAATTGATGTAATGGCGGCAGCATTATCTTTGCTTTGACCAAAACAGTTAAAAGAAACAGCTAAAATGATTATAAAGTATTGTACATAAGCTTTCATAAAAAATCTATAAAAGTGAGACCATCTAAAAACATATAAATATACTGATTTTTAAATACTTACAATTTATTTTTACCGTAAATTACCCGAAAAACCGTTTAAATGTTAATTTTACTGATTAAAGCACAACAATCTCTCTTTGCAATAGATTTAGTTGCTAGATGTACGAAAAATTGTATTTTTGTTGTAAACATTGCAATTGAGCAATACAAATTATTGAAATCTTAAAATGTATCGTACAAAGGCAAACTTGTATTTTACTGTAAAGATAATTTCTCAAGAATTTTAAATATCTTTGAACTATGAGCACACTAACAAAACCAAATCATATAGGGCGAAAAATAAGCCGTATTCGTGAACTCCGTGATATGAAGCAGGAAGCATTAGCTCAGGCTTTAGGAACGAGCCAGCAAACCGTTTCTGCTATTGAAAACAGCGAAACCATAGATGAAGAAAAACTTCAGGAAATAGCTAAAATTCTTGGTGTTACCGTTGAAGGAATTAAAAATTTCTCTGAAGAGGCTGTTTTAAATATTATTGGTAATACCTTAAATGATAACAGCGTTATTAATGGAAATGCATATAACTGTAATTTCAACCCACTTGATAAAGTTATAGAACTTTATGAGCGTTTGGTTTTGGCTGAGAAAGAGAAAGTGGAATATTTGGAGAAGCTGTTGAAGGAAAAATAGATTACTTCTGTGGAAATATATAAAAAAAGAGATCTCGTTTGAGATCTCTTTTTTTAGAATCAGATTTTAGATTCTATCTTTTCAGATTTTTGCAAAAGCATATTTAATCTTGTTTGTTTTCTAATAATATCTAAAAACACTTTATTTCTTGCTTCTGCATCATAGATTAAAGTTTTTATACTTACAACATAAATAGAAATTCCCATCTTATCATAATATCTATGATAAATAGGAGCTTCAGAGGAAAAAAGAGGTGTATAGCCATCTCCTATTAATCTTTCAGAAAGTTTATCATCAATATCTGTAATAAGGTAACCGTAAACCTCTTGAATATTTTCTCGGGTCTTAAATGCATTAACGTAATCAATAAGCTGTTGCACTCCGTTAAATTTTTTTCGATCAGATTTTGACGCAAAATCAAATGGTTTTAACTCCACCAAGACGGATTTTAATCTTTCAGGATTTTTTGGATTGTGAGAAAAAAACAAAGACAAATCAGGCTTATCTTTTAATATATCGATATCTTCTATTGATTCTTTAATATCATTTAAAACATCTACAATTCTTTTATCACTTGCAGCGTAACTATATGTTGTAAACCTATCGTCTAACAACCATAAATTATTTTTACCAACACTAAAGTAATCGTCTTTAGTATACTTTTTCATAAACAAATTATGTATAACACTCTCTACACGCTCACTTCTATCTACTAAGGACTTTAATCTTTCAATAACTAGAACCCTATCATTTATATATGATACTAATTCATTTTGAGCTAATTGTATTGCTTCATTTAATTCATCATCTGAATACTCTTCTTTCCCTGCATTTATAAGTACTTTTTCTTTAGCAATGTCAAAACGTTTTTTAGCTTTTTCTATAATAATTCTTTTATCCAAAAAGCCAGCCATCTCTATATCTTCGGGTTCAATATACTGAACTAAATATGGTCTTTCTTCTTGAATTTGCTGTAACTTTTCCTTGTTAATTTTTTCTGTATCAGGAACTCCTTTCTTAACTAATTCTCCGATCTCTTTCTTTAATTTTGAATTGATCATTTCCCAAGACAAGCTAGAAACTAGATCCGTTCTTATTGGAAAGATATCAAAATCATTTCTTTCATTATTAACTTTTTCGTCAAAGTAATCTGATTCTAGTAGCATAAAACCAGAATAGCCGTAAGGCATTGAAATTTTTAAATCTTGTTTTTCAAAATCACAAACAGTTCTATTATTTGCACAATAATAAGCATACATATTACCACTCTGATTATAAATTATATGATGCAAATAAAATTTAAATACATTACCATCTCTATTTTGCACTTCAAAGTTTTTCTTCGTGAAACTAGGAATATCATCAGGTGTAATTTGCACCGAAAAATTATCATATTCGTTAACAAAATCAATAATTATATTTACACCCTTTTGCTTATAAAAAAATAAAGTTGGCACAAGATTCATAAGAACCTTTTCCTTTATTTTATGCAAGTCAAGTTCGATTCTTCTATCTAATTTCTTGTCACTATCAAAGTACTGTTTTGTTAGCTTTGTCAATAAAATTTCCGTTTCATTATTTTCAACTTTTCTTGATTCTTTTTTTAAATCTTCTGTATCAAAATTAATATCAAAATTAATAGTTCTTTGTTCTTGAGTTGATTTTATTTTACTATTATATTTAGCAAATTCATATAATTTTAAAAACACAAACCTACCAACACCTTTACACCCTAAAGCCTTTTTATATTCTGTTCTATATTTAGAAAATGAACTGTAATTTTCATCCGTTAGACCATCCCCATTATCTATAACTCTTATAGTATCAACTCTAATTGAACCTATTTCCCTTCCTTCATCATTTAACAAATTATCATTCGTATTTAAATAACATCTAATATTTGTTGCATTTGCATGAATAGCATTTGTTATTGCCTCAAATAAAACATCATATTGAGTTACTCTAGAACTTATATCTTCATTTACAATTCTACTAATTTCAGCTAACATTTGACTCATAAAAAGACTATTTAAATTTTTATTATCCGAATTTGATTAAAGCATAAATTCTAAACATTACAAGAAAACTATATATTTATTTTAAAATTTGCTAATCTTCAAAGATAATGTTTATTGTTAAAAAAATCAGTTAGAATTGGAAATACAACAATTAGAATTAAATAAAACTTTCTTGACTAGAAAAATAAAATTATTAAAAATCTTATAATTTTAATTACATCGAATTCAATGTAATTAAAACAAAAAAAAAAACGCCGCAATTACTTGCAGCGCTTTTTCAATATTATAAAAAACCTAAAAATAATTAAACCCCTAACTTCTTAGCAATTTCAGTAGGAATTCCTCCTTTGTTTAGTAACAAAGCAGTTGTTTTATATTTCACAAAGTTTTTAGTTACAAACAAGTATCCTTTGTAGTCGTTTGTTGCTCCCCATGAATTTTTTACGATGTAATATTCTTTTCCGGTTTGATCTTTTGCAATACCTATAATGTGCATTCCGTGATCGTCTGTTGTAGTGTAGTTATCAAATGCAGCCTGACGCATTTCTGGCGTGATTTCAGGTTCAGCTTTTGGTCCGTTGAACATGTCTGCTTTTTCTTCGGAAGTCATATCATCAAATTTCTTTGTTGGCACATACGCAACACCATTTTTCCAGCTAAAGCTTTTCTCGCTTACATCTGTTGCCCATGCTACCGTGTATCCTTTTTTCAAAGCATTGTCGATAACATCAGTCATGTCGTTTACTTTTACGTTATACACCTGATCAAATGACCAGTTGTCCGGTACCATCATGGTTGTTTTTTCGTAATACGGAGAGGTTGTAAACGATGAAATTTCTACATACTCATCAGGATTAATTCCTACTACTTCTTTAGCAAAAGTTTGTGGTGTGTAATTTTTCCCTTTGTAGGCAAAGTTTTCCGGCACGGTTCCTAAATACGAATCGATAACTGCAGCGTAGGCTTTTTTCCAGTTTGGGGTTAATTCTCCATTCGGGTTTTTAACTACAGCTGTCAAAACACCTTCGATCATTGCGGCCATTTCACCAAATTTATTTTTATCTGTTCCGTAGTTTAATCCTGTGTAAACTTCTCTTGGTACAGTTCCGTATTTTTTATACATATTAATTACATCGTGCAATGCTCCACCATCACCTAAAGTAACAGCTCCGTGCATACGTACATAATTAACTCCTTTTTCTACATAAACGTTTCTTGCAGAGTAAATCTGAGACAATTCTACCGGTTGTTTTCCTAAACGAATCATTTCTGACTCTAAGAAAGAGTTGGTAGAATAACTCCAACATGTTCCTGATGAACCCTGAAGTTTTACAGAAGTAGTTCCTAAATTGATTACGTCAGTGAATTTAAAGTTTTCTTTACTTTTTTCGCTTGCATTCAGTTTTAGTGAATTCACTAAAATGTCTTGTGCAAAACAGCCGATTGCTCCAACAAAAAAAACCGAAGCAGCAAGTACTGATTTGAATGAAAATGTATTCATAATTTATATTTAATGATTTGATAAATAGTTGCTTTAATTTACAATTTGTTACAAAACAATTAAATTTTAGTTAATAAAACTAACCTTGAACCGTTAATATTTACAAAATGTTTTTATTAAGCTATAAAAACTTACAAAATATGCAAAACCGTAACTTAAAGAGAATCAAAAACAAATGATTTTTAATTTTAGCAAATATGTAGTAATTTGGTTCCTGCAAAGCCACTCATAATCCTGAAAAATGTTCGAACTCGAAAAAGAAAAATATTTGGGCAATACCAAAAATATCTTCAACAACAAGCAAGGCATTGCGGTTGTCGAAACGGAGTATCAGCAAAAGGTTTACGAAGGATGGCATTCGCATAATAATGCGCACATAACGCTTTTCCTGAAAGGCGGAACGGCCGAAAAACGAAAAAACTCCAGTACGGTTGTAGGCCCGGGCTCTTTATTATTTTACCACAGCGACGAATTACATCTTAATCAGGATACTCTTTTCCCTTCTAAAAACATCAATATAGAAATAGAAGAAAACCTGCTGAAAGAACTTCAAATCTCTGAAGCTATTATCGAAAAATCTACCCGGAATACTACGCTTACTAAATTTTTGATCCTCAAGATTTTTAAAGAATCGATGGTGGCTGATCCTTTTTCCGGCGATACGATCAATATGTTATTTGCACAATTATCGAATGCTAACACGCATTTAGAAAAATATGAAAAAAGTCCGTTTTGGGTAAAGAGTTTAAACGAATTACTGAATGATTGCTGGAACGAAAATCCAAACCTGCAGGATCTCGCTCAGGTTTTAAACTTAAATCCTATCACGATATCCAAGCATTTTCCTAAATATTTTGGCTGTACTTTAGGCGAATATATGCGCCGCATAAAAATAGACCGTTCGCTTTCGCTGATAGAGTCTAACCAAACTAATCTGACCGAAATTGGTTTTCAATGCGGATTTGCAGATCAAAGTCATTTTATAAGAACCTTCAAAAATCAAACGGGATTTTTACCCAAACAATTTCAAAAATTATAAGAGAGGCAAATTTCATTCTATTTTTTGGTTTTGATGTCGCATACATTTGCTTCATCATAAATCATAAAACACAATCAGATGGAAACGCTTACTTTAAAACAAAGAACTTTTAATTCTCCTGTAACCAAAATTATTCTTGCCTTATTGACTTTTTTGGCGGTGGTTATTATTGGTCAGCAAATTGCCGTAAAATTACTGGATTTAACTTCGCTCGATAAAGATTATCGAAATCTTCTCAAAGGTCTTTTTGTGTCGGCATCATGCGTTTTGAGTTATATTCTATTCTTTAAAAAATATGATAAAAGAGCCGTAACCGAGTTTGCCGCAAAAGGTCTTGCAAAAAATCTTATCATTGGTGCTTCAATTGGTTTTATCCTGCAATCACTTACTATTTTAGTGATTTACCTTAACGGAAGTTACAGCGTTATCAGCATCAACCCTGTTTCGTTTATCCTGATTCCGTTTGCCCTTATGTTTACCGTTGCCATTATCGAAGAAATATTGGTAAGAGGTATTATATTTAGAATTATGGAAGAAAAATTGGGAAGTTATGTTTCTTTGATCATTTCGTCGGTACTATTTGGCGCTTTGCATTTGGCAAATCCTCACAGCACTTTGATTTCGAGTATCTGTATTACTACTGCGGGTTTTTTGATGGGTGCTGCTTTTATTTACAGCCGTAATTTATGGATGCCTATTGCTTTACATTTTGCATGGAATTTTACCCAATCAGGGATTTTTGGAGCGATCACTTCCGGAAACGACAAAACAAAGAGCTTATTAGAAGCCAAAATACAAGGTCCGGAATTTATTACCGGTGGAGCATTTGGTCCCGAAGGATCGATAGAGGCCATCGCTTTTTGTGCTATAGGAACGATTATAATATTGATTTTGAGCCGCAAACAAAACAAAATCATCAAACCATACTGGAAGCAATAAACATACTGAAAACCTTGTTAGTAACTCTTCTTTTTTTTTAAAATCTGCAAGCTGAAACTTTCATTTATCAACTAAAACAAAAAGTCTCAACAGATCATATCTATTGAGACTTTGGCTTTATAAACTAACTAATTGTAATGCTAATTATCGCAACCAATTGCTGCCAAATACTACATAATAAGCCCAATCTTCATTGCCTTTTGCAACGTCGACTCCCATACGGAGTTTGAATTTTCGGGCCAGTAAATATCTAAAACCTGTTCCGTAACTGTAAACGACGGGTTTGGCAAAAGCTTTATCCCAATCGTTAAAAGCACTTGCAACGCCGCCATATCCCATAAGACTCCATCTTCTGTATAAATCCCATCTTAATTCCCCTTCGGTAACAATACTGGTTTTACCCTGATATCTCGCAGCAGGAATTCCTCTTAGGTTAATTCCCGGTCGCAGATAAAAAGCCGGATTTCCAAATGCCTGTTCTCCTTCGATCCTGAGTCCTCCAATTAATTTTTTAGTAAGAGGATAATAACCTATGGCGGACAAATTTACGCGCCAGGCCTGGTAATCACTGCCTATTGCTTTATCTGACCAAAAAAAGTCTGACTGTAGTCGTATTCCTTTATCGGGAGTAAAAATATTATCCCGTCCGTCGAACTGAAGCGCTGCCCCTAACTGACTAACGGTACTGTTGACATCTTTGAGATTGGCAAATAGAGGAAGATTATTTAAATCCGGAAAATTAATTTTAGAATCTAATAAAAAATATTGTGGGCCAGCACTCCATTTTCCGTTTCGAAACTGCTTCATAACGCGGGAATAAAAAACAAACGATTTAAAATTAAGGTCGATTTCTTTATCATTACCATTGGGTAAATTTTCATAAAAAGACATGTTTACATCTCCGTAACCAGCTCCTACACGATACATTATTCTTGATTTTATGAAACTTCCTGCCCTAAATGCACCTGCAACCCAGCTCTTATTTCCGGTGTACATTCCCATTGCTCCGGTAATATCAGGATCTACAAATCTTTTCTTTCCGTTTTCATCAATAACGGGCGCATGTTTTTTAAGAAAAATAGGTACAACCGCGCCTCCAATTCCGCCTAATGCAGGTTCTGTAATTAATGTTGGAACCACAATAAAACCATGTGCATAAATAATATAATCGCTTAAATCGAATGCTCCATCGAGAGAATCTTTTACGCTAATATGTGGTTTTTGTCCCATCATGGTAGTACATGATAAGATAAAGAAAAGATTGGCGAGAATAATTTTCTGAAAGAGTTTCGTACTTTTCATAGTAGCATCTGAATATTTATTTCTCATTTAAAGTAATTTAGATTGTATGGCATTCATCAGAAAATATTCACTCAATAAAAAAACAGTTGCTTAGTATTTGCTCACTATTTTTTCTTGAAACTAAACACATGGGCGAGTGTGAGAAAAAAGGTATTTCCCTGAAATCTATTTACGGCTTCGACCTCAGCAATCCATCGAAATCCTGCAGAAGTACTACAGCCAATATGGTAGTAATTGATCTCGGCTCCAATACCTCCAACGCGATCTTTATCGGTTTCAATAGTTCCAAATACAGGAACCGGTATCTGATCGTTTGTCACTTTATATTGTAGGTAATAAATTAATCCTGCGTTTAATATTCCTTTAGGCGCTGTTTTTTCAGGATTCATCATATAAAATGTTTTTCCTAAACCTCCTTCAATACTTAAAAGGTCTCCCGTTTTAATATCGGTATCTTTCTTTTTTCCGTTGAGTTCATAAGAAGCCAAAGCTGAAAAATGTACTGTCTTTTTATCATTAAAAAATAAAGTTGTTCCGGCCGAAAATTCATTCATAAACATTCCTAAACCGCTATTATCCGAAGCTCCAATATCAAATTTACCTGTTGGCAAATAGATTTGATAGCTAAAAACAAAATCGGCTCTTTTATTGTGCCAGCCTAGTTGAACCGGTACTATATAAGTATCTGTTAAGGCAAAAGGACTTTTGGAGTCTACGGTATTTCCCTGAATTCTATTGGATGCAAATGCAAGCAAAACAGTTGCGCCATAATTGGCTCCTAAAATTTTAAAATCACTTACGTAGGATGCTCCAACACCTGTAATAAACATGTTCAGGTCAGGATTTGCAATAGATTTATCGCCATCGGCATTTCGTAAAGATGAAGCGCTGTAAATATATCCCGGTACATAAACACTTAAGGTATTTTCCGGAGTCTGCGTTCCGGATTGTAGCCCCATTGCGCCAAGAATATGACCTCCTTTAAGCTGTGCATGACTAAACAAAGAAATCAAAAGAAGTAAAAATGTAAAAGATAATTTTATGGCTTGTCTTTTGGTATTAAATTTTGTTTTCATAATTGCTATTTTAAAAATTAATGAGACTCCACAACTTCTTTTTACAAACTATCTGTTTTTAATTTGAAGCTTGTTTAAAATAATAAGCATTGTTTTCCTCAGGATTAATTTTAATTACTTTAAAATATTCAGAAGGTGATTTTCCGGTATGTTTTATAAAGGCTCTAAAACAGGTGGTTCTGGACTTAAAACCAGATCCCCAGGCCATACCTTCAAGCGAGAGATCTTTCCATTCGGGATCATTTATTTTATCTTTAAAATATTCTATTCTTTTAAGATTGACGTAGTCCTGAAAATGAAGATTAAATTCTGAATTGATTAAATTTGAAATATGATGTACTGACATTCCTGTTTCATCAGCAATATCGCGTATTACTAAATCTTTTTTCAAAAAGAGTTCTTTAGATTCAAAAATGCTTTCTAATTTATTGAGATATAATAATTTTTTTTCGGGAGTTAATTCTTTTACAATTGGTAAAACCGTTTTATTTTCAATTTTTTTTACTAGTGCTGATCTTGTTTCAGCAAACTCAATAGTTTCACTTGTATCATAAAAAATTTGAGGTTTAAAATAGAGCCATGCTCCTGTAAAAACTAAAACTGATGATATTAATATATAAGAAGAGAAATCAATTCTATCCACGCGTGCCATCAAAAAATAATGTACAAAGAGGGCTGAAAACAAAAACAGTATCATTAAATTATATACTCTGATCCAGCTTAAAATTTTTATTCTGTTAAAGTGATTTTCCTTAAATTTTTTCAAATCATAATTCAAAATCATCATGGTCTGACAAAAAGCATATAGAAGCCAAACACTAAGACTTAACATCGAAAAAGGGCTGTTGATTTTTATAGAAATATCGTCGATAATCTTAAGGTCAATAAAATTTCCTATCCAGACAAAAAGGGTTAAAGTAAAATATATCAGAAAAGGTAAAAAATGCACCCAATCGTATTTTTTAAACAATCTGCCCGAAAACAACATGCTTCTTACATACAAAAAGGCAGAAGGAGCAACCAAAAAAATAAATGATTTTGCAATCATAAATAAATCAGGAAATTCTTTGAAACTATTTGCTGATAAATAAAAATTATATACGCTAACAACCGCAAGACTGAACAAAAACAATCCTAGAAAAAAGCTTTTTGAATAATTTTTCTTTGAAAAAAGAACCATAAACGAAGTTGCAAAACCAACTATTGTCGCTATAAAAAAGAATAGCGAAAGTACTATATCTACCATGCTCTAATCTTGATTTGTTTGAATTATTCCGTTTTCTTTTTAAAATAAGTTTAAAAAGATGCGCGTAGTAAATTATGAAACACCATACTTATCGGGGGAGATAAGTATAGTATTTATAAATAATAAGTTATACGCTATTTTTTTGCTAAGCCAGGAGGGAAACCTTCCAGAATTTTTTTGATAGAAGCACTAACAAACTCTTCCGGATTGTCTGGTTTACTATCAATTTGAGCGTTGCCAACTCCCTGCCAAATCAGTTTTTCTGTTTTTGATGAGACAATATCAATGATCAGTGAGCCATCAACATAATCGTAAGAGTTAAATGTTGTATTGGCACCGCCCATCATTGCACCTCCGCCCCAATATCCGTAAGGGCGATACATACCGCCGTAACCGTAAAAATCAGTGTTTGCAGATACAGAGGTTTTGTTTTTTAAGATCGTAATCGCATTTACTTTTAAATCGGGATTAGCGGTTGTTTCAGTAAATCCTTTATTGATCAACTCTGCACGAATTGCTTTTGTGATACGATCTACATTTAACTGATTTATCTGGCCTTCCTGTGCTTTTAAATCATAAAATGTAAAAGTTTTATATTCGCTAAAATTAGCCGAATGGTCATAATCAGTTGTAACTTTTACAGTTGGAGAGCAGCTGAAAAATAAACCCAAAAGAAATATTGGGATTATACGAAGATTCTTTCTTTTAATATTCATCTTGTGGTATTTAAATTAATGATTAAATTAGTTTAACTTGAAATTCTTAAAATCTTTCTTAAATCCTGAATATGGGGGAAATCATGTTAAATAATTGCCTAAATCATCACAAACAACTACTAACCAATATCTTACTCTATACTCAAAGATAAATCATTTTATTTAATTAGCATTACTTAATATATAAAATTCTTACTTATTTAATCTTAATGCTTAGTTTAGTTTTAAAAATAGATTGTGCTGCTCTTTTTAAGTTCTTTTTTCTTAAATAGCGACAAAACTATCATTATGGTACATTGATTTAAACTTCTGCCGAAATTGGCAATCTTCCCTCTTTTATGGCTTCTAACATTTTATTATAATCTAATTCATTTTGGTTGGCATATGAAACAGAAAATCTCGAAATTGCACTGGCAAATTCATTACTTTTCCCCATATAACCGGACAATACTGATGGATCTCCTGTGCGTGCATGTGCTCTTGCAAGTGCCCATCCGCAGGCTTTTGCATAATCATTCATGTTTTTGGCTTTCATGATTTCAAGAACAGGTTTTACCTTGGCATCACGAAGCTGGCGGATATAAAAAAACTTATTCTTGTCGTCATTTGTCCATCCTAAAAACATGTCTGATGCAGATTGCATTAGCTTTTGTCCTCTTACAATGCGTTCGCCCTGATGCGAATATTTGCCTTTTGCTTTTACATTATCTTCGAGTACACTTTTTCGGGCTTCTTTAAATTGTAAAAAAATAGGTTCTCCTGTAGCCGACATCAATAAACTAATACCGCAAAGCGTTCCTACACTGCCTACACCCACTACTTTTATGGCCAGATCATGTAATGTATATCTACTTAACAATACTTTTTTTTCATCAGATAAGGTTTCCAGATAGCGATTATGTACGGTTTCTGCCTCCAGTAAAATTTGTTTTCCTTCATCTCCTGATGGATGATAAATCAAGGGCGGATCATCTTTTATTCTTGCCCTTGGTCCTTCCTGATAAGTCATTTTTGCAAATTCTTTTTCGTGAGCGGTATATTCTGCCGCTTTTTTAATTCGCTTTTGCTGAAATGATTTTATTTCTTCATCTTCACCCCTTTCAATAAGTTCGGCCAAATCTATATGTGCATACCATATTTGAAGTGCCGATAACTTACTGTATTCCAGCATATGTCTCTTGTAACTATCTGCAACGTTCAAGGCAAAATCTTTACAGGTTTTATCCGAAAATTTTCTCCATCGCCCTGCAATTACAAAACTTGCCGCAAGCCTTTTCAAATCCCATTCCCACGGTCCGGGAAATGTTTCATCAAAATCATTAATATCAAAAACCAACTGCCGTTCCGGTGTTGCAAATCCTCCAAAATTCATAAGATGACAATCTCCGCAAAGCTGAAGATCAACTCCCGTATTGGGCGTTTGTGCTAAATCAGCAGCCATAATTGCAGCAGCTCCCCTAAAAAATGCAAAAGGCGATTCCATCATTCGACTGTATCGAATGGGGAGTAAACTTTCTATTCTTCCAATACTTGTTTGAATTAAAATATCTACCGGATCTTCACGATTCGCTGACGGATTCCATTCTTGCTGTGTTGATCGGGGCGTAACTTTTCTTATTGCAACGCCTTTGTCAAAACGTTCCGCTTTTGATGCTACAGGATCAAAAATATTTTCGCTTTTATCGTTAAATTCGTCAGTCATAACTTTTAATTTTCTTTTCTTTTAAAAGGCAAATCGGTCGTTAGTGTAATCCGGATCGTATGATTCATTCGGCTAAGACCGCTTTCTGTATCCGGTGATTTCCAAAAAATCTGATTCATGTATCCCAATTCCATTCGAATTTCTCTACGTTTATCAAGACTATAAGCCGTTCCTAAATACAACCTGTTTTGATCCAGATAATTTTCGTTGCCACTTGCTGCATTTGTTCTTATGTGAACCTCATCATACACCACAGCTGCCCATCTTGGTTTAAACCATAATTGATATCTCACCTGATATCGAAATGTGTTTTCGAATTTGTAATAATCAAAATGATCGCTTGTACTGTTTGGGTCGTCTTTTCGTCCTAACCAACGCTGCTCCATTCTAAAGCGCTGCGACCAAACTTCGTTTCCTTCTTTTTTGACAATACGCCAAATAAATTGCTCGTAAATTCTGTAATCCGGATTATTGTATGGCAATGAAACTTCATCATAAGGCAAATCCCATTGGTAGGCAACTCCGGCTCCTAACCTGTTTCCGTTTTTAAGATAATAGTTGGCTCCAGCCCTGTAAAAAGATCCCTGAAGTTCTGATACAAAATCATTTCCTTTTGAATATCCTTCAAGCAGCAAACCCCATCTTCCATCTTCCTTAAAAGGCAAATACATTTCGTAACCTACCCAGGCTGCCACATTTTGCGCCATTTTCTGGGCATTTGTTTTTATGCCAGACAGAGTGAAAACAATTACAAATAGAATTTTATAAATATTTATTCTCTTCATGGAATCAATCAAATTAGTTTTTAGCTACTTAAATCACTGGCAGAATTAACTTTTATTTCACTTCTTCAACATCTCCCATCTTCCAGGTTTTGTCAAAAAATCCTTTTTCAGGTCCGTAAAAACGAGCGAGTAATTCAAATTGTCTTTTAGGATCAGTCGGCACCCAATTAGACTCTTTTCCCTCCGGAGCTTTTGCCCCAAAATAAATATCCACAGAACCATCTGCATTTTTTTGAAGTCCCGGACTTGTAGATGCACGACTAGAGTATTTCATTCCTAAAATCAAGGCATGTGTTTCGCGATCATAAGCCGTTACAGACCAATATAATTTTACCGGAACTTTTGCAGGCAAATGAAGTTTGTATAATTTAGAACCATCAAATGATTGCTTTTTATCATCTTTAATAGACATTAAATAAAATTGTCCAGTACCGAGTTTTTTAGCACTGAAATAAGCCATAGAATAACTTATTGCTCTTTCATCAACAGGATAAAGATTGGGTGCCATATAGTTTGACATTATAGCCTTAACTACATCCGGAGAAGCTGGTAATGCCCAGTTTGTTCCGTCATAAAATGGAGGTGTAAATATTTTTTCATACTTTTTATCAATCCAGCTGTGCGCATCTTTGATGGCTGCATTGAGGATTTCCTCTCTTCTGGCATCGGCCTGAAACGTTTTTCCTTTTTCGATTCCGATAGTTTTTAACTGATCGATCATCGCCAAATCTCTTGTTAACCAAGGTTCTCTTTGTACGAACTGATTCAATACTTCAAAGAAATGTACATTGTATGGAATCGTATTGCTAAAATCAACATTGATCAAATCAACAAATGTTGTTGCCGGCGGATTATCAGCTTCAGAAAGCGGATAAATTTTTACTTTTTTTCCGTAATCAACAGCTCTTTTAATATCGTTTGCACTTCCGTCTGTAAGATTAGAACGAAGTATCGCATAACCCGTATAAGTCGAAGATGGCATTGGTATATAACCCAATGGAACGGGATCTTTATAACCAGGCGGCAAAATAAGATATTTACCTCCCTTTCCTTTATCTACTCCCGCCGGACCAATATCTTCTATCGCAGTTTGCCAGCCATCATCCAGACTACCAGTCAATGATGAAATGCCTTCTACAGCAGGAATTTCTAAAACAACCGGACCTTGTCTGGTATCATAAAATGGATTTATATAAATCACATCCGGATTGGGTGTCAGGGTTTGGTTTTTTGAACTAATAAGCCCCGACCAAAAAACAACTTGATTATAATCGCCTTTTGCTTTGATAAGACTTTCATGAAACAACTCTGAATTTACTGCCGGCATTCCCCAAATAACGGCTTCGACTGCACGATTGTAAATCAGTTGTTCTTCAAAATCTACAGGTTTAAATGCCGCTGTTTGTGTAGTATCTGCAACAGTTGTCGTTTCATTTTTTTTTGTAGAATTAGTGCAAGACCACAGCATGCAGATTATTGCAATTGATACTATTTTTGATTTCATGATTGTTTTTTTTAATGAAAGAAACTTAGAAATGACTTATGAGCCCGGAAATACAAAAGCCACAACTGCTCTTAATCCCCAATCGGGTCTTATATCTGAATGACCTACAATTGGTATTAAAGGCATAACGGCAAATTGCATCGTTTGACCACCTAATTTTGTAATGGCTCCAACATTTGGACTAATCGTAATCAGTGTTGTATTTCCTTCCCAGTTTTGTGTAATCTCTGAAGTAATACCTAAACTTGCACCGCTTTTGTAACTATGAGTTAAAAATAGCTGTGTGTAAAACTGATTAAAATCGGCTCTGTTTTCGTTTCCTGCTACTGACCAGATCTGATTAGCAATGAAACCTATAGAAAGTCCTTTTCCCTGATGCATGACCAAAACACTTGGTCCGACTCCAAATTTTTCTGTTCCAAGAAATTTTTCTGTAGCCGTTGGTACTAGAAAAGCAGGACCAACTCCCAAAATAATTCCCTTTGTTTTAGGGGCGAAAAACGCTGTTACGGTTGCATCGCTTAAACCAAATTCATGCGTGTTTTCTCCAATAACATCCTGCTGATCTACAACCGGAAGAATATATCGTGTAATTAAATTTAGATTTTCACTCAATTTAAAAGGAATTACAGGCTGAATATTTATTTGGTATTTTGATCCATTGTAGGGACCAATTCCATAAGTTAAATTATTTTGCAAAGGCACGCTTATAAGACTTGCTACAGGATTTGCAAGCTTATCTGCCAATTCCTGAGCGCTGGCACCCGCTTTTTCTTCCTGAGCATAACTATCGATACTTAAAAGAAAAAAAGGTAAAGCCAATAGCGATTTTATTAAAATTGAATAGGATCGTTTCATAATTTTCTTTTAAAGATTAAAGATTTTTAAAATCAAATGAAACAGCTTTTAACTAGCAAAAGCTGTTTCATTTTCAATTCAAAATATTATTTTAATGCTTTTATTATCATCCGCCACCGCTTCTTTTAGCAGTTGATATGGATTTTAATTTTTCTTGTGCTTCTTTAAGTTTCAAATAATTATCAATGGTAATTGGACCAGGATATAGGTTACTTTGCACTACATGAGGTGGATATTTTTCATATGTTTTAGCAAACTCTCCAATAATGTTCTGAACAGTTGGCAAGAACCAGGTTTTCTCTGTAAAGTTGTTCATGAATAAATCGTAGCGCTCTTGCGGATCTGCCCATAAGTCAAATATTTGTGGCACAGTTGCTACATAACTCGATCCCCCTTTCCAGCCTAAATTAGAATCTACCGCTAAACCTCCTGTTGCTTGTCCGTTATCACCACGTAAATTAAAGACAGCTTTAAATTTTCCAATTCTTAGTGCCCCCGGCAATAATTCATCTTCTGTAAAATAAAACCACATTGTTCTTTTTGATTTTCCTGTACCAAATAAAACCGGAGACATATCATAACTGTCAAAAATGGTTGGTTTACCTTCTCTGTCTACAGTTGGCAGTTCTTGTCCTGATAAAGCAGCAAATGTTGCCATGAAATCCAGTGTTCCTAAAATATCATGGTTTTGGGTTCCTGGCTTAATTTTTCCAGGCCACCATGCCAGCGTCGGGATACGGCTACCGCCTTCACGGTCTGTTCCTTTTGTTCCTCTAAAAGGTGTATATCCGCAATCAGGGTAAACATCCTGCCAAGTACCATTATCTACTGTGTAAATAATTAAGGTATTTTCAGCAATTCCCAGATTTCGAACTTCATCCATAATACGGCCAATTCTTGTATCCAATTCTACAATACAATCGGCATATTTATTTTTTCCTGCAGATTTACCTGCAAAATCAGGATGTGGAATATTTGGCTGGTGGTTTTTTGCAAAAGAAATTTCCATAAAAAATGGTTTATCTCCTTTTTTGCCATTTTCTTTCAGCCATTTGATAGATTCCTCTTCTGTATATTGATCGAGATACGGAATTACTTTTCCATCAATTTTTCTAACTTCTCTGTAAGGTTTTCCAGCTTCACCTTCTAATGCTCCTTTAGTTCCTTTTGCCCATTGTGCACGAATATCATCCGGCATATCAGCATTCCACTCCGGATCTGTATACGTATAAGCATTTAAGTGATATAAGGTTACATTTTTCATCACATCAAATCCCTGTGCAATTGGCATCGAATAATCTTCTTCGCCAAGGTGCCATTTTCCGGCAAAAAAGGTGTTGTAGTTTTTACGTTTTAATATAGACGCCAATGTCCACTCTGCTTTTGGCAAACCACCTCCATCTCCGGGGAAAGCAACAGTTGTCATACCGCTTCGGTTAGGAATTCTTCCTGTAATAATCGCTGCTCTTCCCGGTGTACAGCTTGGCTGTCCGTAAAACGACCAGAACTGCATTCCTTCTTTGGCCATTTTATCTATGTTAGGTGTTGCAGCACCACGACCTTCACCTCCTCCATAGGGACCTAAATCTCCCCATCCGGTGTCATCTGATAGTAAGATAATAATATTGGGGCTTTTTTGGGAATAGCCAATACTGACTATAAAAAAGCAACACAGCATGCCAAAAAATTTTGCTAAGCTGACTGCTTTAGTTCGTACTAAATTTGTTTTCATAGTTCTTTGGTATAAATTAATATTAAAAATCAGTTCTACTTATAATTTGTTTGTGTAACATGAATTAAAACAAAAGGTTTATTCCTTCTCTAAAGCACTATTATTTATCCGGAAATATCGTTTTCCAGTCATCTTTCATACTGATTACATGATATTTGTATTTTGCTGCAGTATTTAAGGATAAATTATCTTTTTCCTGATAATTGTATTCTCGGATAGAGTCATTATGGTTTACAATCATTTGAAAAGAAGGATATTTACTTCCTGAAGAATATCTTAACATGGCAAGATCACCTGCTCCGCCTTCGTTTCCGCAGGCAAAAACCGGTCTTTGACCAATGTGTAATTGTATCCCGATTGGTTTCCCTGCTTTATCATTAAGAAGATCTAAAGCCGGTTCTCTTTTTACACTATTGGTTGCATCATCAAAAGAGTATTTAAAAGAAGTTCCTACTACTTGTTCTTTTGGGATTCCGTAAAAATCAGCTGATATTGCTCGTACTAATTCAATAGTTCCTCCGGTTACAATGAAAGTTTTGAAACCATTTGCACGCAAATAATTCAAAAGCTCCAATTGTGGCTGATATCTAATTTGTTTTAGCGGAACGTTTTTACCAGGATATTGGGCACCAGCAAAAAACTCTTTTGTAGAAGCTTCAAATTCATCTTCGGTCATGCCGGTATGTGTTGCAGCCACTAATTCTATAAGCGCTTTTTCGCCTCCTTTTTCAAAAAAAGTTTTGTCTTTTTCGACTACGGCTTTAAAGGGTTGTTTTTTGGCTAATTCAGGTTTAGCTTCAATCATTTTCTTAACTCTATAGAAAGCAAATAATTCCTGAACATATGGTTTTTCAGCCCAAAGCGTTCCGTCATTATCAAAAGTAGCTATTCTGTTTTCTATAGGAATAAAATCCGGACTTCCTTCTTTTGTAACCTTAGTAACATAAGCAATTATATCTTTTTTCAAAGCTCCGTCATTCCAGCTTGGTAGCGGATCCCCACTTGTTGCAACAGTTTGCGTACTATCTTTAGGATTAGTGGTAGTGATAGTATCTGATTTTTTGCACGAGCCCAACAATAATAAAAACAAGGGCAATATATATAGTTTTTTATACATGATATTGATTTTTAAATTATTGAAAAGCTTGAGTTATGAGGGTAACTCAAGCTTTATTATTTAGTAATACTATTTTTTCTTTTTAGCTTCTGTTTCATCCTCTTTTAGTTTAGGAAGAACATTTTTCTCAATATATTTTTGCGCTTTAATATCTTTCATCGCTTCTTCCATAATAGTGTAAGCAGAGAAACTTGGCGGAATTGATCTTGGCGGATATTCTTTAAAAGTTTCGGCAAATACCACTACATCTTGTATGGCACCATACATTAGCTGCACGTGATTTAACTGGTAGTCCCAAAAAGTATTCGAAGTAATATCAGCTCTTTCAAAGGGATCCTGATACAAATTGAATATTTTTTGTAGACGCAGTTTGGTAAAAGGTTCTGCCCAAACTCCCATTGTACCGCCTAAACGTTGTTCTGCAAATACATATTTGTAATCTCCTTCTCTTAAACCTACTAAAAGACCATCATCATCTGTATAGAAAAACTTATCTCGGGCACTTTTTTGTGTTTTGCCAAGCAAAAAATTACTTTGATCAAAACCGTCTAAATGCACTTTATACGTTTTTCCGTTTGCGTTGTAACCCTTTAAAAGTTTATTAGTTAAGTCTGGCTCACCAGCAATTGTTGCTAAAGTTGGAATCCAGTCGTTGTGACTCATTAATTCAGTTGTAACTTGTCCTGGTTTGATTGCTCCCGGCCAGCGAACTATACATGGAACACGGAATGCACCTTCCCAATTCGTATTTTTCTCTGAGCGAAAAGGTGTCATTGCACCATCAGGCCATGTATTCATGTGAGGGCCATTATCTGTAGAATAAACCACAATTGTATTATCAGCGATTCCTAAATCATCTAATGCTTTTAAGATATCTCCAATAGTTAAATCATGTTCGATCATACCATCTATATATTCACTGTCTCCATGTGTATATCTTCCTCTATGCTCTGCTCTAACGTGTGTACGAAGGTGCATACGTGTAGCATTGAACCAACAGAAAAATGGTTTTCCGGCAGCGGTTTGTCTTTTAATAAAATCAATAGCAGCTGCCGATGTTTCATCATCTATAGTTTCCATTCTTTTTTTAGTAAGAGGACCTGTATCTTCAATTCTTTGTTTTCCAACTCTACCAAAACGAGGGTCAGTGGTTGCATCATCAGAATTTGTTGCAATACATTTTAATACTCCCCTTGGACCAAATTTTTTCAAATATTCAGGATCTTTAGGATAATCAGGCAATTCTGGTTCTTCTTCTGCATTTAAGTGATACAGATTTCCGAAAAATTCGTCAAAACCATTTACAGTCGGTAAACTTTCGTTACGGTCACCAACGTGATTTTTACCAAACTGACCTGTAACATAGCCCAAGTTTTTCATGATACCTCCAATGGAAGGATCTAACTGACTCATACCCATAGGTGCCCCTGGAAAACCTACTTTTGTAAGCCCGGTACGAAGACCATGTTGTCCTGTTAGTAACGCAGCACGCCCTGCGGTACAACTTTGTTCTCCATAATAATGTAAAAAACGCAATCCTTCATTTGCCAAACGATCGATATTAGGCGTTGTATATCCCATTAATCCATCGCTATAAGCACTAATATTGGTAGTACCAATATCATCACCCCAAAGTATAAGAACATTGGGCTTTTTTGTATTCTGTGCATTCGTTATCGAAAAACAAGCTAATGCAAACAGCATTATCGAATTTCTAAATCCATTTTTAAGTCTACTTTGTTTCATGGTAATAAAATTTGTTAATAATTTTTTTATTAATTTATATCAAATATAGGAAAAATATTACTTATTTATATTTGTGGAGAAATGTTAAATTCTATTTGCTTCAGTTTTTGAAATTTATTTGGGGGGAATTTGAAACAAGAATTTTCTTAACTTTTATTTAACTATCTCAAAATTAACCAATAAAAAAACTAAGAATAGCATTTATATGGCCTGACCTTGTTTCATTTTATAAAATGAAACAATAAAAATGGTTTATTTTGTTCCTGATTGTTTGATTTTATAAAATACAGTGTCTAAAATGATTTAGTCACTAATAAGATTTTTGAATTTTATTCTGATAAAAAAAAAGCGTTAGAACAACACTTTTAATTTGATATGATTTTTTATTAAAATTTAAACGAAAGATTTCAAATTTTAAATGGTTCGAAATTTTCAATCTTTTTTTGATCCGTTATTTCAAGACAAAATTTTAAAATTTTTATCTTAATTATTTAAAGCAAAAGCTGCTTAAAAAGATTCAGCATATTATTTTTATAATTCATCTCTGAAAATAAATTCATTAGCATCTAAACAAAAAAGACTCCTGATTTTATCACAAGTCTTTTACAAATCAAAAAAGTTTAAACCAAAAAAAAGCCATTCGATATCGAATGGCTTTTTTATATTATCAATAAAGATTACTCTATTTCAGAAACTCTCATGGTATTTACCATTCCTTTATCTTTAATTGGCATAGCTGCAAGGTTAATTAAATAATCACCTTTTGTAGCATATCCTTTTTCAACTGCAATTTTATTTACATCTGTTACAGTATCATCCGTACTTACATCTTTATCATAGAAGTATGATTTTACTCCCCATAATAAATTCAATTGAGTTAAGATTCTTCTGTTTGAAGTAAATACTAAAATGTGTGCAGATGGTCTCCAAGCCGAAACCTGGAAAGCAGTGTATCCGCTATTTGTTAAAGTACAAATTGCTTTAGCTTTGATTTCGTTAGCCAATAAAGCTGCCTGATGACAAACTGTTTTAGTAACAAAACGTTTCGTTTTAATTTGTGGAGTATTTTGTGGAACCTGAATTAGCGGAGAATCCTCTACAGCTTCACAAATTTGTGTCATTCTCTGAATTACCTGTACCGGATAATTTCCTGTAGCAGTTTCTCCAGACAACATTACAGCATCAGCTCCATCCATTACAGAGTTTGCAACGTCGTTTACTTCAGCTCTTGTTGGTGTAAGACTTGTAATCATTGTCTCCATCATTTGTGTAGCAACGATAACAGGAATTCTTGCAATTTTTGCTCTGCGGATCAAATCTTTTTGAACCAATGGTACTTCGTGTGCAGGAAGTTCAACTCCTAAATCTCCACGTGCCACCATTAAAGCGTCGCAATAAGCTACAATTTTATCCATGTTCTCAAGAGCTTCCGGCATTTCAATTTTAGCTACAATCGGAATTTTATATTCTGAATGTTTAGCGATCAATTCTTGTAAGTCTTGTAAATCGCGAGGTGTTTTTACAAACGAAAGTGCGATCCAGTCTACTTTTTGCTCAATAGCAAAAATAGCATCTGCAATATCTTTTTCAGTCAAAGCTGGTAAAGAAATCTTAGTGTTTGGAAGATTAACTCCTTTTTTAGATTTTAATTCTCCACCCTGAATTACTTTGGCAACAACTTCAGTCTTTTTATCAGTAGAAATAATTTCGAAAATCAATTTACCGTCATCAAGCAAAATACGCTCTCCCGGATTTACATCATTTGGAAAATTTTGGTATTTCATGAATACTTTAGAAGCAGTTCCTAAAATATCTTCTGCTGTTGTAAAAGTGATTAAATCACCATCATGAACAACAGTTCCTTCCTCCATTACACCAACTCTTAGTTTTGGTCCCTGTAAATCGCCAAGGATTGCAGTTGTGTAACCAAACTCTTCGTTTAGTCCTCTAATAATATTAATTTTCTCTTTTACACCTTCGTAATCAGCATGCGAAAAATTAACTCTAAACACATTAACCCCTGCATCGATCATATCTTTAATGATCTCTCTCGTACCACATGCAGGACCAAGTGTAGCGACAATTTTGGTTTTTTTGTTTGTTAACATTTTTTTTAAAAAATTAGATTGTTTTTTGATTTTATTTTATCAGTATCTACAGCATAAATAGCTGCAATACTCTCGATGGTATTTAATTGTTGTTGAATTTCTGAAAAATCGAGAGCCTCTTCGCTATTCTCTATTTTCAGGAAAAAATCTACTTTTTTGAATTCAGGAAGTAAATGAATTGTTGTTGAAACCTCACTTGTTTCATTGGAAAACAAATCCTGGGAATCATTTCTACTCGTTGAAATGATTTCATTTTTATTCTGAATTAAATTCCATGAAACTGTTTTCTCAGCATCATAATAATAGAATCTCGAAAAATTTGCCTCGCCTTCTTTAGTCTGAGCATGGATCTCGTTTTTGCTCTTACTTAAGTTTATCGGAAGGTTTTTATTGATAAAATAGGCCAATCTATAATCTTCTAATGAAGTATGAATTGCCATTAAATAATAATCAATTTCGTCAAATTCGTCTAAATCCAATCTATGAATAGCCATGTCATGAAAAATCAAGGTGTAAATATACTATTTCTAGCGGAGCTTAAATAGTTAAGATGTGCTTGTTTTTATTAATTTATAAACGAAAACGTTATAGCTTTAAGATAGTTACACTAAAATTGTAGCTATTTCTTGTCTATTTTTTCCTGAAATGCAAAATAAGCTCTTTGTGATGCTTTCTCTTCTGCTTTCTTTTTTGAAGTTGCCCGCGCTCGTGCGATTACTTTATCGTCTATACTTAATTTAACGCCAAATAAGCGCTGACCGTCTATACCGTTATCCTCAAAAATGTCGTAATGAAAGACTCTCTTTTCTTTCTGACACCATTCGATAACCAAACTTTTATAACTAATTACTTTGCCTTCAAGTCGTGCAATATCAACATAAGGAGCAACAACTCGTTTTTGAATAAATTTTTCACAAAACGAATATCCTTTATCAAGATAAATTGCACCTACAAGTGATTCGAAAATATTACCATGAATATTTTCTCCAAAATGCTGAATTGGCACTTTGCTTTCTACAAAACGAACTAAATTTAAATCTTTACCCAGCTCATTCAAATGTTCGCGACTCACAATCTTAGATCGCATTTTGGTCAGATAACCTTCGTCGCCATTTGGTGCTTTATTAAATAAATGTGCTGCAATTACGGCACTTAACATAGCATCTCCTAAAAACTCCAATCGCTCATAATTTATTGGATGCCCAGATTCGTCTATTTTATTCGAAGACCTATGTGTGAATGCTTTCTTATAAAAATCGATCGTAGTAGGCTGAAAACCAAGTATTTTCTGAATAGTGTCAAAAAAAATCCCGTCTTCTAGAGAACGGGATTTAGAAAATATTTTTTTGATAAAATTCATATACAGAAATTAGTCAACTAATTTTTTAAACAATACGCAAGCATTGTGTCCACCAAAACCAAAAGTGTTACTCATAGCAACATTTACTTCTCTTTTTTGAGGTTTGTTTAAGGTAAGATTCAATGATGGATCAATGTTTTCATCCACTACCGTATGGTTGATAGTTGGAGGAACAATACCATATTTCATTGCCAGGATAGACGCAATAGCTTCAATAGCTCCTGCAGCACCAAGTAGGTGTCCTGTCATTGATTTCGTAGAGTTGATGTTGATGTTTTTTGCATGCTCACCAAATACAGCACTGATTGCTTTCAATTCGGCAACATCTCCTAGCGGAGTAGAAGTTCCGTGAGTATTGATATGATCAATATCTTCCGGTTTTAATCCAGCATCTCTTAATGTATTTTTCATTACCGCAATAACTCCAATCCCTTCCGGATGTGGTGCAGTTAAATGATAAGCATCAGATGACATTCCGCCTCCGCCAACTTCGCAATAAATTTTTGCACCTCTGGCTTTAGCATGTTCGTATTCTTCAAGAACCAAAGCTCCTGCTCCTTCTCCTAAAACAAAACCATCTCTGGTTGCATCAAAAGGTCTTGAAGCCGTTTCCGGGCTATCGTTTCTTGTAGATAAAGCGTGCATAGAGTTAAAACCTCCCATACCCGCAATAGTAATAGCAGCTTCTGAACCACCTGATACAATTACATCACACATTCCTAAACGAATGTAGTTGAAAGCATCGATTAATGCATTTGCAGAAGATGCACATGCAGAAACAGTAGTATAATTTGGTCCCATATAGCCGTTACGCATCGAAATGTGCGCCGGGGCAATATCGGCAATCATTTTAGGAATAAAAAACGGATTGAATTTTGGTGTTCCGTCTCCTTTTGCATAATAAATAACTTCATCCTGAAAAGTCTCTAAACCACCAATTCCAGCTCCCCAGATAACACCCACTCTTGTTTTGTCGATATTATCATCAGTAAGTCCGGCATCTTTGATAGCTTCATCACTTGCAGCGACAGCATATTGAGCGAATTTATCTAATCTACGAGATTCCTTGCGATCCATGTAATCTTCAATATTGAAGTTTTTTACTTCACAGGCAAATTTCGTTTTATGCTTCTCTGTATCATAATATGTGATAGGAGCGGCTCCGCTAACCCCATTCACAAGTGCCTCCCAATAATCCTGAATATTATTCCCGATCGGAGTAAGAGCACCTAATCCTGTTACAACAACTCGCTTTAACGTCATAAATATGTATTTTGTACTTTAAACAAATAAAACCCATGCTTTCTTAACTGTAATGTTTACTTAAGAGCCATGGGTATTACAATATAAATATATCTTTTTGATTGAAAACCAATCGAAATTTAAATTTTAAAAAAAATAATAACACCCGATCCTTAGAAATTACAAAAATCAAAAGTCAAATTCCAATTGGAATTTGGAATTTTAAAAATTGGTATTTTTAGAAACCGGGTGCAGTATTATTATTTTTTAGCTTCTTCGATATAAGAAATAGCTTGACCAACAGTAGCAATGTTTTCTGCTTGATCGTCTGGAATTTGAATATCAAATTCTTTTTCGAATTCCATAATAAGCTCAACAGTGTCTAATGAGTCAGCTCCCAAATCATTAGTGAAGCTTGCTTCTGTTACAACTTCGTTTTCGTCAACACCTAATTTGTCTACGATAATCGCTTTTACTCTTGATGCAATGTCTGACATAATCTTTAATTTTAGAATTTAATTTGTTGGCAAAAATAAAAAACTTTATTTTAAAACCACGATTTAGTTTATAAATGTAACACTAATTTATAAAATTAATTTCAAGAAAGCTTTTTTAATACTATTTATTTTCGATTTTTATTCCGTTTTTTGCATTCTCAAATTATATTCAATTATGAAAAAAATTATTGTTTTTGCCTCAGGATCAGGAACTAATGCTGAAAACATCATAAAGTATTTTGCGAAAACCAAAATTGCAAAAGTCGTTTCGGTTTTTACAAATAATGCTGCGGCAAAAGTCATCGAAAGAGCAAAAAATCATCAAATTCCGACCGAAATTTTCTCAAAAAGTGAATTATTAGAAAGTAACCTCTTACAAAAAATACAAGAAATCGACCCGGATATGATAGTTCTGGCAGGTTTCTTATTGAAATTCCCAGATCATATAATCGAGAAATATCCTAATAAAATAATCAACATACATCCAGCACTTTTACCAAATTACGGAGGTAAAGGAATGTACGGCATGCACATACACCGTGCGATAGTGAATAATAAAGAGAAAGAAACCGGAATTTCTATTCATTATGTAAACGAACATTATGATGAAGGCGGTATCATTTTCCAGAAAAACGTAGCCTTGACAGAGGACGATACGCCAGAAACTGTAGCCGAAAAGATCCACGAACTGGAACAAAAGTATTTTCCGGAAATTATTTCAAGATTATTGGAAGATTAAACTGTAAAAAATTAAACCATATAAGTCATATAAGAATATATAAGTTGAACTCTAATTGACTCTCTTAATCTTGACAAAGAAATATAAGCTCTATTATTTAAATGAACTTATATAACTTATATGGTGAAAAAAAAATAACAATGAATCACGAAGTACATATATATACTGATGGCGCTGCAAAAGGAAATCCCGGAAACGGAGGATATGGCGTAGTGATGGAATTGGTGGGAACGCCACATAAAAAAGAATTCTATGAAGGCTTCCGTTTGACTACTAATAACCGAATGGAACTTCTGGCTGTAATTGTAGGTCTCGAAAAACTAAAAAACCCAAATATGAAGGTTTTGGTGGTTTCAGATTCTAAATATGTGATTGATTCTGTAGTAAAAAAATGGGTTTTTGGCTGGGAGAAAAAAAACTACACCGGCAAAAAAAATCCTGATTTATGGAAACGGTTTCTACTTATTTACCGCAAACATCAGGTCGATTTTAAATGGATTAAAGGGCACAACAATCATCCACAAAACGAACGCTGCGACGAATTGGCCGTTATGGCCTCAATGCAAAAAAACCTTTCGGTAGATGTTTATTACGAAACCATCGGCTCAAAATCATAAAAAAATAACGCGTCAGAAAACAATTGTTTCCGACGCGTTTTCTCGTTATTGAAGGTACTAACTTAAACGATTTTATTGCTTATCTAAATCTTTGGCTCTGTGAAATCCTACCAGCAAACCTACTCCTGACATCGTGATGATTGTTGCCGGATACACCACATCTGAATTCATTGCTGTATAAGTAGAAAGAAATAAAGCAATAAAAAATCCAAGTCCGATACCTATTAAAAGAAAAGCTGTATTCAGAATAAGGATTTTCCAGGCCGGAACTCCATTGGTTCTTCCTTTTAAAAAGATACTGGCATCGACTCCTTTTTCTATAAGTGCTAAACGTTCTCTATTTCTTGTTGAATAAATAAGATAAACGATTCCGAAGATCATTAAGAAAAGACTGATTGGTACTAAAATTTGTGCTCCCATAATTTTTTATGTTTTTATAATTGATTGATACCCCATATGACGACATGTTTTGAATTGAGGTTACAAGATTTTTAAAATAAACTTCAATTTTTAAATTCCAAATTCCAAAACTTACTGATTATGAGTTAATTTTGAGTTTAAAATTGTTTTTTGAGAAACGATATTTTCGTCGGGATTGACAATATTGGGGTTAAACTTTGTCAAAGTTTAAAACTTTGACAAAGTTCTACAAACATATAGATTAGAATTTAAACTACATTTCCTATTCTGAAGTTGGAATTTGAAATTTAAAAATTGGAATTTATTTATTTTTTAAAAAATCTTGTAACCTAAACACAGAACGTGTCGTCTTACCTATTATGAGTACAATAAATGATCAACATTATATAGATAAAGTGCTGCAGGGCGATGCGAATGCGTTTGCCGTGCTGGTTGATCGTTATAAAGATATGATCTTTACATTGGCTTTAAAAATGATTAAAAACCGAGAAGAAGCGGAAGAGGTTGCTCAGGATACTTTTATTAAAGCGTATAATTCTTTAAGCAAGTTTAAAGGTGATTCCAAATTTTCGACCTGGATTTATAAGGTTGCTTATAATACGTGTTTAGATCGTTTGAAGAAAAATAAAAAAGAAGACAATAATATATCGATAGATGAATTTTCGGCTCACTTAATAAAAACTATGGACAATGCTTTGAGCGCTTTAGAAGATAAAGAACGAAAGCAAACCATTCAGAATTGTTTGAATTTATTACCGAGTGAAGAGAATTTCTTGCTAACTTTATTTTATTTTGAAGATCAGAGTTTAGAAGAAATTGGAAAAGTCATGAACATTAACGCTAATAATGTTAAGGTGAAATTATTTAGAAGCCGACAAAAATTAGCTGTAATTTTGAAAAAGCAATTAGAACCAGAAATAATAGAATGTTATGAAAGAAAATGATAAAGAAATAGAAAATCTGATTGAAAGAATGATGGCCGAAAATACTTTGGAGTCACCATCTATTGACTTTACTTCAAAAATAATGTCTCAGGTTTTAGTGGCTGAAAAAAGCAAAATCAAAGCTTACAAACCTTTGATTTCTAAATCTACATGGATTTTTATTGGTATCAGTTTAGTTGCTTTGACTGCTTATGCTGTTTACTCCAATAATGATGTTGCTAATTTTGAAATTGCCAAAACATATTCTGACAAAGCTTCTGCTCTATTTTCTGGAATTCATTTTTCTAAAAATGTACTTTACGCTTTATTAGTCGTTCCTTTTATGATTTTGGTTCAGATTGGGGTTTTGAAGAATTATTTTGATAAGAAGTATGAGTTGTAGAATTATTTGAAAGAATTTTCTCTTTTAATTATAGAATATCTTGCATGAATATCATCTACCTTAAGATCATATCTATTTAGATATAATAGGTATGATATTGTAAAAAACTCGTCTGGCTTTATAATTAAACTATTAAGTTCATCTTCATTTTCGCTCAATGACGGTTTCGAATATTTTTTCAGAAATTCATCAATCCCTAAACTCTCAAATTCTTTTTTTACTTTTGAATTTAATTTAAAATTTTGTAAAAGTATTATTTTTTGCTTCGATGCATCTAAAACAAAATCCTCACTCAAAACAATTTCTAAAAAATCTTTAAATGTTTTATATTTCTTTTGATGATAAAGCTTATACGATTGATATAAAGACTCTCCATTTGTAATAAAAATTTCATCTTCGTTTGTCCGAATGTATAAATCAATAAATGAATACTTATTTATTGTTACTACCTCGCCTTTCCCTTCGTCATGAATTGCCAATTTTTCTATCATTTCCTTAGAAAAATTAGGTTCTTTTCTTTCGCAAGAAATCAAAAAACAAAACAGCATTAATAAGATTATATTTTTCTTCATGAATGAAATTTGATATTTAAACAAATTTAACTAAAATCTTCAACGCTTTTTTCAAAAATAATTATTGTATTTTAAATCGAAAAAACATATTTTAAGCACTCAGATGAATCAAATTTAATTCATTCATTTACAATAGTTTTAGCCCCGAAAACGATATTCTTTTTTTATGAAAATTTTGAGAACTTAAACCGTTGCAATATTGCAACTTATGAAGTATCTTTGCACCCTAATTCGAAATTCATAAAATGAATAAATTATTGATTGTTGGAACGGTTGCTTTCGACGCGATTGAAACTCCTTTCGGAAAAACAGATAAAATATTAGGTGGTGCTGCAACGTACATTGGTTTATCAGCATCGTTTTTTAACTTACAATCGGCCATTGTTTCTGTAGTTGGCGACGATTTTCCTCAAGAACATTTAGATCTTTTAACTTCAAGAAATATTGATATCTCTGGTATCGAAATTGTAAAAGGCGGAAAAACCTTTTTCTGGAGCGGTTTATACCATAACGATCTAAACTCAAGAGACACTCTTGTAACTGAACTTAACGTTTTGGCTGATTTTCAACCAAAAGTTCCTCAAAACTATAAAGATGCCGATGTTGTGATGTTAGGAAACTTACATCCGTTAGTACAAAGTAGTGTTTTGGACCAAATGGAGAAAAAACCAAAATTAGTAGTTTTAGACACTATGAACTTTTGGATGGATTGCGCTTTACCGGAATTACTTGAAGTAATTAAACGTGTAGACGTGATCACAATCAATGACGAAGAAGCAAGACAACTTTCAGGCGAATATTCATTAGTAAAAGCGGCTAACAAAATCCAGGAATTGGGACCAAAATATGTGGTGATCAAAAAAGGAGAACACGGAGCGCTTTTATTCCACAATAGAGAAGTATTCTTTGCACCGGCATTACCGCTAGAAGATGTTTTTGATCCAACTGGAGCCGGAGACACTTTTGCAGGTGGTTTTTCAGGATTTATTGCGCAAAGCGAAAACATCTCATTTGGCAACATGAAAAACGCAATTATTTACGGATCTAATTTAGCTTCATTTTGTGTAGAGAAATTTGGAACCGAAAGGATGCAAACATTAAGCAAAGCAGAAGTAGCGATTCGATTACAACAATTTAAGTCGTTAACTCAGTTTGACATAGAAATATAATGCCCTGAAGCCTCGATAAAACGGGGCTTTTTTATTACGTTATTACGCACAACTTACAACAACAACACAAATACAAAAAACAATGAGCGACGCTTTAAAACACGAATGTGGTATAGCCTTAGTTAGACTTCTTAAACCGCTTGAATATTACAAAGAAAAATACGGTACTGCTTTTTACGGGATACAAAAAATGTACCTGATGATGGAGAAGCAACATAATCGTGGACAGGACGGAGCAGGTTTTGCCAGCATTAAATTAGATGTTGAACCAGGCGAGCGTTACATAAGCCGAGTTCGTTCAAACCACGCACAGCCTATTCAGGACGTTTTTAAACAAATTAATGAGCGTATCAACGAAGAGATGACTTCTCATCCTGAATATGCAAATGATGTTGCCAAACAAAAAGCAAACATACCTTATATAGGAGAATTATTTTTAGGTCACGTTCGTTACGGAACTTTCGGAAAAAACAGCATCGAAAGTGTACACCCATTTTTACGTCAGAGTAACTGGATGCACCGTAACTTAATTTTGGCAGGTAACTTTAACATGACGAATGTTAAAGAACTTTTCGAAAATTTAGTTGAGCTAGGACAACATCCTAAAGAAATGGCTGACACTGTTACCGTAATGGAAAAAATTGGTCACTTCTTAGATAAAGAAGTAATGCAATTGTACCAGGACTGTAAAGCCGAAGGTTACTCTAAAAGAGAAGCTTCTCCGGTAATTGCAGACCGATTGGACATTGCAAAAATATTAGGACGTTCTGCTAAAAATCTTGACGGAGGTTACGCAATGGCAGGGTTATTAGGTCATGGTGATGCTTTTGTTTTTAGAGATCCTGCAGGAATTCGTCCGGCTTACTTTTATCAGGATGATGAAGTAGTTGTTGTAGCTTCTGAAAGACCGGTTATTCAAACTGTATTCAATGTTCCGTTTGAAAGTGTTCAGGAAATTGAACCAGGAAATGCTTTGATCATCAAAAAAAGCGGAAAAGTTTCTATGGAACAAATCCTGGAGCCAACGGTTAAAAAAGCTTGTTCATTTGAAAGAATTTATTTCTCAAGAGGAAGTGATGCAGAAATTTATCAGGAACGTAAAAACTTAGGAAAATTAATTTTGCCTGCCGTTTTAGATTCAATAGACAGCGATACCGATAATACCGTTTTCTCTTATATCCCGAATACAGCAGAAACTTCATTTTATGGTTTAGTCGAAGCGGCTCAGGATTTCCTTAATCAAAGAAAAAACAATTATATCTTAGCTAATAGAAATACGCTAACAGCCGAAACTTTACAGGAATTATTGGCTGTAAAAATTCGTACTGAGAAAGTTGCGATTAAAGATGCCAAACTTAGAACCTTTATTACTGAGGACAGCAGCCGTGATGATCTTGTTGCTCACGTTTATGACGTGACGTACGGGGTGATTAAGCCAACGGACAACCTTGTTATCATCGATGACAGTATCGTTCGTGGTACAACGCTTAAAATGAGTATCATAAAAATGATGGATCGTTTAAATCCTAAACGTATTGTAATTGTTTCATCGGCACCACAAATTCGTTACCCTGATTGTTACGGAATTGACATGGCGAAGCTTGAAGGTCTTGTAGCTTTTAGAGCAGCTTTGGCTTTATTAAAAGAAAGAAACTTATACCATATAGTAGACGAAGTTTACGCAAAATGTAAAGCACAGGAAAACTATATTGATAGCGATGTTGTGAATTATGTTACTGCAATCTACGATCAGTTTACTCCTGAAGAAATTTCAGATAAAATTGCCGAAATGTTGAGCTCTCCTGAAATCAATGCCGAAGTAAAAATCATTTTCCAAAAAGTAGAAGATTTGCATATTGCATGTCCGAAAAATTTAGGTGATTGGTACTTTACGGGAGATTATCCTACACCAGGAGGTAATCGTGTCGTAAACAGGGCTTTTATGAATTTTTACGAAGGAAAAGACGCCAGAGCGTATTAAAAAAATACTAACAAAAGGTTAATTTGTGCATTTCATCGGTTTTTTTTGCCGTTCATCCCATATGTTTGGTAAAATTGAAAAGCTACAATACTTTTGAGATACCATAACATTAGTAGGTTAAGTTTATGGTAGATTTGGGGCAAAAAGGGTGGAAGCAATTCCACCTTTTTTATTGGAATAAACTCAAGTATTTCAATTTAAATGCATTATCTCCTTTTGGTCGGATATATTGGCCATTCATCTGAAAAGTTTTTTATATAAGAATAGCTATCATACATTTACTAAACCATAACATTAGTAGGTTAAGTTTATGGTAGATTTGGGGCAAAAAAGGTGGAAGAAATTCCGCCTTTTTTATTTTGCTTAAAAGAACAAAGAATATAGAATAAAGAAAATAGACTAAAAGCAAAAGCATAGCTTTTAAACAGAGAACTCCTCCTCTAATTTTTCCCTCTTTATTCTTTCCTCTTTATTCTTTCCTCTTTATTCTTTCCTCTTTATTCTTTCCTCTTTATTCTTTCCTCTTTACTCTTTCCTCTTTATTCTTTCTTCTATATTCTTTCTTCTATATTCTATTCTCTTTACTCTCAACTCCATATTCTAACTTTCTCTTACTTAGTCGGATATATTTACCATTCGTCTAAAAAGTTTTTTATATAAGAATAGCTATTATACATTTACTGAACCATAACATTAGTAGGTTAAGTTTATGGTAGATTTGGGGCAAAAAAGGTGGAAGAGATTCCACCTTTTTTATTTTACATATAGAAGAAAGAAAATAGAGTAAAGATTGCTGAGCATAGTTTTAATATTAAATAACAACAAAAAAAGACGGATAGCCATCAAGCCATCCGTCTTTTTTCTTTAATCTTTATTCTATTCTCTTTCTTAGACTATTTATCTAAAGCGAATCTTCTTGCAACTTCTGTCCAGTTAATTACACTGAAGAAAGCTTCAATATAATCTGGTCTTCTGTTTTGGTAGTTTAAGTAGTAAGCGTGCTCCCAAACATCCATTCCTAAGATTGGAGTTCCACCGTTACCAGCAACTTCCGGCATTAATGGATTATCTTGATTTGGAGTACCTACAACTTCTAGTTTACCACCTTTTTTTACTGTTAACCAAGCCCATCCTGAACCAAATTGAGTTGCTCCGGCTTTAGCAAATTTTGCTTTAAACTCTTCGAAAGTTCCAAAAGAATCTTCGATTGCAGCTAATAAATCACCTGTTGGTAATCCGCCACCGTTTGGAGACATTACAGTCCAGAACAAATTGTGGTTGTAAAAACCTCCGCCATTGTTACGAACTGCTGCGTTTGTTTTATCTAAATTGATTAAGATATTTTCGATTGTCTTACCTTCTAAATCTGTTCCTGCAATTGCAGCGTTTAGATTTGTTGTGTAAGCATTGTGGTGCTTTGTATGATGGATTTCCATTGTACGAGCATCAATATGTGGTTCTAATGCATCATATGCATAAGGTAATTGTGGTAATTCAAAAGCCATGATATTATGATTTTATGATTTATAATTATTTATCCCAAATTTAGACATTTAACTTTGGAATAGAAAATACTATTTCGTTATAATTCGATTTAATTAACTGATAATTTGATTATTTAACAGTTAAATAACTGAAATTCTTTACTTTCCGTTAAACGTAGTCATTGTATTTTCTAAACCGGCGGTTCCAAATGTTTTAATAATTTCTGAAGAAATTTCTAAACGTTCGGGTAATTTTGCTTTTTCTTCTTCATCCCATTCTCCTAAAACGTAATCGATTTGCTGTCCTTTTTTGAACTGATCGCTGATACCAAATCTAAAACGGGTGTAATTTTGAGTGTTTAAAACCAAGTTGATATTCTTTAAACCATTATGACCTCCGTCGCTTCCTTTTGGTTTGATACGAATGGTTCCGAATGACAGGTTTAAATCGTCTGTAATGACGAGAATATTCTCTAAAGGTATATTTTCTTTGTCCATCCAGTATTTTACCGCCTTGCCGCTTAAATTCATATAAGTGTTTGGCTTAAGCAAGAAGAAAGATCTTCCTTTGAATTTATATTCGGCCAAAGCGCCAAGTTTTACGGTTTCGAATGAAAGCCCTTCTTTTTTAGCTAAAAAGTCCAGGACTTTGAATCCTATATTATGTCGTGTATTTACGTATTCGGCTCCAATATTACCAAGTCCTACGATTAAATATTTTTTACTCACGTTTTTTATATTGTTTTTTGGGTGTTCGTGAACCTCCGGTTTCATATTGTCTATGTTCTCTTCTTTTTGTGTTGATGAAAACAGTTTGTTTATCCATTTTATCATGATGCAAAAGTAAGATTAATTAGAGAATGTGCCAATTGGTTGATTAGATAATTATTCTTAACTGCAAAGTTCGCAAGGGTTTTACGCAAAGTTTGCTAAGAAAAAGTTTCTCGCAGATTTTGCAGATGGAGCAGATTTTTTTTATTTGATTGTATGATGCTCATTTTTGTCAGCTGAGCGAAGTCGAAGCTCGCGCAAAATATTTCAATTTAGATCGTCGAGCCACTTGCGGTCCTTCGACTTCGCTCAGGATGACATATTGTAAAATCACTCTTCTTTGTTCCTTTGTTCCTTTTGTTTCTTTGCTTCTTTGTTTCTTTGAACCTTTGTTTCTTTGAACCTTTGAACCTCTCTTCTAATAAAAAACTAAACCTCTCGCTAGCCCTGACAGAAGCGGTATCCTTTTTCTTGCTTCTTTAGCAAGGAAAAGATACAAGTGGATGGCAGGAACGTTGGGTCTTGAAGAAACCGAAAATTTGTGCTTCAAAGAAAAATAAACACAAAACATCAGAAGGGGCTTCGACTCCGCTCAGCCTGACATATAAAAAAACTTAGAATCTCAGAATCTTAGCAACTTAGAATCTTAAAGCAAAAAAAAAGCACCAATCTTTCGATTGATGCTTTTGTATTGAATTTGAAAAAAATTATTTTTTCTTTCCTTTTGCAGGAGCTTTTGCAGCTTTTGCAGCTTCTTGAGCGGCTTTCATAGCAGCACGAGAGATTCTTACCTGAGCAACAACTGTGTTCTCTGGGTGCATCACTTTGTATTCTGGTTGACCAACTTTAGTAACGTATAATTTGTTACCCATTTCAAGTGGAGTAATGTCAGCTTCAACAAAATCAGGAAGATTTTTAGGTAAAGCTTTAACTTTTAATTTACGAGTGTTCAAACGTAAAACACCACCTGCAAGAACACCTTTTGATGTACCTACAACTTTTACAGGAACTTCCATAGTGATTTCTTTGTCATCAAATAATTGAAAGAAGTCAATGTGTAAGATTTTGTCAGATACCGGGTGAACCTGGATATCTTGTAAAATTGCATTGAATGATTTTCCTTTTCCAAGCTCAATCACAACTGTGTGTGCGTTTGGAGTGTAAACCAAGTTTTTGAACGCTGCAGCGTCTGCTGAGAAGTGTACTGCTTGATTTCCTCCGTATAACACGCAAGGAACCGCTCCAGCATTACGTAAGGCTTTAGTTGACACTTTGCCCACGCTTTCTCTTTCTGATCCTTTAATTGTAATCGATTTCATTGTAAAAAAAATATAGTTATTAAATAATATACATTGCTTTAAGCTTTAGGCACTAGGCTTTAGGCTTTTTTAACGAATCTATGAAAAGCTTACTGCTTAAAGCCTATTGCCATAAATTACATTATAAATTTTCCACTGATGGAATTGTTGTGGTGCACCATGTGCATTACTTCAGCAAAAAGAGGTGCACAACTCACTACTCTGATTTTCTTTGATTCTTTCTTTAACGGAATAGAATCGGTCACTATTAACTCGCTTAATTTTGAGTTTTCGATTTTTTCGTATGCGTCACCTGATAAAATGGCGTGTGTACAAATTGCTCTAACGCTTAATGCTCCTTTTTCGATCATTAAATCGGCCGCTTTCGCTAATGTTCCACCAGTATCGATCATGTCGTCTACTAATATTACGTTACGTCCTTTTACTTCACCAATTAGCTCCATAGTATCGATAACGTTGGCTGCTTTTCTTTGTTTGTAACAGATTACTACATCTGATTCCAAAAACTTAGAGTAAGCATATGCTCTTTTTGAACCTCCCATATCCGGAGATGCAATGGTTAAATTGTCTAAATTTAAACTTTTTACGTATGGTAAAAAGATTGTAGATGCAAATAAATGATCTACTGGTTTTTCGAAAAACCCCTGAATTTGATCTGCGTGCAAATCCATTGTCATTACTCTTGTCGCTCCGGCAGCATCTAATAAATTAGCTACTAGTTTCGCTCCAATCGGAACTCTTGGTTTGTCTTTTCTATCTTGTCTTGCCCAACCAAAATAAGGCATAACAGCTGTAATGTGTCTGGCTGATGCACGTTTTGCTGCATCAATCATTAGTAACAATTCCATCAAATTATCAGCAGTTGGAAATGTTGAGCACACGATAAAAACGCGTAATCCTCTTATTGATTCTTCGTATGATGGCTGAAATTCTCCATCGCTATACGTTGACATCGTTACTTTTCCTAACGGAATTCCGTATTGTTCTGCAATTTTTTCTGCAAGATAAACACTTTGTGAACAAGCAAAAATTTTAGCTTCTGGTTCTAGGTGCGACATTATAATTTGTTGTTTTTGCTCCGCTGCGCTTATTACAATTCGGCCTCACCATTTTCGGTAAAACAAAACCTATATAAATGCCTCGGGTGTAGTTAGTTGTGTGTACTTCGTTTTAACGAGGTGCAAATTTAGAAAATTTATTGGACACTGAAAGGAAAAATTTAAGTATTTTTAGTAGAACATTTAATTTTATTTTTTACATTTGCACCGTGTTAAAGAAATAAGCACAGTTATGACATCATAATTAACTTATTTTATTGCGTTGAAATGATCGATTTATTTGATTGTTTTTTCGTCTGCTAAGCCCGGATGGCGGAATTGGTAGACGCGCTGGTCTCAAACACCTGTGGGAAACCGTGCCGGTTCGACTCCGGCTCCGGGTACAAAAACCTCTTCGAAAGAAGAGGTTTTTTTGGTTTTATAAGGTTCTCTTCCTTCATAGATCAAAGAATTCTTTATGATCTATAATTAACTTATTTAATTGATTGTAATTATCCGAAACTCTATAATATAGTTCAATATTGTTTTTATTAAACAACAAACCTTTGTTCGCAAAGAAGAAATAGCATAACTCTTGTATCGTTAATTTCATTTCTCGATAATGAGTAATAAACTTTTTTACAGCTTCAAAATCGTGAAATAAAACACTTTCCTGGTTAATTATAATTGTCCAGCTTAAAGTTCGATAATATACTCCATAATGACCATTGTTTATTACTGGTAGAAATCTTTCGTCATTTAAAAAGTTCCAATTTTCTAACATCTCTACATCCAATATATATTCAGTAATTGGTACTCTTACCGATTTCAACTCGCTAAATTTTGCCTCGCAATTTCTATGATTTCCTTGTGTCACAAAAAATGCATCACCATATTTAGCGTAACTGTAGCCATTATAAAATTCAGGAGTTTTAGTAAATTCCAAAAAATTAATTTTATTCCAATCTGAATTAAATCTTTTCATATTCCCTAAAAGATCAATCCATCTTTTGCCAATATAATCAATATGATCCGTTCCAATAACTTTTCCTATCGGCACATCATATTCTTCATGGTAAATCTCTCTATTATAAAATTTATAATCTTTAAAATCTTCAATATAAATTGTTTTTTCAAAACACCATTCTTTGATTTTAAAACTACTATTAAATTGAATAAGAAATTTGTTTACTTCTTTTATATCCATAAACCCTCTATTTGCCCGTCATGCCACATGGTTCAACTCATTAATTATCTATTAAACAAATGATGAAAACGTTTTTTCGTTTCTTCCACAACATCTTTATGTGATTGCATTCTTCCATTTTCAACATCTTCTAAAGCTTCATCAATCGCTTTCTTTTCAGCATCATTTAATAAACACTTATTATATTTTTCTCTTGAATTAATTCCTTCTTTCATAATTTACTTATATAACTTATATGGTAAAAATTTCACAACTCGCCTCATGCAAAACAGTAAAATTACAAGAGTTCGCAATAAAGCATAACTGATTTGCTTTAAAATGTAAATTTAAAGCAAGTTCAATTTGGTCTGGATTTGAGATTTTTACTTTTGGTTTTAATCGCACTTCTGTAAAACGGCCGCTTCCGTTATCAGAGACTTCAAGCGTGGCTTCGGCATTGTCTGAATATTCGAGAACTTCTATTCCGTTTTGAGAGCATACATATAAATAGGACATCATGTGGCAGGAAACTAAACTGCTCAACAATAAATCTTCGGGATTGTATAATTCCGGATCACCTTTGAATGCTTTGGCTGCCGAGATATCTAAAACAGGTTTCCCTTCGATTTTTATTTGATGGCTTTTACTGTAAAACTTTGACGTTGTTTCTTCTTCCTTTTTGGTTGAAGTCCAATTTAATTCTGCTTTGAATAGATGTTTCATTTTGTTTTCGTTTGCTCTTGCTAAATTAAGAATTTTATAAGCTGTAAATGAATTAATCGCGCAAAGCCGCAGAGACGCAAAGAAAATTAAAAAAGCTCAAAAAACTTTGCGGCTTTGCGACTTTGCGACTTTGCGCGATTTTAAAAAACTTACTTTAATTACATTCAAGTTACAAATAAAAAAACCTCGAAAGCATAACTTCCGAGGTTTTTTAAAATTACTAAACTAATAAACAGATTTCTAAAACTATTTCTTCACTGAGAATTTAAAAGTAGTTTTAGTTTTATAATTTTCTCCCGGGTTTAAAACCGTTGTTGGGAAATTTTTCTGGTTTGGAGAATCTGGATAATGTTCTGTTTCTAAACAAAGTCCGGTTCTGTGAGCAAATGTTCCGCCCTTAGGTGTTGGCAAAGTTCCGTCAAGGAAATTTCCTGAGTAAAACTGAATTCCAGGTTCATCGGTTGTCATTTCCATCACTCTTCCGCTTGCTGCGTGGTATACTTTTGCAATGATTGTTTTTCCTTTTTCAGGATTGTTCAATACCCAGCAATGATCGTAACCTTTTCCTCTTTCTAATTGTTCGTTTTTCACTTCGATGTCTTTTCCAATTAGTTTTGGAGTTCTAAAATCGAAAGGTGTATTGGCAACATCTTCTAATTTTCCTGTTGGAATTAAAGTCGCATCAACCGGAACTAATTTATCAGCATTCAAAGTCAATTCATGATCCAAGATTGTTTTTGTAAAATCTCCAGATAAATTGAAATAAGAATGTTGCGTAAGATTTACAACTGTCTTTTTATCTGTAGTTGCTTCATACAATACTTCTAACTGATTATCATTTGTCAATGTATAAGTAACAAAAACTTGCAGGTTTCCTGGATAACCTTCTTCTAAATCCTTACTTAAATAAGATAATTTTAAAGAAGCTGTACTTCCTGATTTTACCTCATCGGCTTTCCAAACCACATTAAAAAATCCTTGCGGTCCTCCATGCAAAGCATTTGGCGCATTATTGATTGCTAATTGATATTCTTTTTCGTCTAACTTAAATTTTCCTTTCGCAATTCGGTTTCCGTATCTTCCAATCAAAGCTCCAAAAAATGGATTTTCTTTTTCATATTGTGCCAAAGAACTAAAACCGATCACTACATTTTCAGAAACACCATCTTTATTCGGTACTTTCAAATCTGTAATTCTTCCTCCAAAAGTGATGATGTCAACTTCCATCCCATTTTGGTTTTTCAGTTTATAACTGTCAACCTTTTCTCCTTTTGCAGTGGTTCCGTATTCTGATTTTTCGATAGTAACCGCAGCTTTTTCATCTGGAGAAACTGTTGTAGTATCTGTTTTTTTATCGCTTTTGCATTGAACTGAAACCAAAGCCAAACTCAAAAGGCTCATTCCGAAAACGCAACGTTTTAATACATTCATAAATGATAATTTTGTGGTTATTGTGAAATGTTAGATGTTAAAAGTAATCTGCTAGGCGTAATAAAAAACGCTATATTTTGACGCGGATTAAACAGATTCGTTTCACGAAGACGCCGATTTACACAGATTTTTAATATCTAAAATCCGTTTTCATCTGCGCTTTTGCGTTAGCAAATCCGTTTTATCAGTGTTCTATTTTCAAAAAGTGAATTTATTACCTTAACAAGTTAAAAGTAACAAAAACTTAGAACCTAAGCAACTTAGAATCTTAGTACCTCAGCCTACAATCCGTGTTGAAACAAATGATAATAAGCTTCGTTCGCATTGATCTTGTCTTTAAAGTCTCTTACGGTTGTTTTTTCGTCAATAACCAATAATTCGATTCCGGCGATATCTGCAAAATCTTCCATATATTCAGTTGTAATCGCTTGACTATATACGGTATGATGCGCTCCTCCGGCAAGAATCCAGGCTGTTGCTGCGATATCAAGGTTTGGTTTACAATCCCATAAAACTCTGGCAACTGGTAATTTTGGTAAATCTGCCAATGGTTTAATCGCTTCAACTTCGTTTACAATCAAACGGAAACGATTCCCCATATCAACCAACGAAACATTGATTGCGTCTCCCGCAGGTGAATTAAATACCAAACGTGCAGGATCTTCTTTACCTCCAATTCCTAACGGATGTACTTCGCAAGAAGGTTTTGCATCTGCAATTGATGGGCAAATTTCTAACATGTGAGAACCTAAAACGTATGATTTTTGCGGTGTAAAATGATAGGTGTAATCTTCCATGAAAGATGTTCCTCCTTCAAGACCTACGTTCATTACTTTTAAGGCACGAACCATTGCAGCCGTTTTCCAATCGCCTTCTCCACCAAAACCATAACCATCGGCCATTAATCTTTGTGTTGCAATTCCAGGCAATTGTTTCCAAACTCCAAGGTTTTCAAATGTATCTGTAAAAGCTCCAAAACCTCCTTCTTCAAGGAAAGCTCTTAAACCTAATTCTATTTTTGCTGCTTCTACTAATGAACTTCTTTGTGCTCCGCCTTCTTTTAATGAATCGGTTAGAGAATAAGAAGATTCGTAAACTGCCAATAAATCATTCAATTGTTTGTCTGTAACTTTCTCGATATGTTTGGTCACATCAGATGAATCATATCCGTTTACCGACATTCCGAAACGAATCTGAGCTTCTACTTTATCACCTTCTGTAACGGCAACTTCACGCATATTGTCTCCAATACGGGCCACTTTTAAGTTTTGAAGTTCATCCCAACCTAAAGCTACTCTTGTCCAAACTCCCAATTTGTTTAAAACGCGAGGATCCTCCCAATGTCCAACAACTACTTTACGTTTCTTGCGCATTCTTGACATGATAAAACCAAACTCACGATCTCCGTGTGCCGATTGATTTAAGTTCATGAAATCCATGTCGATAGTTCCCCACGGAATTTCAGCATTGTATTGTGTGTGTAAATGACATAATGGTTTCTTTAGAATGCTTAATCCGCCAATCCACATTTTGGCTGGCGAAAAAGTATGCATCCAGGCAATGATTCCGATACAGTTTTTAGCCGTGTTTGCCGCTAAACATACATCTAAAATTTGAGAAGGCGATTTTACCACATCTTTATAAACCACTTTTACAGGAATACTCGATGATGCGTCTAATCCTTTTGCAATTAATTGCGAATGTTCTGCTACTTTTCTTAGTGTTTCTTCACCATATAATTCCTGGCTTCCTACTACAAACCATACTTCTTTTTGAGAGATATCTATCATTATGTTTAATCGTTTATTTGTTGAACTGTTTAATCGTTTTTGCAGATTAATCTAAAATCTACATTCTAAAATCTAAAATCATTATTGCCCGTAATACGAATCTTTTCCGTGTTTGCGGTTGTAATGTTTCTTTATTAAGGAATCTTTTAATCTTGGTGCGTTTGGATTTATTTGTAAAGTCAGATACGCCATTTCGGCTACGACTTCTAAAACCTTGCTGTTATAAACCGCTTTTGCAGCGTTTTTTCCCCATGCAAATGGACCGTGATTTCCAATTAAAACCATTTCTACTTCTTCGTAAGAAAGATTTTTTTCTTTGAAACAATCCAAAATCTGAATTCCCGTATTGTGTTCGTAGTTTCCCTCGATAAGCGCATCTGCCATCGGTGGCGCACACGGAATATCAGCCGTTAAATGATCGGCATGCGTGGTCCCGAAAATTGGAATATCTCTTTGTGATTGCGCCCAGGCTACAGAATATGTTGCATGTGTATGCGCAACGCCTCCAATATTTAGCCAATTTTTATATAAATAAGCATGCGTTTTGGTGTCTGATGACGGACGCATTGTTCCTTCGATAATATTATTGTCAAAATCGACAATTACAATATCTTCCGGTTTTAAATCTTCATACGGAACGCCGCTTGGTTTAATGGCAAAAACACCATTTTTTCTGTCCACCGCACTTACATTCCCAAAAGTGTATACCACCAAATTCAATGCGTTCAATTGCATATTGGCTTCGTAACATTCCTGTTTTAAATCTTTATAAAGAGAACTCATGTTGAGAAATTTTAATAGTTGGATCTTCAAAAGCGCTTAATTGATCGTATGCAACAAGTAATTTATGATATGCTGCTACTTTATCTAATTGAGGGAAATATTCTCCGTCGAAATCGCTTCCTATTTTTTGACTTGCTTCGATTACATTCGGATAAATTCCGGCTGCAACTGCTGCATAAATCGCTGCTCCTAAAGCCGGAGTTTGGTCTGAGGCTGCAATTTTGATTGGTTTGTTTAAAACGTTTGCCAAAGTCTGCATGATAAAAGGTGATTTACGAGCAACACCGCCAATCCCGATTACGCTGTCAATTTTTACACCTTCTTCTTCAAAACGATCGACGATTTTTTTCGCTCCAAAACAAATAGCATTTACCAAAGCTTTAAAAATATGAGGTGCTTTTGTTCCTAATGATAAATTTGAAATCGCGCTTTTTAATTCCTGATTGGCATCTGGAGTTCTGCGTCCGTTGATCCAGTCCAAAGCAATTGGAAGACTATCTGAAACCGGAATTTTCTCTGCTTCTTTAGTCAATTCCACAATTAATTTATCGCTGAATTCTTCTCTTAATTGTTCTTTTTGAGTGTCATTTAAAACTGTTGAAGAAGTCAATAAATGATCTGTTGGCCAAAGCAATAATTCTTTGTACCAGGCCAATAAATCTCCAAAAGCAGATTGTCCGGCTTCAAGACCAATAAAGCCTGGAATTACTGAACCATCAACTTGTCCGCAAATTCCGCGCACCGTTTTTGTTCCTACTTCATCATAAGAACCTACTAAAATATCACAAGTCGAAGTTCCCATAACGCGAACCAAAGTATTTTCTCCAATCTTAGCTCCAACAGCTCCTGAATGTGCATCGAAAGTTCCTACGGCTACAACTGTATCTGTAGAAAGTCCTAAACGATCTGCCCATTCTTTGCTTAAATTTCCGGCAACCAGATCTGATGTATATGTTTCATCGTATAAATTACCACGAAGTGTTGCTAAATACGGATGCAATTTTTCTAAGAATTCAACTGGCGGAAGTCCGTTCCAGTCTTCGTGCCACATTGCTTTATGACCTGCTGCGCAACGACTTCTTTTAAAAGTTTTTAAATCTTTATCTTCAATCAATAAATAAGTCATTAAATCGCAGTGCTCCATCCAGGTATGCGCTGCATTTCGAACCGCTTCATCTTCTCTTGCAATGTGCAAAATTTTTGCCCAAAACCATTCCGATGAATAAATTCCGCCTACATATTTGGTTACGTTTTCTCCGCCCCAGCTTACAGCCAATTCGTTGATTTCATTTGCTTCATTTATAGAAGTATGATCTTTCCAAAGTACCATCATCGCATTCGGATTTTCCTCAAAACCTTTTGTCAGGGCCAACGGAATTCCTTCTTTCGTAACAGGAACCGGAGAAGATCCTGTAGTATCAATACAAATTCCGCGTACCAGCGAAGGATCGACTTTACTTTCTTTTATAACCGTTTGAATGGTGATTTCTAAACCTTCAATATGGTCTAATGGATGCTGACGAAACTGATTTGCAGCCGCATCACAATATTGCTTGTTTTTCCATCTTTTATAATGAGAAACATTGGATGCCAGCTCTTGCCCATTTTCAGTGTCTATTAGCATCGCTCGAACTGAATCTGTTCCGTAGTCCAATCCTATAACGTAATTTTTCATTCGAAATTCTTTTTATAATAATGACAAATATAAATATAAATATTTTATAAGTGTACAAAAAACACTTAATAAAAATAAGCCTTTTAATTTTTGCAAATAATGCATCAAAACAGTCGTTTAGAATCAAAACAGAAAACAAACGTTGATTTTACATTTATTATCTTGCGATTATTTCATCTTTATCTTCAAAACGGTAACTGAGTAAGCAGGAAAATCATATTGTACCTTATTTCCGTTTACTTTAAATTCGCTTTCTTTTGGGCTAATTTTAGTTGGGGATTCAAAAGAATTTTCATCATTTATTCCGTCGCCTTTTAAGATTATTGCTGTTCCTTTTGCCTCTAATTTTACTCCTTTTACATCTATTGAAGCATTTTGTGCCGATGCTGAAGCGTTGACAATTTTTAGGATTACTTCTTTAGAATTCACATCTTTTACTGCCGATGCAAACAAATCGTTTTGTCCTGTAACTGCTTTTCCTTCTTTTGTAATATTGATTAAATCGGTTCCTTTATTATTAGAAAATAATTTCTGAACATAATAATTTGGCGTTCCGTACGATTGTAAATTGTTGAACCAAATCATGTCCGGTGTCCATTGCCAGCCTTCTACGTGAGCCAACAACGGTGCGTAAGAAGTTAAATGAACAACCTCAGCATTACGTTCCATTCCGGTCATAAAAGCGGCTTCAGAGAAAGCACATTCCCAGTTGTTTTTATTATCCGGACTTGCAATTGCTACACTTTGTGCTGCATATTCCCCCGCAAAAATCTTTGGCCCTTTACGGTCGTAATTGTCGTAACGCGTTACATTTTTACGGAACCAAGCCGGATCTTTATAATAATGTTCGTCGACGATTTCTGCGTTTAGTTTTTTAAGTTCTTTCATTCCATAATCAAAATAATCTCCGTCAGGAAAAGGTCCTGTTCCCGAAACAATGATGATGTTTGGATATTTATCTTTAATGGCTTTTTGAAATACTTTGAAACGCTCGATATAATCCGCGCCCCATTGTTCATTTCCAACTCCGATATGTTTTAAATTGAATGGTTTTGGATGTCCCATATCGGCTCTCACTTTTCCCCAGGCAGTAGTCTGATCGCCATTTGCGAACTCAATTAAATCTAAAGCATCCTGAACATAAGGATCTAATTGATCCATAGGAACCAATTCTCCTGTATTGAACTGACACGCCATTCCGCAACTTAAAATGGGTAATGGTGAAGCGCCAATATCTTCTGAAAGCTGAAAATATTCAAAGAAACCTAAACCAAAACTCTGGAAATAATCCGGAGCCGGACGATGTGCAAATTCCATATTCCAGCGGTTTACGGCAGTTTCTCTGTCTTCCACTTTTCCAACCGATTTTTTCCATTGGTAACGTTCTGCCAAAGTTCTTCCTTCTACGATACAGCCGCCTGGAAAACGTAAAAATCCTGGTTTCAAATCATATAATAATTGTACTAAATCACTACGCATCCCATTTTTTCTTCCTTTCCAGGTATCTTCCGGAAACAACGAAATATTATCCAAATCGATAACTCCGTTTCCTTCAAAAGTAATTTTTAGTTTTGCCTTAGCTTCTGTTGCTGTAGAGATTAACTGAGCAGTATAATCTGTCCAGTCTTTTGCTGTTGGAACAATCGAAGTTTCGCCTAAAACTTTATTGTCTTTATCTATAAATTGAAACTTGATCTTAGTAATATTTCCTGATAATTTTGAAGCTTTTAAGGACAGATTGTATTTGAGGCCTTTCTTAATTCCCATTCCTCTAAAACCTTCATTGATCAATTCATAACCGCTGGCATCTTTAAGAGTAACCCTGCAATAATTATGATTGGTTCCTTGGTTTGAATACTGCACTACAGTGGCAATTCCGGATTGCTGATTTAATTTATGACGATCGCTGTTGGGTTCTTGCCAGCCCATCATTGGAAACAGAAATTCGAACGATCTGTTCTTGATCATTTCGGCATACAAACCTCCATCGGCAGCAAAATTGATGTCTTCAAAAAATACTCCGTACATCGTTGGCTGAATTTTCGTCACTGTTTTTGCAGCGTCTACCTGAAGATTGTTTTTTTGTGCTGAGGCATAAATGCCGTTAAGCAATAAACCACAAAGGGTAATTTTGGTAATTAAATTGGACTTCATTTTTATTGTATTTAAATGTGTTTTATGGCACGCGGATGACGCGGATAAAACGGATTTTTATTTTTTTGTTTCACGCAGATTTTTGCAGATCTGAGCAGATTTTATTTTCTATACTTTGACAGTTTAAACATATAGAAACATAGCTTTGATTTCTTATAAAAGGCATTTCATTTTACTAAAATTCATTCCGAAGCTTCGGGACTATGTGTGCAAATCTAGATTTGTATTAAACTATCTTTTATTCAATTTCTAAAATCTATGTTTCTATGTGTTTAAATATTTTTTCACGCAGATTTGGCAGATTGAGCAGATTTTTTTATGTTATGCGTCTGACGGATTGAAATCCGTCTCTACAATATGAATCGTTCCTCCGGAACTTTTTTAAATCTTTTTTATCCTATCATCTGCGACATTATCTTGATTCTTGCCTCTTGATTCTTTGTTCTATTCTCTTTTCTCTTTCTTCTATATTCTCAATTCTTATAATCCAACCAAACTTTCATTTTTCCAACGCCTCTGTTTGACCAACTGTAATATGGAATCGCTTTGAATTTTGAATTTTCAATCACATTTACACCTTGCAATAAATTAGGATCTTTTTGTACTTTGAAAGTATCTCCGGCGGCTACATTTATTTTGTCGAAATTGGTTTTATTATCAGCTTCTTCAACAGCATAAACGATTGGTCCGTATTCTAAAGAAACTTTGTCTTTATTGCTTGCCACTTTAGCATTGGTTTGAACTTCCTGAACTTCCATTGGGAAATTAAGATTGATTTTATCTCCTTTTTTCCAATTTCTTGTAATGGTGAAATAACCGTCTTGTGGCTGAATTGCTAAAACTTCTCCGTTTAAATTGATTGTTGCTTTTTGAGTTGAAGCTTTTTTATAAGAATATAAATCGCCTGGTAAAACTTCATTTCGTGCCCAACCCGGAACTCTCAGTTTGATCGTGAATTGGCTTTCTTTTTTCGGATTAACCGAGATTGCTACTTTTCCGTTCCAGGGATATCCGGTTTGTTGTGAGATTTGTAAATCGGTTTTCGCTAAAGCGAAAGAAGCGTTGTTTGATGCGTATAAATTCACATACAAAACATCTTTTGATTTTGAATAAATTAATCCCGGAATAGAAGGAATAAATCGAATTAAATTCGTCGGACAGCAAGAACAATCAAACCAGGCCTGACGTGTGCATGAACCTCTGTTTGATTTAAAAACACCATCAGATTCTAAGGCATTTGGATAGAAAAATTGTTTTCCGTCTAATGAAATTCCGGAGATTAATCCGTTGTACATCGTTCTTTCGATCACATCAAAATATTCTGATTTGCCATATAAATTATGTAATCTGTGATTCCAATATACATCTCCAATGGCAGCACAGGTTTCGTTGTATGCCGTTAAGTTTGGCAATTCATAATTGTCTCCAAAAGCTTCTCCGTCGTGTCTTGAACCAATTCCGCCAGTGATGTACATTTTCTTATTGACCATATTATTCCATAAATTATTTACAGCATCCGTATAGGCTTTGTCTTTTGTCATGGCAGCAATATCCGTCATTCCTGCGTACATGTAAACGGCTCTTACGGCATGACCCACTACTTCGTTTTGCTGCACAACCGGAATATGATCTTGTGCATATTCACCATATAATTTATGATTATTCGGGTTTCCGCGATTATCTAAATAATATTTTGCTAATTTTAGATAGTCTTCTTTTCCGGTAATTTGGTATAATTTAATCAAACCCGTTTCTACAATTTGATGTCCCGGAACACCTTTTACCTGACCTGGGCCATCGCCAAAAGTTTTCACTAATAAATCGGCATTTTTGATTGCGATTTCAAGGAAATTTGTTTTTCCTGTGGCTTCATAATGCACTACAGCAGCTTCGATCAAATGTCCTGCATTGTAGCATTCATGACTAATTTGTAATGATTCCCAACGTTTTCCTTCGATAACCGGAACCCAGGGCGCTGGCGGTTTTGCCGGATTTATAGTTCTCCACGTTGTAAGATATCCATCTTTTTCCTGACCAATTTTTACGATTGCAATCAACGAATCTAATACCTTTTCAAGTTTTGGATTTGGTGCGCTGATTAAAGTATTCGAAGCACCTTCGATTATCTTATAAACATCGGTATCGTCAAATGGCATTTCGCCTCTTACTGTTCCTGTTTTTTGTTTTCCGGCGATTAAGAAATTCTCAAATCGGCCTTCTTCATTACATTTCTGAATGGCGTATGCAATCGTAATTTCCTGCACTCTTTTAATAATAGGCAACCAAAAAGAATCGGTCAGTTTTACATTTTGAATGTTGACCGGTTCTATTTCATAACCTGCTTTTAAAGCAGAAGTTTTATCGCTAGTTTGTACCACATTATTTTTGGTTTCTTTACAGGAAATCAAAATTAAAAGCGACATACAAATCGTCAGAATATGGAAGGTATATTTTTTCATTATTTTTTTGTATTCTATTTTAAAACGGGCCATAAGTCATTGTCCCAAAGCATTTCTTTAACTACCAATCTTGGCGTTCCGTTGGTTTTCTTTTCATAGGCATGATAAAAAATATAATCTTTTCCGTCAAACGTATAAGCGCTGTTATGGCCTACGCCAAAGTAATTTTCATCGCCCTGAACTACGATACTTCCGCCGCCTTCATTTAAAGATTTTCCGTCTTTATCTACGTAAGGTCCGGTTACATTTTTAGATCTTCCAACAACGACTTTATAAGTGCTTTTTTCTCCGCGACAGCATAAATCCCAGGAAAGAAATTGATAGTAATAACCGTTTTTCTTAAAGATAAAAGGAGCTTCAAGCGCACCATCACCCGGGTCTGAATCTGGTAATTCGAAAGTTCTTTTACGTTTCGAAATCGTGTGCCATTCCTGAGGTTGCGCAATCGATTTTAAATCTGGATTTAGTTTAACCAGTTTCAATCCTTCCCAAAAAGAACCAAAAGACAACCACGGAGTATTGTTTTCATCGAAGATTAAATTCGGGTCAATGGCGTTCCACATATCGCGGTTAGGTTGCGATTGAATCACGATTCCCTGATCGACCCATTTGTATTTTTTGTCTTTTGGATCTAATGTCGTATTGGTCGCCACGCCAATCGCCGATGTATTTTTGGCGAAAGCCGAAACCGAATAATACAGATAATATACATTGTTATGCAATGAAATATCCGGCGCCCAAATGTGGTTTTTAAAATCGGCTGCAACGCCATCTGCCCATACTGGTTTTTCTGCAAAAACTTGTGGTTCTTTATTCCAGTTTTTTAAATCTTTCGAACTAAAAACACTGATTCCGTTTCCGGTACAATACAAATAATAGGTGTCTTTTTGTTTAATGACAACCGGATCGTGCACGACAATTTCCTGCGCAAATGAAACTGAAGCTGTCAGCATCATTAGTACAGAAAGTGCATATTTTATGTTATTGTAAAATTTCATGTTTTGATATTTTTTTTCACCATATAAGTGATATAAGAAAATTTAAGTTTTGGCTGAAAACTGTGACTTTTCTAGATCATATAAGAAAGTAACCCTTTGCCCTGAAAACTGTGACTGCGACTGAAAACTAAAAATTACTGAATTCCCTCAGATGTCATTACGACGCGTTTCATTGTTCCGTCTTTATTGTAATATAATTTGTCTACACAAACTGATCTTCTGAAACTTCCTCCGTTGGGTTGTGATGCTCCGTTGTGATAAATGAAATACGATTGCCCTTTAAAATCAATTATCGATTGATGGTTTGTGTTACTGTTTCCAGCTAATTCGTTTAAGATTCCTTTAAATTCCCACGGGCCTGTAATGGATTTACTCATGGCGTAGGCAATCTTCTCCGGAAACTCATAGGCGTATGATAAATAATACCAGTTTTTATGTTTGTGAATCCACGGTGCTTCTGTATAATGTGGCAAATCGATATGGTGAATTGGTCCGTCGATTTCAATCATATTTTCTTTTAATTTGGCATAATGACAAGCGGTATTTCCCCAAAACAAATAAGCTTGTCCATTCGTATCGATATAAACCGTTGGATCGATATCGTCCCAGCTTATATCGCTAAATTTGGTCATGTCATTTGTAATTATGGCTTTTCCTAAAGCATCTTTAAAAGGTCCTGTTGGACTGTCAGAAACAGCAACTCCAATTGATTTTCCGTGTACTGAACCATGCTCGACAGTTACATACCAATAAAATTTTCCGTTTCTCTCAATTACCTGCGAAGCCCATGCATCACCTTTCGCCCATGCAAAATCACTGGCTTTTAAGGGTACAGGATGTGATTCCCATTTTTTCATATCTGAAGAAGAATATACTACCCATTCGTTCATTTTATAAAAATTAAAATCGTTTGGAGCTTCGTCATGACCCGCATACAAATAGACTTTGTCTTTGTAAACCAATGCCGCAGGATCTCCTGTATATTGATCTTTTATAATGGGGTTGTTGAATTTTGTTGGATCAATTTGGCTTTGAACTGTTTGACAGAAGGCAAGCAAAACTAAAAGTGATACTATATTTTTCATTATGATTATTTTACACATTATATTTTCTCGCAGATTTTGCAGATCAGGCAGATTTTTAATCCTTTTAATCCTTTAATCTGTGGCTTTTATTTTAACACATAGAGACATAGAATTTTTTGTGTTGAAAAAGGCGTTTCACTTAGTTTTAATACACATAGCTATGCGATTTATTTGAAGTGAAACATCTTATACGATTTGTTAAGCTATGTTTCTATGTGTTTGAAAAAATTTAAGTTTGGAATTTGGAATTTAAAAAAATTGGGATTTAATTAATTTTCTTGCCCCAAACCGGTAATCCTGTTGACGTTAAACCGGAATAACTCAAAGTCACTTTTCTTGTAGCCGATTCCCAATCCCAAGCATCCGTTACATTGCATTTTACTCCATTTACAGTTAAGATTTTTTTTGCGCTGTCATAAGACCATGTTCCATTTGCATCTCCGCTTACTTTTTTATCGGCGGTTAAATAAAGTGTTACTGATTTTTGAATGGTTTTGTATTGATAATTCATCGTTATTTGTTCCCATGTTCCAATGAAACTAGCTTCAGAAATCGTTGTTGCCGGTACGCCTGCATAACGTTCTGCTTCTACAACCGGCCATCCGTCTTCTGTCCATTGAATACCTCGAACGTGTCCCATCATTACGGCATTCGAAACTGCAATTCCCGGAACTCCTTCGGGCAAACGTGCCTGCGATGCGTAATACCATTGTTTGGTTTCGGGATTTTGGAAAATTCCGCAATGTGAAATTCCAACCCAACCTGTATGATTTTTAAAAGAATAGGGATGAGTCAACATCGGGAAACAATCGGCTCCGTTTGTAATACTGGTTCCTGTGATGGTTTGGTAAGGTCCCAAGATATTTTTTGAACGCGCGACACGTGTATTATACGCAACTGATAATTCGTCATAAGCCAGGAACAAATAATAATATTGAGTGTCCGGATTATAAATAATTTCCGGTCCTTCGAGTGCTTGCCAACGGTTTGTATTTACGTTTCCGCGTCCTGCAATTCGTACTCCGTAATCGTCAATTGTTTTTAATTTATCCGGTTTTCCGGTTGTTGGATTCAGTTTTAAAGCGGCAATTCCGGAATGCCAGGATCCGTAAATTAAATACTGATCGCCTTCCGGTGTCTGAATAAAACTTGGATCAATGGCGTTGAATTTAAAATAGGCATCCCAATCGTTTCCTCCGTTTCGAACGTAGCTTTTTACGCCATCAGGTTCAGAGCAAACGACCATTCCTTTATCGACCCAATTGTTAGATGCTAAATCAGTTGTTTCGGCTAAGCCAATGAAAGCGCGTTCTGTCCAGGAAGTATTGGTATCTGTTCCTACAATAGGATTCGTTACCACAATACTGTAATACATTCTGTAAATATTGCCCACTTTTCTAACACAAGGCGCCCAATATCCATAATTTGGATTTGTAATAGGTGGCAAAGCAGGAGACATTCTGGCTCTTTTATTGTTTAAAGAATCTTTTACCCAAGCCGGAGCTTCGGTCATTGACGATCCCATAAATTCCCAGTTGATTAAATCTTTCGATCTTCTGTAAAAAAAATGTCCATGACCATCTGTTGCGTTCCCGTAAGAAGCATCTGTTTGGTACATATAATAATATTCTCCTGATTTTTCTACCGATGGATCGTGAACATTGGCAAGATTCCATTGTGCTCGGCTTCCCCAGCTGGATAATGCCGTATAATTATCTGCGTAAGTTGGTCCCGGAAAAGCGGGCGTCACTACCGGAGGATCAACAACCACTGGCGGATCAGGATTTTCATTTGTTGCAGGATCATCTTTTGAACAGCTCACTGCAGCAAAAACAAATAAAAGCAGCCCTAAGTACGAGGCTATTTTTATTATATGTTTTGATTTTTTCATTTTTTTAGCTTGTTATTTTCCTTCTAACACTACTACCGAGAAAGGAGGAATTGTGATTTCTAATTTTCCTTTTTTATTTTCGAAACCTTTAAAAACTGTTGGTACAATTTTGTTTGGAGTATCGAATGAATTATAATCCTGTAACTTAGCTGATGTTATAATAGTTCCCGTGAAATTTTTCACGCCCAGGTTATTGACATCTATTTCTATTTTATTTTTATTCTTAGCATCTACATTTACTAAAGAAATATGAACCAATCCGCTTTTGTCTTTTGATGCCGAAGCAGAAACTGCCGGAAGTGATTCTCCGTTGAAAGTATATAATGGTGATTGAAAACTTATTGGTAATAATTTAGCATCCTGATGAACACTGTACAATTTCATAACATGGTACGTTGGTGTTGTAATCATTTTTGCTTTATCAGTAAGGATTACCGCTTGCAAAACGTTTACACATTGCGCTAAGTTTGCCATACGAACCCTGTCAGCATGATTGTTGAAGATGTTAAGCGTTGCTCCGGCCAAAACTGCATCTCTCATGGTATTTTGTTGGTATAAAAACCCGGGATTTGATCCTTTTTCTACTTCGTACCAGGCTCCCCATTCGTCTACAATCATGGCTACTTTTTTCTCCGGATCGTATTTGTCCATTATCGCAGCATGTTTGGTCACCAATTCTTCCATTTTTAAAGCGGATTGCATGGTATGGAAATAGCCGTCTTCGGTAAAGTTTACACCGTCGCCTTTTTTACCCCAATCGATAACAGCATAGTGATGCACTCCAACTCCGCCCAACATATTGATCGGAATGTTTTTCATTAAAACTTCTGTCCAATTATAATCAGCACTGTTGGATCCTGATGCGATGCGGGTAATTCCGCCAGTGTTTTCCCAATCTGACATGAAAGTGGCGTATTTGCGGTATTCATTAGCATAATATTCTGCTGTCATATTTCCTCCGCATCCCCAGGCTTCATTTCCAATTCCCCAAAATTTTACTTTCCAAGGTTCTGTTCTTCCGTTCTTTTTACGCAAATCACTCATCGGACTTTTGCCGCTGAAGTTGGTGTATTGAACCCAATCAGACAATTCCTGAACGGTTCCGCTGCCCACATTCCCTGACAAATAAGGTTCTGCTCCAAGAAGTTCGCACATATTAAGGAAATCGTGTGTCCCGAAACTATTATCTTCGGTTACGCCACCCCACCATTTGTTTACAATTGTTGGTCTTTCCTGTTGTGGTCCAATTCCGTCTTTCCAATGGTAGGTATCGGCAAAACATCCGCCAGGCCATCTTAAATTTGGAATTTTTAATTCTTTTAAAGCTTTAACAATGTCATTTCTAACTCCTTTCGTATTTGGAATTTTTGATGTGTCTCCCACAAAAAAACCTCCATAAATAGAACGTCCTAAATGTTCTGCAAAATGCCCGTAAATGTTTTTATCGATTGTTGGAGCATCAGCGTTATTTTTTATAGTAACAACTGTCGTTTGATTTTGAGCAAAATTAACCTGACTGAAAAGAGTAAAAAGAAATGTGCTTAAAAGTATTTTTTTCATAATGTGTTTTTATAAGTTATAAAGAGGAAAGCTTCGTGAAACTTTCCTCTAAATAGTATTTTTAATAAGAAAGTGATGGCCATCCTGATGACCATGTAAAATATACAATTTCGAGTTTTGGATTTCCGCTGTCGGCTCCATCATAATAATGAACTGATCCTTTTTGAGTTCCAACAATTCTGGATAAATGACCTGGTCCGATATAATTTCCTTGTGTTGCTAAAACTGTTGTTCCGCCGCCATTCTTTAAATTGACTCCGTTTTTATCAACATAAGGTCCAAACGGACTTGTTGAACGGCCTACTACAATATAGTATGTACTGTTTACGCCGTTACAGCAGCTACCTCTGTTTACGAACATATAGTAATAACTTCCTTCTTTTATTAAACAAGGTGCTTCCCAACTCGCACTGCTTCCGCCGGCAACAATCGTTTTGCTTCCTGTCGTTTTTCCTGTTGAAGGATTAATCTGGATGACTCCAATTCCGGCATGCCAGGAACCATACGCCATATAAACGTTGCTTCCGTCTACTAAAATTGAAGGATCAATTGCATTCACATCTGAAGATGATGAAGATGAAACCACGACGCCTCTATCTGTCCAGGTTGTTCCTGCCGAAGCACTTATTGCCGGAGCAGTTACCAACCCAATTGCTGATGTTGCGGAACCAAAAGTGGAGCATGAATAATACATATTCCATCGATTATTGAACCAGGCAACATCTGGCGCCCAAAATGTTTTTACAAAACCGGGTACATATCCTGTGATCCAACCTGGAGTCGAAGTAAATACTGATGTTCCCCAAGTCCAGCTTGTTAAATTTGTTGAATATGTCATGGGTATATTATCTCCTGTTGTAAATACATAATAGTTTACGCCACTTTTTACAATAGTACTTGGATCGTGTGACGGAACTGTTCCTGTAACGGTTTTGGCTGTTAGGTTTTTTACTTGAGAATTCTGAGTGTCTACAACCGCGGCTGCGTCCTCATTTGAAGAATTTATAAGATCTTCATTTTGGCAACTTGCTAATAATACTGCTAATAAAACTAAACTTGTAATTGTTTTCATTGGTTATAATTTTAGTTAAGGTGTAATTATTATATCTCTGCAATCTCAATTTCTGTTTTTAAGATAATATCATGTAAAGATTTTTAGGCCCTTACATGATATTAGGTATTCTAACTAATTCAAAATAAAATCTTTTTTTAGTCTCAGTTCGCAGTCACAGTTTTCAGTTTAAACTGAGACTGTGAACTGCGACTGAAAACTTAAAACTTAAAACTTAATAACTGTCATTCTGTGTTGTTCCAGGATTATTATCCATTTCTAATTGCGGAATTGGATAAAATTCTCTTCCTGGTGTGTACGAATTAAACTCTGCATCTCTCGATTTTAACCATGCTAGTTTTGTTGCATCCTGCAACCATCCCCAACGACGAATATCATCAAAACGGTGTCCTTCAAGAGGAAACTCCAGGAATCTTTCGTGACCTATTTGTTCTCTCATTTGAGCTTGCGACATATTTGGTTTTACTGTTGCTAAATCCGGAAGACCCACTCTGTTTCTTACCATCTGAATGTATCCGTATGCTCCGGGAGTATCACCTGTTTCGTTTAAAGTTTCGGCATACATTAAAAGAATATCTGCATATCTTAATAAACGCTCATTGATTCCGGAACGCCAGTCGTATTCGTCTGCAAATTCTCCGTCAGAATTTTGGTATTTTCTACAAAAGATGTCATTTAAATCTCCAGGACTTTTAGCATAAAAAGTGGCAAAATCTTTTCCGTACAATTTCATTCCGCCTGGTTTATTATAAAATATAGTAGCATCTAAACGAGGATCAAGATCTCCTGTTGTTGTTTTCTCATCGTGAAATTCATTAAATAGTGCCCACGAAGGCTGAACGTCTGTCCATCCAAAAGCTCTTGGTGCATAAGTAATGGCGCGAGCCGAAGTTTTTCCCCAACCTGAAGCTGGAGCTCCGCCCCAACCTAAATCAACTCCTCCGGCTTCTCTGCTAAATTGTACTTCAAAAAGTGATTCAGAATTGTTTTCATTAGCAGTTGTAAAGTTATCGCGGTAGTTTGCTACTAAGGAGTACACTCCTAAATCGATAACTTGTCTGAAAGCCGTTTTAGCATTAGCAAAATCTTTATTAAATAAGTAGGCTTTTCCTAAATATCCTAAGGCAGCACCTTTTGTAGCACGTCCTTTTTGACCTCCGTCTATCCCTGAAATATTATCATAAGAAACTGGTAATAAATCGGCAGCCGCTTTAAAGTCAGCAATAACCTGAGCCCAGCCTTCTGCTTCTGTTTTTTGCGGATAATATACTGCCAGTTCTGTTGGTACCGGTACATTTTTGAACAAGTTCACGGCATGAAATAAAAATAATCCTCTTAAGAAATAAGCTTGTCCTAAGATTCTGTTTTTAAGCGCCTGATCCTGAAAACCAATTTCCGGTACATTTGTTAAAACCTGGTTGGCACGGTAAATTCCCTGATAATACGTTTCAAAAGCCCATCCGTAAATTGATGCATCGGCAACATTCGAGTTAAAGTGACCTGCATTGTACATAGAACCCCAAGGGCTATTGGTACGTGCATCATCTGATCTTGCGTCTAATAATAATGGCGTACTTCTCATGTACGTTCCATCTGTCAATAAACTTCCGTAAGCAGCATTTACACCTTCAATGGCATCCTGATCTGTTTTCCAAAATGAATCTACTGCATTATTATTTGGGTCAATTTGGGTCAAATCTTCATTTTCAACACAGCTTGTTGTTACAACAGCCAGTGAAAAGAAAATCGCTATATAGTTATATATTTTATATTTCATTTTAATACGTTTTTAATTGGTTAAACCGGTTTAGAAATTTACCTCTACTCCTAAAGAAATAGTTCTTGGATTTGGGAAAGATCCTGCATCATATCCTCTTGAAAGCAATCCGTCACTATTAAAGTCCGGATCATATCCTGTATATTTGGTAATAGTCCATAAATTTTGACCATTAACATATACTCTTGCTTTTTGGATAAATTTGTCTTTCAACGGAATATTGAAACCCAACTCCATTGTTTGCAATCTCACATAATCACCACTTTGAATGAATCTGTTAGAATCTCTGTTATTTCCATTTGGATCACCAATTACTGGTGCCGGAACATTTGTATTCGTATTAGTTGTTGTCCAATAATTTAGTTCATCTGTACTATGGTTTCCGTATTGTCCTGTCATTAAGTTACGGTACATTGCATTGAAAACTTTGTTACCTCCGCTACCTTGCCAAAACATCGAGAAATCGAAATTTTCATATGATGCGCTAAAATTCAATCCAAAACCATATTTAGGAATCGATACTCCCTGAAAAGTTCTGTCAGCATCTGTAATAATTCCGTCTCCGTTTACATCTCTAAATTTCACATCTCCGGGAGCTGCACCTGTTTGTGTTGGAGAAGCGGCAACTTCGGCTGCGTTTTGAAAAATACCAACAGCTTCCCAAGCATAAAGTTCTCCTACAGATCTTCCTAATTCTGTTTTTGAAACTGCTCCGTAAAGAGGGTTTCCGTTTACTCCAATTTTAGTTACTACATTCTTTAAAGTTCCAAAATTGGCTGAGATATCGTATTTAAATTTACGATGATGATTACTGTATGATGCTGCAAACTCAAAACCTTTATTTTGCATATCACCTGCATTAGTAAAAATACTCGCCGGGAAAGCACCATTAGAATAAGGTAAAGGAACATTAACCAACATGTCTGTAACTTTTTTTATAAAGTACTCTCCTGTAAATTGCAAGTCATTATCAAAAAATCCTAATTCTAATGCTATGTTTTTACTGGTTGTTTTTTCCCAGTGTACATTAGGGTCAAGTGCTGCAACCACAGTTGTTCCAGGAGCAAGCTCGTTGTTGAAATCATAACTCGCAAAACTGTTTACTGTAGAAGCAAAGAAGTATTGCGGAATTGTATTATTTCCTATTGTACCGTAACCTCCTCTAAGTTTAATATTGCTCACCCATGTTGGTAAATGCAAAAACTTTTCGTTACTAATTTTCCAGCCTCCTGAAAAAGAGTAGAAGTTTGCAGAATTGTTGATCTCGCTAAAAAGAGATGTCTTGTCTTGTCTGAAATTAGCCTGTAGCAAATACCTGTCATCATAAGAATAATTTAATCTGCTGATGTATGATATTCCTGTAATGGTAAATTTATATTCGCTCGCATTTCTTGCATCTGCAAACTGAAGCATTGGAATTTCTCCCGGGGTATAACCAACACCTCTTGAATTATATCTGTGATAATCTCTTTTTTCCTGAATCAATCCTGCAAGAGCATCAATTTTGTGTTTTCCTAGTGTAATTTCGTAAGTCAGTAAATTATTCCAGAACGTTCTTAGCTCATTACCCGTTTCTGTATCTAAAGAAGCTTCATCGTTTGTAGTAATGTAGTACCATCCTAAATCACTTGGCGGTATAAATTTTCTGTTTTCCCAATCTGTTCTGTCATAACTTACATCCAATTTGTATTTAAGACCTTTAACAATTTCAATTTCTCCCCAGATATCTCCAACAAAACGGTTTCTTTTACCATTGTTAGTGATCAAATTATTATATCCAATAGGGTTCATTGAGATCGCTCTTTGTGTCAGGTTATCTGTTCCACCGTAACCACCTAATCTGTTGGCATCGTAAACAGGCATTGTTGGTACAGCACCCAACATATCACTGATAAAGGTTTGTCCGGCATTATATTCGTTAAAAATTTCCTTATCAGATTGTGTGTAGGCAATTTTTGCCCCGTATTTGAATTTTCCTTTTTTACCATTCAAATTCAAATTCGTTGACAGCCTTTCGTAATCTTGTGGCGTTTTTAAGTAGCTTGTGTTTTTGAAATAATCAACATTAAAGCTGTACGCAATATTTTCTGCACCGCCTGAAAATGTTAGCGCCTGATTTTGTACTACACCCGTTTTCATCGATTCTTTTTGCCAGTCTGTATCGACATTTGAAATGTAGGATGAACTTGCCGGATTATTTCCGGGAGCAATATTTACAGGAACTCCTGCTCTAATGTCTCTGTTTCTTTCGGCTTCACTGGTAATTTGTTGGTAACCCAAACGATCTGTTACATCCCATCTTTTAGAAACATTCTGAAGTCCTACGATAGATTTGAATTTAACGTCTGTTTTACCTGCTTTACCTTTTTTAGTTGTAATAATCACTACTCCATTTGCTCCACGAACACCATAAATAGCTGCAGATGATGCATCTTTAAGCACCTGCATAGATTCAATTTCTCCCGGTGCAAAATCATTTGGAGCATCAACCATAATACCATCAATAACAAAAAGAGGATTGTTGTTGGTAAACGAAGTTATACCTCTAATTTTTACATTTACAAAACCGCCCGGCTCACCAGATGATTGTACTGTAACTCCCGGAACCTGCCCCTGAAGCATTTTTGCAGCATCATATGTTACGGTTTTTTTAGCCGATTCCATATTTACAACACTTACAGATCCTGTTAAGTCAGATTTCTTTTGTGTTCCGTAACCAATTACGACTACTTCATTTAATTTGTTGGTGTCTTCACCTAATACAGCATTTACTTTAGTTTGATTTCCTACCGTTAATTCCTGATTTTGAAATCCAATAAATGAAAAGACCAAAACATCGTTTGGAGATGCTTTAATCGAGTATTCTCCATCAAAACCTGTTGTCGAAACTGTTTTGGTTCCTTTTATCAAAATGTTTACTCCCGGCAATGGCAATTTGTCCTGCGCCGAAGTAACAACTCCGGTAATCACTTTGTCTTGAGCCGACATTTGATTAACGGAAAATAATAGCATAAGTAATGCTAAAAGCCATTCTTTTTTTGGCAATAAAAAATTGCAATAAAAAAATAATTTTTGGTTTGTTATCATACTGGTTAGTTTAAGTTGGTTAGCGTATAATTATAAGTGTTAATTTTACATTTGTAAATTTAACTAAAAAAAAAGCTTAAAAACAAATTAATATGGCAAAAAAAGGAGGTAAAAAAAACGCATATGATAAATTAAGTGTGAAATCAACATTTAAAAATTGACATTATTTCAAAAAAAGAGCGTTTTTGAACTGTAATTTGTGTAAAATCAACACTTTTTATAAAAAAGCAACTTTTTACTCAAAAAAAGGAGATACCGCAAAATTTCATAAATGAGTTATTTAATAGCGATTTAAAGCCTAAAATTTTGTTATTTTTGTAAATAAAATCCTGTTTAGGCTCTTTTAAAATTCGACAGACAGATAGTTTTTTGATAAAATCAAACCTTTTTTGTTCCGAAAACGATTGAAAAAGATAAATTGTGATCTAAATTTGACTGTAAAAAACTCATTATTGAACTTCTTTAAAAGATGAATTTATTAAGTGTAAAAACTACATTAATAAATTATGAAACGTATTAGGAAGTTTATATATTTACCAATAAAAAATTGAATATGCTAAACAGTTATAGTTCTGCAGATAAAGTCTTATTAGCAGTAGATTGTATCATTTTTGGATTCGACAGTGAAGGGTTGAAAATCCTTTTGATCAAGAGAGACTTTGAACCTGAAAAGGGAAAATGGTCTTTGATTGGAGGTTTTTTAAAACGAGATGAAGTACTTGATGATGCTGCAATCAGAATCTTAAATACGTATACAGGTTTAAACGATATTTATATGGAGCAACTATATGCTTACAGCGAAATCGATCGTGATCCTGTCGAAAGAACTATCTCTGTATCTTATTATGCCTTGATTAATATCGAAAATCATAATGCTGAGCTTATTAAAAATTATCATGCACAATGGTTTAGTATTACCGATGCGCCTCATTTAATCTTTGACCATAACGAAATGGTACAAAACGCCATTAAAAGACTTCGTTACAGAACTTCGATCAAACCAATTGGTTTTGAATTGTTGCCTGAAAAGTTTACCATGCGTCAGTTGTTAGAATTATACGAAGCTATTTTGAGTAAAGAATTAGACAAACGTAATTTTATCAGCAAGATTAATTCTTTAGAAATCCTGAATAAACTGGATGAAAAAGATATGCAGTCTTCCCGAAAAGGATCTTACTTGTATACTTTCAACAAAGAAAAATACGAAGAGAAATTACTGAATGATTTTGTATTGAATTTGTAAAAAGTGGTTGGGCCACGGGTTTTAACGGATTAAACTGATTTTCACTGATTTTTTTTATGGAAAGCTCTAAAAAATTCTCTCGCAGATAAAGCAGATCGGGCAGATTAAAAATTAGAAAAAAAAATCTGCTAAATCTGCTAAATCTGCGAGAGAAAAAAGATCAAAGTATTACGTAGTTTCGTTCAGAAATAAGGCGAATTAAAAATTAAAAAATCTGTGTCAACCCGTATCATCCGCACAATCCGTGGGCTTATAATATTATAAAAAACAAAACCCTGAAAGCCACAAACTTTCAGGGTTTTTTCTTCAAAAAAACTACTATTAAAAACTAACAAAATTATTATTTTAAGTTTTGGTCACGGATTTTAGACAAACAGATCTTTGCAGTTATTTTATTTATCAATTGAACTGGTATGATAAATTTTAATTGAGCTATCCATTAAATTTAAATCTGCTTTGATTTATTTCATCCGTTAAATCCGTGGCCCAAAAAAGTCTTCTAATTAACTATTCCCTTTTTGGTAATCCGCCAAAAAAGTAGCCAGACCAATATCTGTTAAAGGATGTTTTAATAAACCTTCAATGGCGCTTAATGGCCCCGTAATAACATCTGATCCTATTTTTGCACAATTGATAATGTGCATTACATTACGAACAGAAGCGGCTAAAATCTGGGTTTCGTAACCGAAATTATCATAAATCAGTCTGATATCTTCAATCAGTACCATTCCGTCAGTCGATACATCATCTAAGCGGCCAATAAATGGCGACACATAAGTTGCTCCGGCTTTTGCAGCTAATAAAGCCTGACCTGCTGAAAATACCAAAGTACAATTGGTTCTGATTCCTTTATTCGAAAAATACCTGATTGCTTTTACACCATCTTTTATCATCGGGATTTTTACCACAATCTGCGGATGCAAAGCGGCCAGTTTTTCACCTTCGGCAATCATACCTTCAAAATCTGTCGAGATTACTTCGGCACTTACATCCCCATCAACCAATTCGCAAATTTTTATATAATGATCTAAAATATTCTGAGCTCCGGTAATACCTTCTTTTGCCATCAACGAAGGGTTTGTGGTTACTCCATCTAAAACACCTAAATCATTGGCTTCTTTAATATCTTTTAAGTTTGCTGTATCTATAAAAAATTTCATGTCTTTCTATTATTTTAATAAGTTGTAATTGTTATTTTCTAAATATTTCAGGATTTCTTTACGGGCATTTTCGCTGGTAAATCCAAATTTCTGATCTAAAACGGATGCCGGAGCCGAATATCCAAAATGGTCTAAACCAAATACTTGACCTTTAGTACCAACAAGGTTTTCTAAATTAACCGGAAGTCCGGCGGTAAGTCCGAAAACCAAAGCATCTTTTGGAATAACACTTTCCTGATATTCCGCAGACTGAGATCTGAAAAGTCCTTCTGAAATAATAGAAGCTACATTTATTTTTAATTTAAAATTTTGTTCCAGTTCATTTGCAGCTTCGATAAGCGTTGCTACTTCAGATCCGTTTGCTATTAAAGTGATATTAGGATTTGGATTTGATCGTACCAGATAACCTCCTTTTTTTGCCTGAGAAGCTTCATCAAATCTTGAATTTCCGTTTGTTGGAAGATCTTTGATATCTTGTCTCGAAAGAATTAATCCTGTTGGTGTTTTTTTATTTTCTAACGCCATTTGCCAGGCTACAGAAGTTTCTACAGCATCTGCAGGACGTAACGCCAGTAAACTCTGATCTCCGGAATGGTTTTTAATTTTCTCTAATAATCGAATCTGAGCTTCCTGCTCGATGGGCTGGTGCGTTGGTCCATCTTCGCCTACGCGGAAAGAATCATGCGTCCAGACATATTTTACCGGTAATTCCTGAATCGCCGCCAAACGAATTGCCGGTTTCATATAATCTGAAAACACAAAAAATGTTGCCACAACCGGAATTACACCACCATGAAGCGCGATTCCGTTGGCGATTGCTGCCATCGTTAACTCGGCAACACCGGCTTGAAGAAATCCTCCGCTAAAATTATTCTTTTGTAAAACCGATGATTTTTTAAGGAAACCATCTGTTTTATCACTGTTCGATAAATCGGCAGAAGACACAATCATGTTCTCTACATTTTCGGCCAGATATCCTAAAACTGCCGCCGATGCATCGCGGGTTGCAGCATTTGCTTTTTGAGCAATTGTGCTAAAATCTAATGCAGGTAAATCTCCGTTAAAAAACTGTTTTATCTTTTCGGCCAATATTGGGTTTTGTTTTTCCCAGGCCGAAATTTGTATTTTTCGATTCGCAGCTTCTTCTGTTTTATTTTTTAAAATTGCTGCATAATGTGATTCAACTTCTTTATAAACAGCAAATGAATCTTCAGGATTTGCGCCTAAATTCAGTAATGTTTTTTCGAAATTGGCTTTTGTTGCTCCAATAGGTTTTCCGTGCAATTCGCATTGTCCTTCGTACATCGTTCCATCAGCTGTTACACATCCTTTTCCCATTATGGTGCGGCCAATAATTAGCGTTGGTCTTTCTAATTCGGCGTGAGCGGCATTTAATGCTGAACGAATATGAGTATGATTATGACCATCAATAGTAATTACTTTCCAACCCCATGATTCGTATTTCATGGCCGTATTTTCGGTTGTAACCTCATCTGTCATTGACGAAAGCTGTACATCATTCGAATCATAAAACATGATAAAATTATTCAGTCCTAAATGTCCTGCAATTCTTCCGGCTCCTTGCGAAATTTCTTCCTGAACGCCGCCATCAGTAATAAAACCATAAATTTTATGATCGAATAAATTTTCGAATCTTGCTGATAAAAACTTAGCTGCAATGGCAGCTCCAACGCCCATGGCATGTCCTTGGCCTAATGGTCCGGACGTATTTTCGATTCCTCTTTTTACATCAATTTCAGGATGACCGGGAGTTACCGAACCCCATTGCCTGAAATTTTCAAGATCTGTTTTTTCGTAATTGCCAAGCAAATGATATTGTGCATACATCAAAGCCGAAAGATGTCCGGCATCCATAAAAAAACGATCTCTGAAAATCCAGTTCATATCACTAGGATCGTATTTTAAATATTCAGAATAGAGAATGTGCATGAAATCTGCGCCTCCCATAGATCCTCCGGGATGACCGGAATTTGCTTTTTCGACCATCGAAATAGCCAAAGCTCTTATATTATCTGCCGATAATTGGTCTATTTTGTTATTCATTTCTAAGTTAATTTCAAGTTGGTTGGTTTATTTAATAGCAGATTTGTATTGGTTTTTACTAAATTTCAAAATAGAACATATCCTATTTTTATAAAGCAAAATCAAAACAAATAATAAGTGTAAAATTTACATTTACAAATGTATGTAAAATAATTCCACAAAAGCAAAAAAATTGTTTCGTTATTTTTTTAATTAAAAAATTAGGGATTTGATAGATTATTGGTTTTTATTGTGAGATATTGGTTTTTTAAATAAAATAAACCTTAACGGGAGATTGAAAATTAAATAGCGTATGTCTTTGTCATGGCACGCAGATGACACGGATTTGCTTCGCAAAAACGCGGATTAAAACGGATTTTTTATTCTTTTTTATTTGTTCGTAACCGCAATCTTTGTCGAGCTTCTTGCGAGGATTTCTCCTTCGTCGAAATTGACAAACTCGACGGAAATATTATTATGAAAACGAGTGCCCTAGCCCCGATAGAAGTGGAAATCCTTTTTCTGGCTTCTTTAGCCAGGAAAAGATTGAAACGTATTGCTTCGCCAATTCGCACTTTCAGGCTCGGGTGCGGGATTAGCTCCCAAAAAAAATTACTTTTATCATAAAAGCCTTTACAAAGAATTACGCATGGTAAGAGAGGATTTGTTTTCTATTTGTTCTTTTTTTCCTTTAAGGACCATATCGGCTAAAATTTTTCCCATTGTTTCAAAATGGGTCGAAATTGTGGTGATTCCGTTGGCGACAATCTTTTTTAGCGGCGTTTCGTTATAGGATATAATGCCAAGATCGATTCCTAATTTCAGGTTTTGGTCTCTTGCTTTTTCGATTACGCGTACCAGATCACGATCATTTGGGATAATGTATAAATCGCCCAAAGTAATTTCGCGGTTGGTAAATTCAGTGATGATTTCGTATTCAAAATCATATTGGGTACAAAAAGCTTCAAACCCTATTTTCATTCCGAGTGGTTCTCTGAAACCGGGGAAAATCAAAATCAACTTTTCGTATTTACCCAGTCTGGACTTTCCTTTGAGCAATCCTTCAAAAATATCTTTTTCATGATTTTGATAAATTGCGGGATACAATTTCAGATCCGGATTGGTCTGATCCAGTATGATAACTTCGCCTACTGGTAGGGTTTTTATCAATTTGGCTACATCGTTTAAGTTGGTGGGCATAATGATGTATTTTGTATAATTTCCGTTACTGTCATTTATGAGTTTCTGAAAAACGGGAACATTAAAATGATGAAAGAAAATATCGACCTGAGCATTTTTTCCAATATGCTGCAAAAACGAATTATAGATGTCTTCCTTAAAACTATTTAATTCATCAAATAATAAGAAAACCTTTTGTTTTATAGTAGTTTCAACGCTTTTTACGTAATATCCTTTGCCTGGAATGGCGTAAATAATACCTCTTTTTTTGAGTTCATCGTATCCTAATAAAACGGTATCACGGGATAATGAAAAAGCCAGACAAACTTTATTTACAGACGGAAGCCGGTCACCTTTTACCAGTTTTTCTTCTTCGATTGCTTTTTCTATTGACAGAATTATCTGCTTATATTTTGGCAAACCAATGTTGTTTTGAATCGAAATAATATTCATAAAAAAGGAAATTTTGGTGCAATATACAAAAAACTGGTAGGTACTGGTATGCAAAAGTAAATAATGTTTCTATTTTTGGATTTCACTTTTGGCAAAAATAGTATGGAAATAAAACATATATCGCATTTTCAAAACGGATCTGTATCTAAATCATTTGGTTTAATGCCCGATAAGGAAGAAATTCTTTCTTTTGAATTAAGTAATAAAAACGGAATGAAAGTTCAGGTCATTAATTATGGTGCTACTGTAACTTCATTACAAATTCCGGTTTCGAACGGTAAGCTTGTTGATGTTGTTTTGGGTTTTGATACTTTAGAATCGTATCTGGCTTCGTATAATTTAGCAGGCGCTCCTTATTTCGGGACTACTGTTGGCCGTTACGCAGGACGAATTAGTAAAGGTATTTTTAAGTTAAATGATAAAACCTACCAGCTCAACATTAACAACAACGGAAATACATTGCATGGCGGAATTGTTGGTTTTGGACAAAAAGTCTGGAATGTTACCAATATTACTTCAGGCGATAATCCGTCGATTACGTTGAGTCTTTTGAGTGAAGATTTAGATGAAAATTTTCCGGGAGAATTACACGTTGATTTAACGTATACTTTAACGGAAGACAACGAACTGAAGCTGGAATACAAAGCAACCACTACAGAAGATACGATTATCAACTTAACGCATCATAGTTATTTTAACCTTGACGGTCATGACGGGAACGTTCTGGATCAGACTATGTTTATTGATGCCGAAAAAATGTTAGAAACAGATTCAGATAATATTCCTAGTGGAAATTTTACGGCTCTTGCTGATCATGATTTCGATTTTAGAACCACAAAAAAATGTCCTGCCATTATTGACAATTCGTTTGTGGTTGAGCCTACAAATAATGCTGTAGCAAAATTATACAGTGCTAAAAACAACTTGCAAATGAGTGTTTACACGGATCAGCCAAGTGTACATGTATATGTGGGCGGTAAATGTTCTGATGCATTAACAGGGAAAGAAAATATAAAATATCATACAACAAGTGGAATTTGTTTTGAAACTCAAAATTTTCCGGATGCACCAAATCAGCCACATTTTCCAAATTCGGTTTTAAGAAAAGGCGAAGAATACCATCAAAAAACGGTTTATAAATTCGAAACTATAAACTAATATTATTTAAAGAAAAGTTCAAAAATTACAAGATAATACTATTTCAATTACATCATAATGAATGACATTTTAGTACAGAACACCACTGCTTTTTTTGAGAAATCTTTTGGATCAGCTCCTCAAAAAGTAGTACTTTCTCCAGGAAGAATCAACATCATTGGGGAACATATTGATTATAATGACGGTTATGTTTTACCGGCTGCAATCGACAAGGTAATTTGTTTTGCTTTTGCGAAAAACGATACCAAAAAATCACGAATAGTTGCCATCGATTTAAACGAGGATTTTGAAATTGATCTGACTCAGGAAATCACATTAAGCGATGTGGTCTGGACGAATTACATTCGCGGCGTAATCAAACAATTGCAGGATAACGGATTTGTGTTTGAAGGTTTCAACTGTGTTTTTAGCAGTAATATTCCGGTTGGTTCCGGTTTATCTTCTTCTGCGGCTTTAGAATGCGGAACGATTTTCGGAATCAAGGCACTTTTCGATCTAAAAATTGAAAAAGTTGACATTTCTTTATTAGGACAAAAAGCAGAACACTGGGTAGGTATCAATTGTGGTATCATGGATCAGTTTTCGAGCGTTCATGGTCTTGAAAATAAAGTAATTAAACTAGATTGTAATACGCTTGATTTTGAATATCACAACGCTGATTTTAAAGATTACTCTTTAGTGTTATTTGATAGTAATGTAAAACACTCGCTTTTTACATCGGAATACAATACCCGAAGAATTGAGTGCGAACAGGGATTAGCAATTATTAAAGAAAATTTTCCTGCAATAAAAAGTTTCAGGGATTGTACCGAAGAACAGCTTTTAAGCATTGAGAACAAAATAAGTCCAACTGTTTTTAAAAGAGTGCACTTTGTTGTAAAGGAAATTAACCGCGTAATAAAGGCTTGTGAGGCTCTGGATAACGGAAATATAGAACTTTTAGGACAATTGCTTTTTGAAACTCATTATGGTTTATCGCAAGAATATGAAGTAAGTTGTGCCGAGCTGGATATGCTTGTAGATACTGCAAAAGCTGACGATGCAATTATTGGTTCGCGATTAATGGGAGGCGGTTTTGGAGGCTGTACCATCAATTTGATTAAAAAAGGTCATGAAAATGAGGTGAAAAGTAAGTTTTCAAATCTTTATTTAGATACATTTGGGATTGAATTAAAATTTTATGATGTAAAAATCTCAAACGGAACAACACTACTTTAATACCACAAGAATTACAATGAAAAATTTCGACATTAACGAAGATCCACACAGACGTTTTAATCCCTTAATTAATGAATGGGTTTTAGTATCACCTCATCGTGCAAAACGCCCGTGGCAAGGACAAAATGAAACTATTGCAACTGAAGCATTACCTAAATACGACCCAACTTGTTATTTGTGTCCGGGAAATGTTCGCGCTAACGGATTAAATAACCCGAATTACGAAAGCAGTTTTGTATTCGAAAATGATTTTGCTGCCATGAAGCAGGACGAAATTATTTTTGAAGAAGATATCAAACACACTTTCTTTAAAGCAAAACCGGAACAGGGAATTTCGAGAGTGGTTTGTTTTTCGCCACGACACGATCTTACTTTACCTGAAATGGAAATTGACGGGATCGAAAATATCATCAGAACCTGGCAAAAAGAATACACTGATTTAGGAAATATAAAATACATCAACCACGTTCAGATTTTCGAAAATAAAGGAAGCGTGATGGGCTGTAGTAACCCACACCCGCACGGGCAAATATGGGCGCAGTCATCATTGCCAACTCAGGTCGAAAAAACACAAAACAGCCTGAAATCTTATTTCGATAAAAATAACAGAACTCTTCTTGAAGATTACCTGCAAGCCGAATTGAAAAGCGGAGAACGTATCGTAATCGAAAATGATCACTTTGTAGCATTGGTTCCGTTTTGGGCAATCTGGCCTTACGAAACTATGATCGTCAGCAAAAGAGCTCTTAATAAAATTACTGATTTTACAGCTGAGGAAGTAAATGCGTTTGCTACCATTTTAAAGCAATTAACGATCAAGTACGATAATTTATTTAGCACTTCATTCCCGTATTCATCAGGAATTCACCAGGCACCAACAGACGGTTTAGACCATCCTGAATGGCATTTCCACATGCATTTTTATCCGCCATTATTGCGTTCGGCAACGGTTAAAAAATTCATGGTAGGATATGAAATGTTAGGCGAATCGCAGCGTGATATTACACCTGAAAAAAGTGCCGAAATTTTAAGACAACAACCTGATGTGCATTATAAATCGGCTGGTAAATAAGCTGTAAAAGTCCATTTATAATAAGGTCATTTTAAAATTTAACACAATAATTTATTTATAAATGTAAAAAATACATTTGTAATAGTATATTTGTAATTATTTATTTTACTTTTGGCTTTCGTTCTTATTTCGTAAAAAAATAACAGAATAAAAACACATATCACATTTTAAACCAAATTAAACAAACAATCACCTATACTAATTTTTAAAATACTACTAACAATGAACCAGAACCTCGCTGTCGCAGATTATGCGGTTTTTATTATTTATTTTATCGTAGTTTCTGCCTACGGTTACACGGTTTACCGCAAGCGTAAACAAGACGAACAAGATGCTAAGGCTTACTTTTTGGCCGAAGGAAATTTGACATGGTGGGCTATTGGAGCATCTTTGATTGCCTCAAATATTTCAGCTGAACAATTCATCGGGATGAGCGGTGAAGGTTTCTTTTTAGGAATTGCTGTTGCAGCTTACGAGTGGCTTGCTGCTATTGCTTTGATTATTGTAGCAGTTTGGTTCATTCCTGTATATCTTAAAAATAAGATTTACACGATGCCTCAATTCTTAAAAACACGTTACAACGAATCTACGGCATTGATTATGGCGGTTTTCTGGTTGTTTTTATATGTATTTGTAAACTTAACTTCTATCCTTTATTTAGGAGCTGTTGCCATTAATGGTTTAGCCGGTGGAGAATATCTGCACGTGATCATGATAGGTTTAGCAGTATTCGCATTATTCATCTCTTTAGGAGGTATGAAAGTGGTAGCTTATACAGATGTTATTCAGGTTGCTGTATTAATTATTGGTGGTTTGGTAACTTCTTATATCGCACTAACAACTGTTGGACAATATTTTGGAGTAGGTGAAAATGCTATTGCCGGTTTCAAGGTTTTAATGAGAGAGGCTCCTGAGCATTTCAAAATGATTATCCCAAAACCAACTGCAAATTCTTCTCAACTTGATATTGATAAATATTTAACTTTCCCTGGTTTGATGTCTTACCTTGCCGGTATCTGGATCATTAACTTAAACTACTGGGGTTGTAACCAATACATCACACAAAGAGCTCTTGGTGCTGATTTGCAAACGGCTCGTACAGGTATTTTGTTTGCGGGTATGCTAAAATTATTAATGCCATTAATCGTAATGTTACCCGGTATTGCTGCTTACGTTTTATACACAAACGGACATTTACCTCAATTAGTTGGAGGAAAAGACGGAGCTTATTCTGCTGTATTGACTTTCTTACCAACAGGATTAAAAGGACTTTCTGTAGCGGCTTTAACTGCTGCAATCGTAGCTTCATTAGCTGGAAAAGTAAACAGTATCTCGACTATTTATACTTTAGATATTCATAAAAAATACATCCAGAAAGATGCTGGCGAAAAACAACAAGTAAACATTGGTAGAATTGCCGTTTTTGCTGCAATGCTTTTAGCTGTTTTATTTACATGGAATGACATCTTAGGAATTGGCGGAGTTGGTGGATTTACCTACATACAAAAATATACAGGATTCATTAGCCCTGGAGTTTTTGCTATGTTCTTCCTTGGTATGTTTTGGAAAAGAACTACTGGAACTGCAGCAATTGTAGGTGTAATTTTAGGATTTGTTTTATCTGTATTATTCAACGAATATGCTCCTGCTTTATTCGGAAACGAAACTTTATTATACACAGCATATAACAACGGAAAAGGTGCTTTTGAAATTCCTTTCCACATTTGTATGGGATTATCATTCTTCTTTACAATGTTAGCGATGATTGCAATCAGTTTTGCAGGACCAAAAGTAAATCCTAAAGCATTTGAAATCGATGCTGAAATGTTTAAAGTAAAACCACAAACTACAGTTTTAATCGTAATTACATTATTAGTAATTGTAGCTTTATACGTTAAGTTCTGGTAAAATAGAACGTTTTAATTCTCTCTATTTTTATAGCTGTTGTCGTAAAGGCAACAGCTATAAAATTATAAACTAGTTTGTATTTTTCATCTTTAATAAAAATATCATGCAACTATCCCTTACCAATAAAATTATCATAGTAACAGGCGGTGCAAAAGGAATTGGACTTGGCATTTGTAATGTATTAGCCAGCGAAGGTGCCATCCCTTTTATTGTTGGCCGAAATGAAGAGGACAACAATAAAGCTGTAAATGAAATTAAAGCTTCCGGAAAAGAAGCGTTTCAGGTTGTTGCCGATTTAACAAAACCAGAAGACTGTAAAAAAGCAATTGAAGCTGTTATCAAACAATGCGGAAGAATTGACGGATTAGTAAACAATGCGGGAGTAAATGACGGAGTTGGTTTGGAAAAAGGAAACTATGAAGACTTTGTTGCCTCTTTGCATAAAAATTTAATTCATTATTATCTAATGGCGCAGCATGCGTTGCCTTATTTAATTGAATCGAAAGGAGCGATAGTTAATATTGGTTCAAAAACTGCCGAAACCGGACAAGGAGGAACTTCTGCTTATGCGGCTTCAAACGGAGGCAGAAATGCCTTAACCAGAGAATGGGCTGTCGAATTATTAAAATACAGTATTCGTGTCAATGCGGTTGTAGTGGCAGAATGCTTTACGCCTCTTTATGAAACCTGGATTAATACTTTCGAAAATAAAGAAGAAAAACTGGCCGCTATCACAAAAAATATTCCTTTCGAAAACAGAATGACCACGGTAGATGAAATTGCCAATATGGTGGTTTTTCTTTTATCCGAAAGATCAAGTCACACTACAGGACAAATTATTTATGTTGATGGAGGTTACACTCATTTAGACCGCTCGATTTCTTAAAAATAATAAACACGAATTTCACTAATTAATTGATTTGTGAAATTGATTTAACGAACTAAGCTAGTTATTACTATTGGTGCAAATTCGTGAAATTCGTGTTTAAAATTAAACTACAATTCATTAAACTGCAGCACTCTTTTTAAATTCACTGGGCGTCATTCCCATAAATTTTTTAAAAAGTTTATTAAAGTTGGATGCTGTTTTATAACCGCATTCGTAGGCAATCTCAGACATACTCAAATCGGTTTCTAATAAAAATTTACAGGCTTTAGAAACCCTGATTTCGTTTAAATATTCTACAAAACTTTTCTTTGTTTTTAGTTTGAACATTCTGCAGAAAGAAGTGGGCGTCATATTCGCAATTGCGGCAATTTCAATCAGGACAATATCTTTTTTATAATTTTCATTTACATATTGAAAAACTTCCGAAAGCCTGTCTTTCTTAGAATCTTTATGTGCGGTAGAATAAGCTTCATTATTGATATAAACCCGATCTTGACTTTCTGAAAGCAGTGATAAAATTTCGAAAAGGCCAATAATTACTTCAAAATCTTTTTTCAGGATAAGCTTTTCTAATTTTTTAGCGATCTGTTTGTTTGTTTTTCCAATGATCGAAATTCCCTTTCCTGCCTGAAAAAACAACTCGTTTATTTTTTGTGTTTCTTTTAATTCGTAAAAAGCAGGTCCAAAAATATCTTTGCTAAAATAGACCACAATTGCATTTGCTTTTAAAGTCGAAATTCCCTGATAATACATTTCATCATTCAGCCAAACGTGCGGAAGATCTGAACCCAGAAAAACCATATCGCCAGGCTCAAAAGGCATAACCGAATTACCAATGATTCGCTTTCCAAAACTCTCTTTTACATACACCAATTCCAGTTCCGGATGGGAATGAAACGGCGATTGAAAAAACGATTCCTCACGATTAAGAACCGAAACGGTCGAATTGGTGTAAGATGTTATTTTAGTTTGCTCTAATTTCATGAAGACAAAGATAATTAAAGATTAAACAAGGATAATATCGGATTATTAAATAAGCTTTAAAAATTATAATTTTAAATTTTATTAAACACAAAAATAATCCCAAAAAATTATGAAAGAAGCCGTTTTTACAGAGTCTGATTCTAATGTAAAGGTCAAAACTTCAAAAAAATGGTTATTGCCCTATATTTTAGTGACCAGCTTGTTTTTCTTTTGGGGATTTGTTCATAATCTGGATCCTATTTTAATTCCGCATTTGCGAAAAGCATTTAATCTAACCGACTTCGAATCTTCGCTTGTAGACTCCTCTGTTTTTATCGCTTATTTTGCCATGGCATTGCCCGCAGGATATATCATGAGAAAATACGGCTACAAATCAGGCATTCTTGTTGGGCTGCTTTTTTTCGGGATTGGTTCTGTTTTATTTGTTCCCGCAGCAAATTCGCTCGAATACAGTTATTTTCTGGGAGCTTTGTTTATCATTGCCTGCGGATTGACGTTTTTAGAAACCGCAGCAAATCCGTATGTTACCATTTTGGGACCTCCGGAAACCGCTACACAACGACTTAATTTCGCACAATCCTTTAATGGTCTTGCCGCTTATATTGCGCCCGCCTATATTGGTCCGCTAATTTTATCTAATAAAACCTTATCTCCTGAAGAAGCAAATGCAATGTCAGAGGCTCAAATGCATGCTTATGTAGTAGCCGAAGCCGCCAGTGTAAAAATGCCTTACTTAACTTTAGGATTAATCATTTTAGTCATAACCGTAATTTTCTATTTTACACCCATGCCCGATGTAAAAGAAAAATCAACAACCGAAGTCAGTAGTTTTAAAGAAGCTTTTAAATCTATAAAATTAAAATGGGGAATTTTAGCGCAGTTTTTCTATGTTGGCGCTCAGGTTTGCGTGGGTAGTTTTTTTATAAAAATGGCCACAACATCGGCAGGTTTATCAGAATCATCCGCAGCCAAATATCTAGGTCTTTTTGGATTGTTTTTCATGATTGGACGTTTTGCAGGAACCTATTTCATGAAGTTTGTCGAACCCAAAAAACTATTATTACTGTATTCTTTTATCAATGTGATACTTTGCATCATAGCCATTTTAGGCAGCGGAATGTTAGTGGTTTATACTCTAATCGCTATCGCATTTTTTATGAGTATCATGTTCCCTACTATTTTCTCTATGGGAATCGACGGACTTGCCCATAACACCAAAATAGGATCTTCCTTAATCGTAATGTCTATTGTGGGCGGCGCAATCTTGCCTCCAATTTTAGGCGCCATCTCAGATCATACCGGAAGTATTCAGAACGGATACATTGTTCCTTTAATTTCATTTTTAATAATCGCCCTTTTTGCTTACAAAGGACAACAACAAACCAGACAATAAACAATATCATGCCCGAGAATAAAACAAAAAAACAAGTCGTAAAATTGCATCCAGACGATAATGTTTTGGTAGCATTATCTGACTTGCAAAAAGGAGAAAACATCACTTTTGAAGCTGAAACATTCGTTCTGCAAGACCTCATCAAGGCAAAACATAAATTCTATACCCAGGATATGATCAAGGGGCAGGAAGTAATTATGTATGGAGTTTTGGTAGGAAAAGTACAAAACGACATCAGCAAAGGAAGCCTGATGACCACCGAAAATTTAAAACACGCTGCCGATCCTTACGCTTACAGAAATGCTTCGTACGAATGGCAGGCTCCAGATGTTTCTAAATACAAGAACAAAACATTTAAAGGTTATAAACGAAATGACGGTCGGGTTGGTACTGCCAATTACTGGCTTTTTGTTCCAACGGTTTTTTGTGAAAACAGAAATTTAGATGTTATTAAAGAAGCACTTCACAATCAGCTAGGTTATGCCGTGAGTGATAAATACAATCAATTTACACACGAACTACTGCAAGGTTACCTCAACGGAGATGCTATCGAAAGCATCAATATTGAACTCAATCCAACGCCAAAAAACAATCGTGTTTTTGAAAATGTAGACGGAATAAAATTTTTAAATCATCAGGGAGGCTGTGGCGGAACACGTCAGGATGCCGCAACTTTAAGTGCTTTACTGGCTTCGTACGCCAACCATCCAAACGTAGGCGGAATAACGTTATTGAGTTTAGGATGTCAGCATTTGCAAGTGCAGGATTTTGTAAATGATGTAAAAAAACAAAATCCACAATTCGACAAACCTTTACTGATTTTTGAACAACAGCAAACCGAAAGCGAAGAAGCTTTAATTACAACTGCCATCAAAAAAACATTCGAAGGTCTAATCGAAATCAATCAATACGAAAGAACCGATGCGTCTTTAAGCGAATTATGCATTGGTGTAAAATGCGGAGGAAGTGACGGTTTCAGCGGAGTATCGGCAAATCCGGCTGTTGGTTATACTTCTGATTTGGTTGTCGCTTTGGGCGGAAAAATTCTTTTAGCCGAATTTCCGGAACTATGTGGTGCCGAACAAAATTTAATTGACCGTTGCATTACCAAAGAAACTGCCGAAAAATTTATTGATTTAATGGAATCTTATGATGCTTTGGCGCATAAAGTAGGTTCCGGTTTTCACATGAATCCTTCTCCGGGAAATATAAAAGATGGTTTAATAACAGACGCTATAAAAAGTGCCGGTGCAGCCAAAAAAGGAGGAACATCGCCAGTTGTTGATGTTTTAGATTATACTGAATTAGTAACCAAATCAGGATTAAGTCTGGTTTGCACTCCAGGAAATGATGTAGAAGCCACAACCGGAAAAGCAGCTTCAGGCGCTACCTTGATTTTATTTACCACAGGATTGGGAACGCCAACAGGAAACCCGGTTTGTCCTGTAATAAAAGTAGCAACGAACTCCGTTCTGGCAACAAAAATGAGCGACATTATCGATATTGATTGCGGCCCGATTATCAGCGGCGAAAAATCGATAGAAGAAATGGGCGAAGAAATTCTGGACTATTGCATCAAAGCAGCCAGTGGAGAAATTATTCCGAAAGCGGTACAATTGAATCAGGATGATTTTATTCCGTGGAAACGAGGCGTATCTTTATAAAATCCAATCAAAAAAATAACTATTAATTTAAGTAAAATGTTTTCATTAAAAAATAAAAAAGCAATTATAACCGGAGGCGGAAGCGGAATTGGAAGAGCCATTTCTGTTTTGTTTGCCAAACAAGGAGCCGAAGTTCATGTTTTAGAACTGACTCTGGAAAGTGCAAAAAATACCATCGAAGAAATAGAATCAAACGGCGGAGTTGTTTTTGCCCATGCCTGCGATGTTGCCAATCATCAGGAAGTAAAAGCTACTTTCGAAAAAATAGGATCAATTCATATTTTAGTAAATAATGCCGGAATTGCTCACGTTGGCAAAGTAGATACCACTTCTGAATCTGATTTTGACCGCATCATGAATGTCAATGTAAAAGGCGTTTACAATTGTCTGCACGCTTCAATCCCTGCACTAAAAAATGCTGGAGGAGGAGTTATTTTAAACCTGGCTTCTATTGCCTGCTGGGTCGGAATTCCGGATAGATTTGCCTATTCTACAGCAAAAGGCGCGGTTATGGCCATGACATTATCTGTAGCAAAAGATTATTTGAAAGAAAACATCAGATGCAACTCAATATCTCCCGCAAGAGTACACACACCATTTGTTGATGGATTTATTTCGAAAAATTATCCGGGACAGGAAGCTGAAATATTCGAAAAATTATCCCAGTCACAACCTATTGGCCGCATGGGAAAACCGGAAGAAATAGCCACTCTTGCTTTGTTTCTTTGCAGCGATGAATCTTCCTTTATTACCGGTTCTGATTACCCTATTGATGGAGGTTTTATCAAACTGAACAATTAAAAAACGACTTTTATAGTTATAAAAATATAATACGATTAAAAAAAGAGAACATGAAATTAATACGATTTGGAGAAGCTGGTCAGGAAAAACCAGGAGTCTTAATAAATGACAAACGAATAGATGTTTCGTCTATAGTAACTGATTATAACGAAGCTTTTTTTGAAAATGACGGTCTTGCAAAATTACAAGAAGCCTTAAAAAACAATACTTCATTTCCTGAAGTAAGCAACGATATCCGATTGGGTTCGCCAGTAGCGCGCCCTTCAAAAATTATATGTATTGGATTAAATTATGTAGATCATTGCGAAGAAACTGGCGCTGCAATTCCGGAAGAACCAATTATTTTCTTTAAATCGACCACTTCGCTATGTGGACCAAACGATAACTTAATCATTCCTAAAAATAGCGACAAAACCGACTGGGAAGTGGAACTTGCTTTTGTGGTAGGTAAAAAAGCCAGTTATGTTGCCGAAGAAGATGCACTGGATTATCTGGCCGGTTATTGCTTATTGAATGATTATAGCGAAAGAGCTTTTCAGATCGAGCGTGGCGGACAATGGGCGAAAGGAAAAGGATGTGATACATTTGCTCCCCTTGGACCAATTTTGGCAACTGCGGATGAAATTGAAGATGTCAACAATTTATCGATGTGGCTTACTGTAAACGGTAAAAAATTCCAGAACAGCAACACCTCTAATTTGATTTTTAAAATTCCGTTTTTGATTCATTATTTAAGTCAGTTTATGACGCTTTTACCAGGCGATGTTGTCAGTACAGGAACACCTCCGGGAGTTGGTCTGGGTATAAAACCAAATCCTGTTTACATCAAAGCGGGAGACGTAATCGAATTAAGTATTGAAGGTTTAGGCACAAGTAAACAAGTTGCCGTAGCTTATTAAAGCATTATATTTTACACTTAATAGGTAAAAATGAAAATCGACAGCCATCAGCATTTTTGGAAATATGACCCTGTAAAAGAAGCCTGGATTACTCCGGAAATGGCGGCTATCCAAAAGAATTTCCTGCCTCAGGATGTGGAACCTCTTTTGAGCCAAAACAACTTTGACGGTTGTATTGCGGTTCAGGCAGATCAAAGCGAAAATGAAACTCATTTTTTACTGCAATTGGCCAGTGAAAATGATTTTATAAAAGCTGTTGTGGGCTGGGTAGATTTTAAAGATCCTAATATCGAAGAACGATTAGACTATTTTTCAGGTTTTAAAAAACTAAAAGGATTCAGGCATATTTTTCAGGCAGAAACAAATCCTGAATTTATGCTGCAAAAAGACTTTTGTAACGGAATCGGCAAATTAGCAAAGTATAATTTTACGTATGATATTCTAATTGGTTCCCAGCAATGGCCATTTGTTGCGGAATTTATACAAAAGTTTCCCAAACAACGTTTTGTAATTGATCATTTAGCAAAACCGGATTTTAAGGAAAATGATTTCACCGCATTTGAAAAAATGGTTTGCGCTATTGCGAAAAACCCAAACGTATTTTGCAAAGTTTCAGGCTTAGTCACAGAGGCGCATTGGCACAACTGGAAACCCGAAGATTTTAAAACCGCGCTGGATATTGTTACCAAAAACTTCTCGATAAACCGTTTAATGTTTGGAAGCGATTGGCCCGTTTGCTTATTGTCTTCAACTTATCCTGAAGTAATTGCGTTAATGGAACACTATTTTTCGTCATTTTCTGTTACGGATCAAAATGCTTTTTGGGGAAATAACGCCGTGAGTTTTTATAATTTAGAAGTATAGTTTTTTACTTAATATTTATTTTTTGAAGAATGAAAGACCGTCTGTAAAGGATGGTCTTTTTTTTTATATCGTGTCCTGTAGGGATTTTTTAGAAAAACAATACATGTAAACCATTAACCAAACGTTCCTACGGAACGTATAACCGCAATTCAAATCTAATTCTACCAATGAAACATTCCTACGGAATGAATTATTGAAAAAGCATTCAAAAATATTCCGTAGGAATATCTCATCGGTAGAAAAAAAAAGAATATTGTTGCGCGTTGTGTCCTGTAGGGACACTTGTTTTTACGGAAATAAACATCTGCGTCATCAATCAAACGTTCCTACGGAACATATAAACGCAATTCAAATCTTATTCTACCGCTGAGATATTCCTACAGAATATTTTTTATAAAAAAAAGCCCTGATTATTCAGGGCTTTGTTCTTTTTGCATATTCAGTAAATACGCCATATTGGCTATTACATGATCATGTTTCTTCACAAACGGATTTTCTTCGTTCCAGACATACCCGGCTAAAACTGAGCATATTTTTTCTTTTACATCCGGATTTTCCGGTTGGTGAAAGAATAAAGTCTGAAGGTTTCCGGTGTACCATTCTTTCACGTAAGTGGTAAAAACAGCAATCCCTTTTTTCATGTATTCTGTAAATTCAACTTCCCAGTCTACTTCAATTCCCTGCGATTCTTTAAGGTATAATTTTGCGGCCAGCATTCCTGATTCTGTCGCAAAAGCAACTCCTGATGAAAATACAGGATCCAGGAATTCAGAACTATTTCCTGTTAAGGCAAAACCGTCACCGTACATTCTTTTTACGGCTCTTGAATAATTTTCTAATTTAACTGGTTCGAATAAAAACTCCGTTCCTTTAAACCTTTTGATATAATAATCCGATTTTTGAATTGCATTGCGCAAAGCCTCGGCATTGTCTTTATTTTCAGATAATGAATTGATGAAATCTGTTGGCCCAACAACTCCTAAACTTGTATTTCCGTTCGAGAAAGGAATTACCCACAGCCAAACTTCGGTTTCCAGAATATCAAATGAAATCTGAGTTCCTTCTTCTCCTTCTTCTCTATTAATATCTTTTACGTGTGTAAATATCGAAGAGTGAGGATCTAATTGCGATGGCGTATCAAGATCTAAAAGTCTTGGTAAAACGCGTCCGTATCCGCTGGAATCGATAATAAAATTGGCATGAATTTCTTTTAGATTTCCATCCTTATCTTTTACGATGGTTTTAGATTTTTTTCCTTCAAAAGAAACCTCCAAAACTTCTGTTTCAAATTCCAGATCAATCCCTTTTCTAATCACTTCCTGCGCCATTGTATTGTCAAAATCAGCTCTTGGCACTTGCCAGGTCCAGTCCCAGCCTTCACCAAATTTTTTACTGAAATCAAAAACGCAAATTTCTTCTCCTCTTATAAAACGGGCACCTAATTTTTTCTCAAAATTCATTGCATCGAGACTTTCAAAAAGTTCAGCCTCTGCAAAATGATCCATTACTCTAGGTATAAGGCTTTCGCCAACGACCAGTCTTGGAAACTTTGTTTTTTCAACAACTTTTATCTTAACATTGTTTTTATGAAGATAAGATGCTGACACACATCCAGAAGGTCCCGCACCAATCACCAAAACATCTACAAACTCCTTTATCATATTAAAAATATTATCAATTATTAGCCTACATTTGCCATCATCAAAATAACTACATTTATTTTGATAAATAAAATTAAATTAGCACAATCAAAACCAGTTTAATGAATACAATTAATGAATATTTAAGTTTAGCAGAATTCGAATCCATTATTTTTGGAAATAATAAAGTTTCGATAAGCGATGCTGTTTTAAACCGAGTAAACGAAAGCTTCAATTTCCTGAAAGAATTTTCAGGGAACAAAGTAATATATGGCGTAAATACTGGTTTTGGACCAATGGCTCAATACCGTATTAAAGAGTCTGACCAAATTCAGTTACAATACAATTTAATCAGAAGCCACTCTTCAGGAACAGGAAAACCTTTGAGCCCGGTTTGTGCAAAAGCAGCAATTTTAGCCCGTTTAAATACTTTATCCTTAGGTAACTCCGGAGTTCATCCGTCAGTAATTCACTTAATGGCAGAATTGATCAACAGAGATATTACTCCTCTTATTTTTGAGCACGGTGGTGTTGGTGCGAGTGGAGATTTAGTACAATTATCACACTTGGCTTTAGTTTTAATAGGCGAAGGCGAAGTTTTTTATAAAGGAGACAGAAGACCAACTCCGGAAGTTTTCGAAATTGAAGGATTAAAACCTATTCAGGTAGAAATTAGAGAAGGTCTGGCTTTAATCAACGGAACATCTGTAATGACCGGAATTGGAGTTGTAAACGTTCACCACGCCAATAAATTATTAGACTGGTCATTAAAAGCTTCTTGCGCGATCAACGAATTGGTTCAGGCGTATGATGATCATTTTTCTGAAGAATTAAACCAAACAAAACGTCATAAAGGACAACAGGAAGTGGCGGCAAGAATGAGACAAAATCTTTCTGACAGTACTTTGATCCGTAAAAGAGAAGACCATTTATACTCAGGAGAAAATACCGAGGAAATTTTCAAGGAAAAAGTTCAGGAATATTATTCTTTAAGATGTGTTCCTCAAATTCTTGGACCGGTTTTAGAAACAATAAATAATGTTGCTTCTATTTTAGAAGACGAATTTAACTCGGCAAACGACAATCCTATTATAGATGTAAAAAACAAACACGTTTATCACGGAGGAAATTTCCACGGAGATTATATTTCGCTTGAAATGGATAAACTGAAAATTGTAATTACCAAATTAACGATGTTGGCAGAACGTCAGTTGAATTATTTATTGAATTCAAAAATCAACGAAATTCTTCCTCCATTCGTAAACTTAGGAACGTTAGGATTCAATTTCGGAATGCAGGGCGTTCAGTTTACTGCAACCTCAACAACTGCCGAAAGCCAAATGTTGTCTAACCCAATGTATGTGCACAGTATCCCGAACAATAACGACAATCAGGATATTGTAAGTATGGGAACGAATGCAGCGGTTATTACCTCAAAAGTAATCGAAAATTCATTCGAAGTTTTAGCGATCGAATTGATTACAATCGTTCAGGCAATTGATTATTTGGTACAAAAAGATCAAATTTCATCGGTAACCAAAAAATGGTATGATGATATTCGAAATATAATTCCTACATTTAAAGAAGATCAGGTCATGTACCCTTTTGTTCAGAAAGTAAAAGATTACCTGATCAACAGTTAAAACTTTATTTTACATTATTAATTGAACCTTAAAAAATCATGAAAAAACCACTTATTTTTTTATTCGTATTATTTATTCAATTTGTTAATAGTCAGGAATTGGCTTTAGTTAAAAAGAACGGTAAAATTGGATACATTTCTAAAGATGGAAACTTTAAAATTGAGCCTCAATACAAATCGGCAAAAAGCTTTTCTGAAGGTTTAGCTGCTGTTGAAGATAACGGAAAATGGGGATTCATCGATGCTAAAGGAACATGGGTAATTCCGGCAACTTTTAAAGACACTAAAGAATTTAACAGCGGAATTGCAGTAGTACAAAAAGATAAGGATTGGGTTTATATTAATACAAAAGGAGAAGTTCAGACCCCTCCGCCTACTGAAAAATTATTTGATTTTAGTGACGGCGTTGCTTTTATAAGACAAGGCAAAAAAGTTGGATTAATCAATTCAAAAATGACCGTTGTTCTGGAACCAAAATACGATCAGATCAAATCTTTCGAAAATGGTTATGCAAGAGTAGAGAACAATAAAAAATGGGGAATTATTAATACGTCTGGTAAAGAAGTGGTAGAACCCCTTTATGATGAAGTAGGGAATTATTTTAAAAACACAACCTGGGCAAGAAAAGATAAAACTTTTGGACTTGTAAGTTCCGGAAACTTTATTGCGGTAGATGGCGCTGACAAAATCTGGGATTTTGAAATTCAGGATTTAACGTATGCACGAAAAGGCGGTAAAATTGGTTTTATAGACATCAAAGGAAACTGGACTATTTTGCCTATTTACGACAAAGCAAAAGCGTTCTCTAAAAATTTGGCTCCGGTTTGTATCGGTTCTAAATGGGGATACATCAACCCAAAAGCTGAATTCGTTATCCCGCCAACATACAGCGATGCAGAAGTTTTTAGCTCAAACGGACTGGCTCCTGTAAAAGAAAAAAACTGGGGATTTATTAATGAATCAGGAAAATTGGTCATCCCAACTCAATACGGAATTACAGCAAATGGCTTTGTTATTGCTTTGTTTGTACAACAAGACAAAGGCTTTATTGATGGTATTGCAAGAGTAAAAAATGAAGGTAAATGGGGATTTCTTAGACCAGACGGAACTGTATTAAGCAACCAATGGTTTGAAAACGCTGAACTTTTTTCGAAATCAAAAGAAAGAAACAGCGTGAGTGAAGCTCCTGCAGAAAAGCCTAAGGCAGAAACGAAACCTGCTACAAAACCTGCAGCCAAAAAGAAGAAATAATAGCTATTAATCTATAAAATACGAATAGGGTATCGCGGGTAAAAAAGCGATACCCTATTTTGACCAAAAAAAATAAATTCTACATATGAAATGTGTATTAGTAACCGGCGGTTCAAGAGGAATTGGAAGTGCTATTTGTAAAAAATTAGCCGTTGAATCTAGTTATCATATTCTGATAAATTATCATTCGAACAAAACTGCTGCCGAAGAAACACTTCAGGAAATACAAAAATTAGGTGCAAGCGGAGAAATCTTAGGTTTTGATGTTTCTAATTATGAAGAAGTGCAAAAAACATTAACACAATGGCAGGAAGCAAATCCTGAAGCAATTGTAGAAGCGATTGTAAACAACGCCGGAATTACAAAAGATGGTCTTTTTATGTGGATGACTCCCGAAGACTGGAACGGCGTGGTAAACACAAGTGTGAACGGATTTTTTAATGTAACGCAATTTTTTATTCAAAAAATGTTGCGCAATAAATATGGCCGAATCGTAAATATGGTTTCGGTTTCGGGCGTGAAAGGAACGGCCGGACAAACCAATTATTCGGCTGCAAAAGGTGCAATTGTTGCTGCTACAAAAGCGTTAGCGCAGGAAGTTGCCAAACGAAATATTACTGTAAATGCTGTAGCTCCGGGTTTTATAAGAACCGATATGACAAGTCAGTTAGACGAAAAAGAATTATTAAAGCTAATTCCGGTAAATCGTTTTGGCGAAGCCGAAGAAGTCGCAGATTTGGTAAGCTTTTTGATTTCAAAAAAAGCAAGCTATATTACAGGAGAAATTATCAATATAAACGGAGGAATTTATTCTTAAAAATATTTCTTCCGCGTTTGCGAGATTTTTTTAAACGTCAAAAATTGCTCGCAAAGACGCAGAGTCGCAAAGTTTTATTAAAAACTAAAAAAAAGAATAAGCTTTGCGGCTTCGCGTCTTTGCGAGATTAAAAAAATTACAAAACACTTTGAAAGACGATGAATAAGAGAGTAGTAATTACTGGAATGGGAATTTATTCTTGTATCGGAACTTCTTTAGATGAAGTAAAAGAATCTTTATACAACGGAAAATCTGGTATTCAGTTTGATGCTGAAAGAAAAGAATTTGGTTTTCAATCTGCCCTTACGGGAATGGTTCCAAAAGCTGATCTGAAAAACTTATTGACCCGAAGACAACGTATGAGCATTGGTGAAGAAACCGAGTATGCTTATATGGCCACAATCGAAGCATTGAAAAATGCCAATATTGATGACGCTTTTTTTGACAATCGCGAAGTAGGTATTATGTACGGAAATGATAGCGTTTCAAAAGCTATTATTGAAGCTACAGATATTGTGAGAGAGAAAAAAGACACTGCTTTAATAGGTTCCGGAGCTATTTTTAAATCGATGAATTCTACAGTAACGATGAATTTATCTACGATTTTTAAACTGCGCGGGATCAATCTTACCATAAGTGCAGCCTGCGCAAGTGGATCACATTCTATTGGATTGGCTTATTTTTTAATAAAAAGCGGATTTCAGGATATTATTATTACCGGAGGAGCTCAGGAAATCAACAAATTTGCGATGAGCAGTTTTGATGGTTTAGGTGTTTTTTCGAACAGAGAAAATGAACCTGAAAAAGCTTCCCGCCCATTTGATGCTGACCGCGACGGATTAATTCCTAGTGGTGGCGGTGCAACTTTAATTCTCGAAAGTTACGATTCTGCAATAGCTCGTGGCGCTAATATTATCGCCGAAGTTGTGGGTTATGGTTTCTCCTCAAACGGCGGACACATCTCGACTCCCAATGTCGAAGGTCCATCTATAGCCATGCAACGAGCGCTTGACGACGCCCAACTGAAAGCAACCGACATTGATTATATAAATGCTCATGCGACCTCAACACCTGTTGGAGACGGCAACGAAGCTAAAGCTATCTTTGAAGTTTTTGGCGAGAAAAATCCGTATGTAAGTTCTACAAAATCAATGACAGGACATGAATGCTGGATGGCCGGAGCCAGCGAAGTAATTTATTCGATCTTAATGATGCAGCACGATTTCATTGCTCCAAACATCAATTTGGACAATCCTGATGAAGATGCAGCCAAATTAAATTTGGTCAAAACTACTTTAAACAAAAAATTTGACATATTTTTGTCCAATTCCTTCGGGTTCGGAGGAACCAACTCTGCGTTGGTGGTTAAAAAGTTTAAATTAAACGATGAATAAAGAAGAGATTATAGCAAAAATAAATGGTTTTTTAGTTGAGGAGTTTGAAGTAGATAATGATGATATTGAACCAGATGCTAATTTAAAAGATACACTTGGGTTAGATAGTTTGGACTATGTTGATTTAGTCGTTTCGATCGAAGCCAACTTTGGTGTAAAACTGGTTGAAGTTGATTTTGTCGGGATTGATTCTTTCCAAAGTTTTTATGATCTTATCGAAAACAAATTAAAAGCCAAAACTGCTTAATGAGCAAATGGGATGGCAAATCAAAAGGAACTGTTTTAGGGTATCGAATATTCGTTTTTCTTATAAAAAAAGCGGGTGTTAAAGCTGCTTATGTTTTACTTTATTTTGTTGCTTCGTACTATTTTTTATTTCTAAAAAAAAGTAACAAAGCCATTTCTTATTATTTTAAAGAAAGGCTTGGGTATTCCTGGTTCAAATCTAAAAAAATGGTTTTCAAAAGTTATTACACTTTTGGGCAAACGATTATTGATAAAATTTCCATTTCGGCAGGAATGCGAAACAAATTTACCTATGAATTTGACGGAATTGAAATTCTGAAAAACCTTCTGGCAGAAAAAAAAGGAGGCGTTTTAATCAGCGCCCATATTGGAAATTTTGAAATTGCTGAACATTTTCTTGGCGATATCGACATCGATTTTCAAATCAATCTGGTTACTACAGATCTCGAACATTCAGCTATTAAGAATTATCTCGAAAGCGTTACCCAAAAACCTACCGTTAAGTTTATCATTATCAGAGATGACTTGTCTCATATTTTTGAGATCAATGCGGCACTTTCAAAAAACGAATTGGTTTGTTTTACAGGCGATCGTTATTTTGAAGGCACGAAATCACTTTCTGAAAAAATACTTGGCGAGGAAGCCAACTTTCCGGCTGGCCCATTTTTAATTGCTTCAAGATTAAAGGTGCCTGTAGTTTTTGTATACGTAATGAAAGAACCCAACCTGCATTATCACTTGTATGCACGTGAAGCTGTAGTCAAACACAGAGACGAAAAAGGATTATTGAAAGCGTATATAGAAAGCGTAGAATCTATGCTCGCAAAATATCCTTTGCAATGGTTCAACTACTTTGATTTTTGGAATCAATTGAAAAACAATTAAAGGGGATTTAACCGCAAAGTTCGCAAGGTTTTTATACATATCGGTTTCATAAAAAAAACAAAGTTCGCAAAGCTTTGTACTGATTTAGCTTTGCGAACTTTGTGTTTTCTAAACATAGCATTCGATAAAAACCTTGCGAACTTTGCGGTTAAATCATAAGTCACAGAAAATCTAATATTTTTTTACCAATTACAGCCCAACGAATTACAATTATCTGATTAAATGTCGTTCTTTTATACTTTACAATTCTTAAAGTAAAGTATGCAGGAATTTGACACAATAATTATTGGTTCCGGAGTTGGCGGATTATCAACTGCGATATGTCTTGCTAGAGCCGGACAAAAAGTTTTGGTACTCGAACAACATTATGTTCCCGGAGGCTGGAGTCATAGTTTTACTTTAAAAGGTCAGCGTTTTAGTCCGGGCGTACATTATGTCGGCCAGCTTGAAGAAGGACAATCGACCAACGAATTATATCGAGGCTTGGGAATTGCCAATGACATGGTTTTCTTTAGAATGAACAAAAACGCTTACGAACATTGTTTGATTGGAAACGAAACTTTCGATTTGCCCGCAGGAGCCGAAAACCTAAAGAAAACACTTTCTAATCATTTTCCGCACGAAGAAAAAAACATCAACGAATATCTTTCACTGGTTCAGAAAGTGAGTTACGAATTGCAACTGATTCCAACACTCAAAGGTTTTTGGCAAAACATTACCGTTCCGTTTCGAACCAAACATTTTGGCAAATTTGCCCTCTTTCCTTTAAAAAAAGTAATTGGCTGGCATGTAAAAGATCCTAAACTAAAAGCAGTCCTGAATATTCAGTGTGGCGATCACGGGCTTCCGCCAAGTCGGGCTTGTTTTCCTGTACATTGTTCTGTAATGAGTCATTATTTTGATGGCGGATTTTATCCCATGGGCGGTGGCGGCGGAATTGTAAAAGCCATGACAAACGGCGTAAAAAGACATAACGGAGAAATCCGCGTAAAACAAAACGTTCGCAAAATCATTATCGAAAATAAAAAAGCAACAGGCGTTCAGCTTGAAAATGGTGAAGAAATATTCTCTAAAAACATTGTTTCAAACGCAGATCCTTCTATAACTTATCTCAATTTAATTGATAAAGAACATCTCAGCAAATCTCTTCTTAAAAAATTAGATAAGACAAAGTATTCCGTTACTTCTTTAATTTTATTCCTTACGCTTGACATCGATGTTACTTTATACAATATCGATTCGGGAAATTTCTGGATGATGAAAGACGAAAATGACGATGCTAATTTTGAAGATTTAATGAGCAGCAATATAGATTCAGGAGATTCATTTCCTTCGGTCTTTATCAGTTGTACAACGCTCAAAGATCCGGCAAGTTTTAATGGGCGTTATCATAATTTTGAAATTGTAACGTATGTGAATTACGATCACTTAAAAGATTTTAATGGTTTAGACGATTATCACAATGAAGAGTATAAAATTTTTAAAGAAAAAATCATCAATAAACTGATGAACAATCTCGAAAAAATAATCCCAAATGCGAAACAACATATTATTCAGGCCGAATTAGGAACTCCAAAAACCAATGAATTTTATATCAATTCGACAAAAGGAAATGTTTACGGAACCGAAAAAACATTAAATCAGGTGGGTCCTTTTTCATATAAAAACAAAACCGAAATCAAAAATCTGTTTCTTTGTGGCGCTTGTACCCTATCTCACGGTGTTGCAGGAGCGACTTATTCCGGTCTTGCCGCTGCGGCTGCAATTTTAGGATGTACTTCTGATGATTTATTAATTGAAGATGAAAACCAAAAAATAAGAATCTATGATGCAGAAGATTCTGCTACATGGCCAGATTGGGTTCATACCAAACGATCCGATAAAATAAGGAAATTCGTTTAAAAAAAATACTTATTTTTGCGGAACCACCAAAGCCATCCAACCAAATGAAAAATGTTCTTGTTATTTATTATTCACAATCTGGACAATTAGAAGAAATAGCACGAAACATTGCAAAGCCTTTTCTAAATTCAGAAGAAATAAATGTAACGTTTCACGAAATACAATTAGAAAAACCTTTCCCCTTTCCTTGGGATAAGGATTCTTTTTTTGATGCTTTTCCGGAATCTTTTCTTCAAATTCCAACTCAATTAAAACCAGTTTCGGAGGAAATTTTAAATACAAAATTCGATTTGGTATTGTTTCATTATCAGGTTTGGTATTTGTCGCCATCGATTCCGATCAATTCTTTTTTGAAAAGTGATGATGCCAAAAAGATACTCAACAATACACCTGTTGTTACCATAAGCGGTTCCCGTAATATGTGGATTATGGCGCAGGAAAAAATCAAAACTTTACTAAAAGAAGCCAATGCAAAATTGGTAGGAAACGTAGCGTTGGTAGATCGCGTTGGAAATTTAATCAGTGTAATTACAATTGTAGAATGGATGTTCTCCGGAGTGAAGAAAAAACATTGGGGAATTTTACCTCTGCCGGGAGTTTCTGATAAGGATATTCAGGAGTCTGATAAATTTGGAGAAGTTATTGTTTCGGCATTAAACGAAAATAATTTTGAAGATTTACAACCAAAATTACTTGCAAACGGCGCTGTAAAAATCAGTCCGTATCTTGTTACTGTTGACAAAACCGCGAATAAAATTTTCGATAAATGGTCGAATCTAATTTATAAACATCAAAAAAACAGAAAACAGCTTCTTAAAGTATTTAATGTTTATTTATTCCTCGCAATATGGTTAATCTCACCAATAGTATATATCTTGCACCTTATTACCTACCCTTTTAAGTTAAAAACCATAAAAAAAGAAACTCGATATTATCAAGGAGTTTAGAAGACGAAATTAGATTATGTTTGAAGTATATATTACCAAGGCCGCAAAGTATTTGCCAAATGAAGCTGTTTCTAATGATGAAATGGAAGACTATTTAGGACTCATTAATGATGCCGCTTCTAAAGCAAGACGCATTATTTTGCGCAATAATAAAATTACAAGTCGTTATTACGCCATAGATAAAACAGGGAAAAGCACGCATAACAATGCCGAATTGACCCGAAATGCTGTTGTACAATTATTTGATGAAAACTTTACAGCTCAGGATCTTGAAGTACTTTCATGCGGAACCTCAACACCTGATGTTTTCCTGCCTTCGCATGCCGCAATGGTTCACGGATTATTAAAAAATAAATCGGTAGAATTAAATTCATCAACTGGTGTTTGTTGCGCCGGTATGAATTCGTTAAAATTTGGTTTTCTTTCGATACGATCAGGAAATTCTAAAAATGCTATTTGTACAGGATCAGAAAAAGTGTCATCATGGTTAAATGCTCAAATGTACAATCACGAAGCAGCAAACCTAAAAAGCCTTGAAGAACAACCTATTATTGCTTTCAAAAAAGATTTCCTACGTTGGATGCTGTCTGACGGAGCCGGCGCTTTTTTATTAGAAAATAAACCAAGAGGGCCAATTTCTCTAAAAATCGAATGGATGGAAGCTTTTTCCTATGCGTACGAATTAGAAACCTGCATGTATGCCGGTGGAGATAAATTAGAAAATGGCGAAATTAAATCATGGAGCGATTATCCTCCGGAACAATGGTTGAACGAATCGGTTTTTGCCATTAAACAAGATGTAAAATTATTGGATGAATTTATACTTTCTAAAGGAGCTGAAAGTATGAGCGATGCCATGTCTAAAAATAATATTGGTTCAGACCAGGTCGATTATTTTATTCCTCACGTTTCTTCTAACTTTTTTGTCGAAGGGTTAAAGAAAGGATTGACGGAAAAAGGAATCGGAATGGAGGATGAAAAATGGTTCATGAACCTTTCAAGAGTTGGTAATGTAGGTTCTGCCTCTATTTATCTGGCTTTGGAAGAATTGATGAATTCAGGAAATTTAAAAACAGGAGATCGTATTCTTCTGTCTGTTCCTGAAAGTGGAAGATTCTCGTTTGCATATGCTTATTTAACCGTTTGCTAATGGAGACGACATTACTTTTAGAAAAAGAAGCTGTCGAAAATTTACTGCCGCAAAAGTTTCCTTTTGTGATGGTCGATAAAATGTATTCGTATACCGAAACCTCCTTAATTGCCGGTTTAGAAATTAAAAACGATAATATATTTTTTGACAAGGATACTTTTCTTGAAGCAGGTTTAATCGAACATATGGCACAATCTGTGGCTTTGCATACAGGTTATCAATTTTTCTTGAAAAACGAAACAGCGCCAACAGGATATATTGGTTCTATTAAGGAAATTGAGATTAAAAAGTTGCCAAAAATTAATGATAAGATTCAATCTACCATCACTATTTTGCAGGAATTTGCAGGAATTACTTTGGTAGATGTGGTAACGTATTTGAATAATGAAGAAATTGCTAACGGACAAATGAAAACTGTTTTAGCGAAATGATAGCAGCAATGAAAACCGGAGTTGATATACAAAATTACTTACCGCACCGAGCGCCAATGCTTATGGTGGATTTAATTTTGGATATAGATGCCAACTTTGTAGAAACCACATTCCTGATAAAAGAGGATAATGTTTTTATCGATAATAACGTTTTTATCGAAGCGGGCTTAATCGAAAATACCGCACAAACCTGTTCGTCTATTGTAGGTAAAAAGTATTTTTTTGACGAAGACGGTACCGAAAATGAAAACGTAAATGTATTGGGTTTTATCAGTGCGATAAAAAACCTTAAAATACATTTGCTCCCAAAAGTGGGTGATACGATTATTACCAAAGCAACTTTGGTTTCAAAATTCGAAGGCGACGATTATACATTATGTACAATGCGCTGCGCAAGTATATGGGGACATAAATTACTTTTAGAATGCGAAATTAATTTGTTCATTCAGAAGATAGTTTCAGTGTAAATGAATAGTAAGAAGATCATTTTACACCTATTAATCCGGATTGGGATTTTAGTTCTTATGGTTGGATCGGTTTTTTTAATTTGGTATCTTACCGTTGATCGTCATTCACATTGTCATGGAGATGACCACAAACATTTTGATACTGGTTTAGGATTCTTTATTATGGAATTTATGGCAGTCCTGTTTTTTTATTTTGGACTTGTAATAGAAATGATATATTTATTTGTGAAGAAAAAACAAAATTTAGCCTTTGCAAATCTGGGGTTTTTAATAATTAGTTTATGTATCGCATTAGCTTTATATATCTAATAAATTAATAATGAAATGGAAAAAGAAAAAGTACCACAAGATAAAAGCAACTTAACAAAAAACAACGTTAAAGAGCTTTTGTACGCAACCGATGAAAACGGAAATTACACTACAACTCTAAGTACTGGCTGGGAACCCAAAACCATCGCACTTTCAAATTCAATAGACGAAATAAACGAGCGAATCGCCGAAGCAAAAATGCAGGTCGAAATTGGCGAAGCAAGCCCAATAGTTTATTATATGGAAATCAATAAAATGGATCTTACTATTTTATCCAGTTATGTTGGAATGTGGAAATGGCGCGTAAAAAGACATTTTAAACCTACTGTTTTTGCCACATTAAGCGAATCGATCCTAAAAAAATATGCCGATGCTTTTGAGATTTCGGTAGCCGAATTAAAAAATATTAAAACAGACTAATGCAAATCAATTTTACACATCATCAATCTGCTCATTGTGAGAACGGAGTAGCTTCGAATTTGTTAAAAAACAACGGACTGAACATCAGCGAACCGATGGTTTTTGGTATTGGCTCTGGACTTTTTTTCGTGTATTTGCCTTTTATAAAAGTAAATCACGCACCTGCAATTAGCTATAGAACTTTGCCCGGACAAATTTTTAATAAACTGGCCAATCGTTTAAATTTAAAAATAAAAAGACAAAAATTTTCTTCTCCGGCAAATGCAAATAAAGCCTTGGATGAAAATTTAAAAAATAACATTCCAACCGGATTACAAGTTGGCGTGTATCATTTGAGTTATTTTCCTGATGAATACCGCTTTCATTTCAACGCACACAATTTAGTCGTTTACGGAAAAACCGAAACCGATTATTTGGTCAGCGATCCTGTTATGGAAACCGTTACGACTTTAACGCATGACGAATTAGACAAAGTGCGTTTTGCCAAAGGTGCTTTTGCTCCAAGAGGACAAATGTATTATCCTATTCAGATCCCGAAAGAAGTTGATTTAAAAAGTGCGATCATCAAAGGAATCAAAAATACCTGTCGCGATATGTTGGCACCAATGCCTATTATTGGTGTACGCGGAATAAAATTCGTATCGAAACAAATCCGTAAATGGCCTGTAAAACACGGCACCAAAAAAGCCAATCACTATCTGGCACAAATGGTTCGTATGCAGGAAGAAATAGGAACCGGCGGCGGAGGTTTTAGATTTATTTACGCTGCTTTTTTACAAGAAGCTTCGGTTATTTTAGCAAATGAAGAATTGAAAGTTCTTTCGAAAGAAATGACCTTGATTGGAGATTCATGGCGTGATTTTGCTGTAGAAGCTTCCAGAATTTACAAAAACCGAAGTGCCAAAGAAGATGCTTACAATGCCATTGCCGATGAACTTTTGAGCATTGCCAACAGAGAAGAAATCTTTTTCAAAAAACTAAAAAAAGCCATTAGCTAATATATTTTGCAACCAATTATAAAAATAGAATCCCTTTCGAAAAAGTACAAAGATGCAGACCAGTATTCTTTGAACAACGTTTCGCTGGATATCAACGAAGGACAGATTTTTGGATTATTGGGCCCAAATGGCGCCGGAAAAACCACTTTAATCTCCATGCTTTGTGGATTGATAAAACCAACCTCAGGACATTTTACGATTGATGGGCTGAACTACACGAATCATTCTTCAAAAATCAAAAAAATTATTGGTGTTGTTCCGCAAGAATATGCTTTATACCCCACTTTGACCGCGAGAGAAAATCTACATTATTTTGGAAGTATGTACGGTTTAAAAGGTGCTTACTTAAAAGATAAAGTTGTTGAAACTTTAGATCTTTTGGGCTTGTTAAAATTCGCCGACAAACGTATCGAAACTTTTTCAGGCGGAATGAAACGAAGAGTTAATTTGATTGCCGGAATTCTGCACAAGCCTAAAGTTTTATTTCTGGACGAACCAACCGTTGGTGTTGATGTTCAGTCTAAAAATGCCATTATAGATTATTTAAAAGTTCTAAACCAAAACGGAACTACGATTATATATACGTCGCATCATTTGGCTGAAGCCGAAGATTTTTGTACCAATATTGCCATTCTGGACCGAGGCAGAATTTATGCTCAGGGAACACCATCAAGTTTAATTGATGCTACAACTGAAGCACGCAATCTCGAGGAAGTTTTTATTTCATTAACCGGTAAAGATTTTAGAGATGGTCAATAAAATTTGGATGTCGGTCGTAAAAGAATTTTTGCTGCTTAAACGCGATTTAGGCGGATTGATTATTTTGTTTATCATGCCGTTGGTGCTTGTGATCACGGTAACTTTAATTCAGGACAGTACTTTTAAAACCATTAGCGATAATAAAATTCCGATTTTATTGGTCGATAAAGACAATGGTTCTGTGTCTAAAACTGTTTTTGACAATCTTGAAAAAAGCAATTTGTTTAGCGTTGTCACGCAAATCGACAACAAGCCCATTACCGAAGAAGTTGCCAAAGAAGCTGTTTATAAAGGAAAATTTCAGTTGGCAATTGTAATTCCGAAAGATTTAAGCGTTGATTTACAAGCCAAAATCGATCAGAATGTTCAGAACATCATCAGTAAAATGGGCTTAACCGAAACCGATAGTACCGCACAGGCTGAAAAACCCAAAGTAATCAGGGAAAAAGAAGTGAAATTGTATTTTGATCCTGCGGTTCAGATGAGTTTCAAAAATGCCGTAATGAGTTCGATTGATAAGATGATTTCTCAAATCGAAAGCAAATCAATTTACACCACTTTCGAAAACCAATTAGGAGAAGGAACTACAGAATTTGAGCAAAAAAGTTTCATTACTTTCAAAGAAATAATTCCAAAAATAAACAACAAAGAAGTCCGTCCCAACTCGGTACAACACAACGTTCCGGCCTGGACACTTTTTGCGATATTTTTTATCGTGATTCCGTTGTCTATTAATATAGTAAAAGAAAAATCGCAAGGAACATTCGTTCGGTTATTGACCAATCCGGTTTCTAATTTAGTCGTGATAATTGGTAAAACCATTACTTATTCAGCCATTTGTATGATTCAGTTTTATATGATGGTGGCCGTGGCAGTGTTTTTATTTCCGCATATTGGTTTGCCTTCCTTAAATATCGAAGGGCATTTATTTTTAATGAGTGTCGTGGCTTTATTTTCAGGTTTCGCCGCCATAGGTTTCGGAATTTTATTAGGAACCGTAGCCAACACACAAGAACAATCAGCTCCTTTTGGCGCAACAAGTGTACTTATTCTCGCTGCCGTTGGTGGGGTTTGGGTGCCTGTTTTTGCTATGCCAACGATCATGCAATATATCGCAAAATCGTCACCCATGAACTGGGGATTAGAAGCTTTCTATGATGTATTATTGCGCAACGTTTCTTTCCTCGAAATCATCCCAAAAATAAGTTTGTTATTTTTGTTCTTTATTATCACAACATCCATTGCCTTATTTTATGACAAAAAGAAAAGAACAGTATAACGAAGCCACTGAACTAACCGTTTCTCACGAAATCAGAATTCGTTTTAACGAAACTGATCCGCTTGGAATCGTTTGGCACGGAAACTATATCACCTATTTTGAAGATGGACGAGAAGCGTTTGGCCGCCAACACGGACTTACCTATTTAGATATTGGCAATACAGGATACACCACCCCAATTGTAAAATCGAAATGTGAGCATAAATTGTCTTTACGCTACGGCGATGTCGTAACCATAGAAACAACGGTTGTAGATACTCCCGCTGCCAAAATGATCTATCGTTTTAGAATTATAGATGCAAAAGGCGAAGTGGCCTGTACAGGAGAAACCGTTCAGGTTTTTCTAGATGGCGACGGAAATTTGATGCTGACAAATCCTCCTTTCTATGAAGAATGGAAACGAAAAGTGGGGTTATTAAAATAAAAGACAAACACGAATTACATGAATTTTCACGAATTAAAAATTAATAAAAATCCGCGTTAATCCGTTTAATCCGTACAATGTGTGACCCATTTAGCAGCCAAAAATTAAGATAAAATGATAAGAGAAGTATATATCAACGAAACGAATTGTATCACGCCTTTAGGTTTTGATGTTGCATCAAACATCGAAGCGATTGTTCGCGGCGATTCCGGTATTCAATTGCACCAGGATATTGCTTTAATGCCAATTCAATTTTATGCTTCTATTATTCCTGATGAAAAAATAAAAAGTGCTTTTGAAAAAATAAGTATTGACACAAAATATTCTCGTTTAGAGAAAATGATGATTTTGGCTTTAGAGCCAATTATCAAAAAATCAGGAATCGAATTAAATTCGAAAACTGCTTTTATACTTTCTACTACAAAAGGAAATGTTACGGCATTAAAAAATGATTCAGAGGAAAGTTTCAATAGTGCACATTTAGATGTTTTAGCAAAAAATGTTGCTGATTTCTTCAAGTTCCAAACACAACCAATTGTCGTTTCAAACGCTTGTGTTTCCGGAATTTTAGCAGTTTCAGTTGCTAAAAGAATGATTCAGTCTGAGTTGTATGATACTGTTTTTGTTGTAGCCGGAGATGAAGTTTCAGAATTTGTTTTGTCCGGTTTTAATTCTTTTCAGGCGATGAGCGAATTGCCTTGTAAACCGTATTCTAAAAACAGAACCGGAGTAAGTTTAGGCGAAGCAACAGCTGCTGTTTTAATTTCGGCGGAAGCCAAAAACGCAAAAATAAAAGTGATTGGAGATAGTTCGATAAACGACGCCAACCATATTTCGGGTCCTTCAAGAACGGGTGAAGGTTTGTTTAGAAGTATTCAGAATGCTTTGAAAGAGGCCCAAATTGAAGTGGACAAAATCGACTATATTTCAGCTCACGGAACAGCAACTCCGTTCAACGACGAAATGGAAGCCATTGCATTAAATCGTTTGGGTTTACAAAACGTTCCTATAAATAGTTTAAAAGGATTTTACGGTCATACTTTAGGCGCATCGGGATTATTAGAAACCGTAATTGGGATCGAATCAGTAAATCAAAATATGCTTTTTGAATCGAAGGGTTTTGATGAAATGGGGGTTAGTGAATCTATAAATGTTATTGAGAAAAATCATGAAGCTAATATTGAATATTTTTTGAAGACGGCTTCTGGATTTGGAGGTTGTAATACGGCTGTGGTTTTTGAAAAGATGAAATGAAATGGAAAATAACGAAACTAAATTTCTAATTTACGACAATCCTAATGGAAAAGTAAGAGTTGATGTAATTGTAGAAGACGAAACTATATGGCTCACACAAAAAGCTATGAGCGAATTGTTTGATACAACTCATCAGAATATTTCTTTACATTTAAAAAATATTTTTGAATCTGAAGAATTACAAGAAAATTCAACTCTCAAGGAAATCTTGCAAGTTCAACAAGAAGGTAATCGTAAGGTAACGAGAAACCAAAAGTTTTATAATCTTGATGCTATTATTTCTGTTGGTTACAGAGTAAACTCAACAAAAGCAACCCAGTTTAGAATATGGGCAACTCAAGCTTTAAAAGAATATATAATAAAAGGCTTTGTTTTAGATGATGACCGTTTAAAACAAGGACAAACTGTTTTCGGCAAAGATTACTTTAAAGAATTATTACGCAGAGTTCGTTCTATCCGAACCAGCGAACGTAGAATTTACCAACAAGTAAGTGACATTTTTGCAGAATGCAGTATCGATTATGATAAAAATTCAGAAGTAACGAAGAATTTTTATGCTATGGTTCAAAATAAATTTCACTTTGCTATAACTGGAAATACTGCTGCAGAAATTATCCATAAAAATGCAGATAAAAAGAAAGACAACATGGGGCTTAGCAGCTGGAAAAATGCTCCCGACGGAAGAATATTAAAATCGGATGTAATTGTTGCTAAAAATTATTTACAAGAAAAAGAAATAAGCCAACTTGAGAGAACCGTTACAGGTTACTTTGATTATATTGAAGGTTTGATCGAACGTGAAAATACTTTTACAATGGAGCAATTAGCTACAAGTGTAAATAAATTTCTTTCATTCAATGAATATAAAATTTTAGAAGGAAAAGGCAAAATATCAAAAATTCAAGCTGATAAAAAAGCCATTAAAGAATATGATGAGTTTAATAAGACTCAAAAGATAATTTCAGATTTTGATAAGGAAATTAAAAAAATAGGAAAGAAAAAATGAAAACAAACAAGTCTTTCTTAACAGGTTTTGATGAAAATGGCATAAGTGAGACTTGTAATACACCGGTGATTTTAAAAAGATGAAATGAAATGGAAAATCAAACTAATTGGACACCGTTCCCAGACGATAATTTACTTGGCTTAACAGATAAAGATCAAATCAATGAGTTTGAAGCGTCCGGAATTGCAAAAGCCGAGCTTTACACTTTTGAATTAGAAACTGATGTTGAGATTTCAACATCTCTTGTATTGGAAATTCATAAAATTGCATTTGAAGAACTTTACGATTGGGCGGGAAAATGGAGAATCACAGAAGTTTCTGTTGGACAACTAATCCCTCCAAAACCTGTAATGATTCTACAAGCCATGTACCAATTTTTGGATAATCTAAATTTTAAGATTTCAATTTCTAAAAGTATTGATGATCATATTGATTGCTTAGTTTATGCTCATTATGAATTTATAAAAATTCATCCTTTTAATAATGGTAATGGGAGAACGGGAAGGATTTTAATGAATATTATTGCTTTAAAATTTGGATATCAACCTTTAGAATTATACTATAGAGAAGGAGAAAGTAGGAAATTTTATATCAATGCAATGAAGGCTGCTGACAATGGAAATTATAAATTAATAACCCAATTAATTAGTGAAGAACTGGTTTCCTTTTAATTCTTTCTCTTTTAAAATGGCCTCGACAATTTTAACAACTTTACTCTTCGAAACCTGTTGGTCTTCTAAAGACATTGTAGAAAATACAGTATCCGTAAGTACTTTTGACAAAAAGCTTTTCTGTTTTAACTGTGGATATTTTTCGTAGAATTTCATAACTTGACAAAGTTACAAAAAATAATGACTCAAAAAACTCACATACAATCCTACATCACCATCCAAAACAACGAAATTGTTTTGAACGGAACTTCTGTATTCAAAATTGAACAAACGGATTTTGGTGATTTTTCTAAACAAGCGTACCGCAACTTTGACATTCAATATCCAAAGTTTTTCAAAATGGATGCTTTGAGCAAACTGGCTTTTTTAGGATCAGAATTGCTTTTGAGTCCGATAACTTCAACGGAAAAAGAAAACAATATCGCTTTGGTTTTGGCCAATAAATCATCAAGTTTAGATACAGATGTTAAGTATCAGGAATCTATTTCGGATAAAGAAAATTACTTTCCGAGTCCGGCGGTTTTTGTTTATACGCTGCCCAATATTTGTTTAGGCGAAATAAGTATCCGTCATCAGCTTAAAAGTGAGAATTCTTTCTTTATATTTGATGCTTTCAATACTGAATTTCTGTTTAACTATTCAGGGATTCTGTTAAACACAAATAAAGCTGATACGGTTCTGTGTGGCTGGGTAGAATTTTTTAATGACAATTACAAAGCCTTTCTTTGCACCATTAGTAAAGAAGAAAACGAAAAATATAAAAACGAAAATATCAATACATTATATAATAAATAATCATGGAAGCATTAAAAGAAGAATTAAAAAATAAAATCATTACTACTCTTAACCTTGAAGATATCGCAATCGAAGATATTGCTGATAACGATCCTTTGTTTGGAGACGGTTTAGGTTTAGACTCGATTGATGCGCTTGAATTGATCGTGATTTTAGATAAAGATTACGGAATTAAATTGGTAGACCCAAAAGAAGGAAAAACCATTTTTCAGTCGATCGAAACTATGGCAGCTTATATTAGCGCGAACAGAACAAAATAATTTTAGATTTTAGATTCCAATAGGAAACCTAAAATCTAACATGTTTTAAAATCCGTCAACTTTGTCAAAGTTTGAAACTTTGACAAAGTTCTAAGAATCTACAATCTAAAATCATAAATCTAAAATTAGATGAAAGGTGTTGCAATAACCGGAATGGGAATTATCTCTTCGATTGGAAATTCAGTCGGGGAAAATTATATTTCACTGATCGAAAATAAAATTGGCATTTCTCGTATCACAAATATTTCGACAGTTCATGCGGATGTTATTAAAGTGGGCGAAATCAAAAAAACCAATGAAGAGTTGATTGCTGAATTGGGATTAGACAGCGATAATAACTTTTCGAGAACGGCAATGATTGGTACTTTGGCAGCAAAACAAGCTGTTGAAAATGCCGGAATTACTTCGATAAACGAATTCAGAACCGGACTTATTTCGGCTACAAGTGTGGGCGGAATGGACATGACTGAAAGACATTATTACGATTATTTCAAACATCCTGAACTGGTTAAATATATTGCTTGTCATGATGGCGGCGATGTTGCAGAGAAAATTGCCGAAGAACTAGGTTTAAAAGGCATCGTTACCACTATTAGTACCGCTTGTTCATCTGCAGCAAACGCAATTATGTTGGGTGCAAGATTGATAAAAACCGGAAAATTAGATCGCGTAATTGTAGGCGGAGCCGATGGTTTGGCAAAATTTACGATTAACGGATTTAAGACTTTGATGATTTTATCAGACGATTTCAATAAACCTTTCGACAACGAACGAAAAGGATTAAACCTTGGTGAAGCCGCCGCTTATTTGGTTTTAGAATCAGATGAAGTTGTGACGAAACAAAACAAAAAAGTTCTGGCAAGAGTTTCAGGTTACGGAAATGCAAATGATGCTTTTCACCAAACTGCTTCTTCAGAAAATGGAGATGGTGCTTATTTGGCGATGAAAAAAGCTTTTGAAGTTTCAGGTTTAAAACCTTCTGAAATTGATTATATCAACGTACACGGAACAGCAACTCCCAACAACGATTTGTCTGAAGGAAGAGCTATAAAAAGAATTTATCAGGACGAAAAAATTCCGGATTTTAGTTCTACAAAACCTTTTACCGGACATACTTTGGCGGCAGCCGCTGCGATTGAAGCGGTTTACAGTGTTTTGGCGATTCAGAATAATGTGGTTTATCCAAATTTGAATTTCGAAAATCAGATGGAAGAATTTGATTTAACGCCACAGACTACTTTAAAAAATAAAACTATCGAACACGTTTTGTCTAACTCTTTTGGGTTTGGAGGAAATTGTTCAACCCTTATATTTTCAAAAAGCTAATGAAAAAAACATATATAAATGGAGTAGGCTGTATTTCGACTCAAAAAACATTTGATACTGTTTTTTTAGAAGAAGCTATTGTCAATCATGACGAAAATGTACTGGCAATCGTTCCGCCGGTTTATAAAGACTACATTTCGCCTGCCGCAAGCAGAAGAATGGCAAAAGGCGTGAAAAACGGAATCGTTGCTTCGGCCTTAGCGATGAAAGATGCCAATGTTGAAAAAGTTGATGCCATCATTACCGGAACCGGTTTAGGATGCATCGAAGATTCTGAAAAATTCCTGAAAAGTATCCTGGATAATAACGAAGAATTTTTAACACCAACTTCTTTTATTCAATCGACTCATAATACTGTTGGCGCGCAAATCGCTTTGTTGCAGCAATGTAAAGGTTATAATTTTACGTATGTAAATGGCGCTGTTTCTTTTGAGTCGGCACTTTTAGATGCTAAAATGCAAATTGAAGAAGAGGAAGCACAATCTGTTTTAGTGGGCGGAGTCGATGAAAATGGCGAATATACAACCGCACTTTTTAAATTATCCGGACGTATAAAACCAGACAATCAACAACCTTATAGCCTTTTAGATTCTGATACCAGCGGAGCAGTTTATGGCGAAGGTGCCAGTTTTTTTGTTTTAGAAAATGAACGAAAAGAAACGACTTATGCCGAGGTTCTGGATATTGCCATTGTAAATACGCTGGAAGAAAACGAAATTGAAGCCGAAATTAAATCTTTCCTGAAATCGAATAATTTAGAGATTTCAGACATTGATGCTTTAATTTTAGGTTTTGACGGAAATGTAGATTTCGAAAATTATTATAGAAATCTTACCGAAAATGCTTTCGCAGAAACGCCCGTTTTGTATTACAAACATTTGTGCGGAGAATACGATACAGCTTCGGCTTTTGCTTTTTGGATGGCAGCAAAAATTATTAAAACGCAGGAAATTCCTGAAATCATCAAAGTAAATTCGGTTGAAAAACCACTTTACAAGACCATTTTATTGTACAACCAATTAAACGGAAAAAACCACAGTTTTACGTTAATCACAAAATGATAACGCACAAAAACATATCAATATTTTTTGTCTTTTTATTGCTTTTATTATTTCTTCTGAATTTTTATGCAGCAATAAACATATGGTGGTTTGTTGTGGTTATTTTAATTTGGCTGGGAATAAATGCTATTGGTTCTGCCCGAATTTCATCTAATTATCACGTAAAATCGTTCTGCAATAATCCGTTAGAAACCGAGAAAAAAATTGCCATTACGTTTGATGACGGACCAGGTATTTTCACATTAGAAGTTTTAGAACTTTTGAAAAAATACGATGTAAAAGCGACTTTCTTTTGCATCGGGAAAAATATCGAAGCACATCCTGAAATCCTCCAACAAATTATTGCTGACGGACATTTGGTTGGAAATCATTCCTACTCTCATTCTAAATTTTTTGATTTTTATAATGCTAGAAAGATTCGGGAAGAAATTGAGAAAACTGATCTTCTTTTAGAAAAATACACATCCAAAAAAATAAACTTTTTTCGTCCGCCTTACGGAGTTACAACACCTTCGATCAGAAGAGCTTTAGAAAAAACCGGACATAAAGTAATTGGCTGGAATATTCGATCGCTTGATGGCGGAACAAAAAATAAGGAATTGATTTTCAATCGCATTATAAAACGTGTTTCTCCCGGCGGAATTGTACTTTTGCACGACACGGCATCACACTCGGTTTTAGTATTGGAACAGTTTTTGCAATTTTTAAAGCAAAACAATTATAAAGTGATTTCGACCGAAGAACTTTTGAATCTTAAGGCTTATGAAATTGCCCAACAATAGAACAGGAATTCATCCAGTTAGACCTAACAGGTTTTAAAAACCTGTTAGGTCTTGCTAAACAACTTTTAACAATCTATGAAAACTAAAATAGCACTACTAATTCTATTTATTTCAGGCAATTTGTTTGCTCAGGAACAAAAAATGACTGCTGCAGAAATTGCTTCTTTTAAGGAAGATGTAAATGTAGTTTCGAAAAAAATCAAAACCTTAAGTACTGATTTCGTCCAATACAAACATTTGGATTTTTTATCGAAAGACATTGAAACTTCGGGTAAAATGATTTTTAAAGAACCTGGTCTTTTGCAATGGCAATACAAAAAGCCATACAATTATAGTATTGTTTTTAAAAACGGGAAAATCCTAATCAATGATGAAGGCAAGAAAAGTGCAGTTGACATTGGCAACAGCAAAATCTTTGGCCGCATCAATAAATTAATCGTGGGCAGCGTAAGCGGAAATATGTTTGATGACAAAGAATTTACGATTTCGTACTTTAAATTAAAAGGTCAGAATCTGGCGAAATTTGTTCCGAAAGATGCTACGCTGAAAAAATACATCAAGCAAATCGAATTGACTTTTGATAAAGAAGAAGCAACCGTTGTTCAGGTAAAATTATTAGAATCATCTGAAGATTATACCCGAATTGTACTTAAAAACAAAGTGATCAATGCAAAAATCGACGATTCAGTTTTTAATAATTAATTGCTTTCTGGCAATTGTTTTAGTTTCGTGTGGCTCGGTCACCAAAAATTATACGCCTAAAAAATTAGACAAAACGTCTTACGAAGTTCCCTATTTTTCAGATTCAAAAACCGATTATGTTTATAAAACAAATATCACGGTTTACGGAAATGAGATCAGCGGAATTTTTATTGCAAAAAAAATAAATGATACGACACACAGAATTGTTTTCACAACTGAATTTGGTAACAAATTATTAGATTTCGAAATCTCTGGTAACAGTTTCAAAGTCAACTCGATTGTTTCAGAATTAGATCGAAAAATTCTCATCAATACTTTAAAAGAAGATTTTAGATTATTGCTAAAAAAAGAATATCTGATTCAGGAACAATTTGAAAATGAATCGGATGATATTTATAAATCGAAAGACGGGAAACGCGACAATTATCTTTTTATATCAAAAAAAAATCATCGATTAGAGAAAGTCGTTCATTCGTCTCAAACAAAAGAAAAATTTACACTGACATTTACTTCAGAAAACAATATTTTTGCCGAAAAGATTCAGATTATTCATCAGAATATTAAATTGAAAATTGAACTGAATTATTTTAAATCAGAATAAAAAATTTAAACTATTCATAAACTTTAAATCAAATCAAAATGAAAAAATTAGCCGTAATTGCTTTTATTTTATTTATCGGAATTCAATCTCCTCAAGCACAAGTAAAAGTTAGTCCGGGACTTCGAGGCGGTTTAAATTTATCAACATTAACTAATATTGATGATAATAGCTCTAAAGCAGACTTTTATGTTGGTGGATTATTGAACATTAAATTTAATAAATATTTCTCGTTACAGCCTGAGATAACGTATTCAAGACAAGGCGATGAAGGAAGAGAATATTTTGGAAACGGCTATAATTATCGTTCTGTAAATTATGAATTAAACTATTTAACACTTGGTGCGGTTGCAAAATTTAACATTGGTGGTAAAGGTTTTCACATTTTAGGAGGTCCGTCTTTAGATTTAAAAATTTCTGATAATTATATCAATAGCAATCCCGAAGGTTTTGACTTTGCCATTGTTGGAGGTGTTGGCTATACATTGCCAAACGGATTAACATTTGAAGCAAGATTAAAACAAGGTTTAGTTGACATTTATGGGTACGACGGAGTTGAGTATGACGATAATGGTTATCGCTATAATGATCTTATCCTGAATCAGGTTTTCCAGATTGGTATTAGTTATACTTTTAAAGTAAAATAAATGTACACAAAGAAATTAGCGCTTGTCGTATTCCTTTTTTTGGCAGTCATAAACACACAAGCTCAAGTAACTTTTAAGCCTGGTTTAAGAGCTGGATTGTCTCTTTCTACCATATCAGAAATGCATGCTAACTACAGACCTGATTTTTATGTTGGCGGTTTTGGAGAAATAAATTTCACGAAACGTTATGCATTACAGCCCGAAATAAATTACATCAGACAAGGATCTAATAATGTTGCCCGTAATTTTATTGATCAGGATTCGCAAACAGAAAGAACCGTTTATCAGGATTTACAAATGAGTTATTTGTCGATTGGCCTGCTTAACAAATTAAAATTTAATCAGTTTGAGATACAATTTGGGCCTGCCTTAGATGTTCTTTTAAGCGACAATTTAGCTTTTAGAAAAACATATAATGATCTTTCGTTTGTTACAGGTGTTGCTTATAAAATGCCATCTGGTCTTAGTTTTGAATTTCGATTTAAAAAAGGCCTTTTGGATGTTTTAGACAGCGATTACTATCATAACAATTCTAATAGCCATTATTTATTTGGTGATTATAATACTAATGTCAATTTTCAAATAGGGATTTCTTACTCTTTTGAAACGAAATAAAAAAATACAAATATGGTTTTAAAAGACTTTTATAAAGTGCTTTCGGAGGAAAAAACAGGAGATGCTAAATTTAATATTCGTATATTAGTTAATGCCAATCATGAGGTTTTTAAAGGTCATTTTCCAGGAAACCCAATTATGCCGGGCGTTTGCATGATTCAGATAATTAAAGAACTTACAGAATCGATTACCAAAAGTACTTTGATGATTCAGACGCTTACGAATGTAAAATTTATGGCATTGATCAATCCGGAAACGAATCCGGAATTGCGTTTAGAACTTGATATAACTACCACAGAGGATGATTTGGTAAAGGTGAAAAACACCACATATTTTAATGATACCGTTGCTTTAAAATTAAGCAATGCGTATAAAAAACTATAATTATGAAATTACTATTGTCAATACTCTTATGGATAAATTTTGCAGGAAATCCCGATTTAGCCTCCATTCGAAAGGTATATCCTGACGTTGCAAAATCAGAAGCAAACGCTAAGGAATTTACAGAAAAACTTTCCGGAATTTCGAACAGCGATGAGAAAATTTTAGTGGCTTACAAAGCGGCTTCAATTTTGGTCGATTCTAAATTCGAAAACTTAATAGGAAGCAAAATTTCCCGTTTTAAAGAAGGTGCAAAACTTCTTGAAGCTACTTTAAAAAGTGATCCCAACAACATCGAAATCAGAATGATTCGATTGAGTATTCAGGAAGATGTTCCTGGAATTACAGGTTATAAAAAGAACATCAAAGAAGATAAAAAATTTATTACGGAACATTACGCTGAACAAAGTGGTGTTTTAAAGGAATACCTAAAAAACTTTGTTTTGCAATCGAAAAGTTTCTCTGAAAAAGAGAAGCAATTTGTAAAGTAGGTCAAGAAAAAAATCCCAAATGCAACCAACTTTTTCTCAGCAGGAATTACTAAATTCGACCAATTTTTGTGTTATTGTGCCCACGTACAATAATCATAAAACGTTGAAAAAAGTACTGGATTCTATTTTAGATTTTACTTCTAATATTATTATCGTCAATGACGGTTCTACAGATACAACAAACGAAATTTTAAAACAGTATTCGGAGCTTACTCAAATTCATCATCCTCGAAATATAGGAAAAGGAAGAGCGCTCCGAAATGGTTTTAGAAAAGCAATTGAAATGCATTTCGAATATGCCATTACGATCGATTCTGATGGACAGCATTTTGCATCAGATATTCCCAATTTTATTGCAGCCATTCAAAAAGAACCAAATTCTTTATTGATTGGAAGCCGTAATATGACACAGGAAAATGTACCGAAGAAAAGTAGTTTTGGTAATAAATTTTCGAATTTCTGGTTCAAGTTCGAAACCGGAATTGCTCTTGAAGATACACAATCCGGATTTAGATTATATCCGTTAAAGCTCATTCCGAAACAATTTTACACCAATAAATTTGAGTTCGAAATTGAAGTCATTGTACGATCTGCGTGGAAAGGAATCGTGGTAAAAAATATTCCAATTCAGATTTTGTATGATCCCGCAGAACGTGTTTCGCATTTTCGACCTTTCAAAGATTTTACCCGAATTAGTATTCTAAATACTGTTTTGGTTCTCAACGCGTTGTTGTACATCAAACCGAGAGATTTTTTTAGAAGAGCAAAAAAAAAAGGTTTTAAAAAATTCTTTCTCGAAGATATCTTAGAAAGTTCTGATTCTAATTTCAAAAAATCAGCGGCAATTGCTTTGGGTATTTTTATCGGGATTTCTCCTTTTTGGGGATTTCAAACTGTTTTGCTTTTTACTTTCGCAGCTTTGTTCAGGCTCAATAAAGTCATAGCTTATCTGGCTTCGAATGTAAGTTTTCCGCCGTTTATTCCTTTTGTTATTTACGGTTCTCTAAAAATGGGAAGTTACTTTGTTTCGAATGATGCGCCACTAATTTTAGACAGTTCGGTTACACTCGATGATATTCAAAAAAATGCCACGCAATATATCGTGGGAAGTCTTATTTTAGCATCCGTTTTGGCGCTGACTTTTGGCTTAATAAGTTATTTACTTTTAACAGCTTTTAGTTCTAACAATAATAAAAAAATTACGTAAAAGTTTGCCACAGATTAAAAGATTAAACTGATTTTAAATCCCGAGTCAGTTCGCCACGAATTTCACGAATTAATTTGTGCTAATTTGTGAAATTTGCGGCTAAAAAAAATCATTTTAATCCTTTATCCCGATAGCTATCGGGAGTGGCAACAAAAATTAAAAAATAACCATGCATCAATACTTCTACGCCATTCACTTGTTTGTAAACCGACGAAAAAAATTATCGGTGGTATTGGCTATTTTGATGCTTTTGGTATTTGGATTTTTTGCTTCCCGAATTAAGTTTGAGGAGGACATTACCAAACTTATCCCAACAAACAATAAGGCAGATGTTACGGCAAAAGTCTTGAAACAACTCAACTTTGCTGACAAAATCACCGTTATTTTTAAATTGGATAAAAACGGAACGGAAGAAGATTTAAAAGAAATGGCTACTATTTTTTCAGATAGTGTTGCCAAATCCTGCAAACCTTACGTTACCGGAATTCAGGGAAAAATTGATGAAGAAAACATTCAGGAAACCATCGATTTTGTCTACAATAATTTACCGCTTTTTCTGGAGAATAAAGATTATGCGACGATTCAGAACAAGCTTCAAAAAGACAGTATTGCGGCGACGGTTCAGGGAAATTACAAATCGATAATTTCTCCATCCGGATTTGTAACCAAAGATTTTATTCTGCAAGATCCCTTGGGCATTTCTTTTATCGCTTTAAAAAAATTACAACAATTAAATATTGGCGACGATTTTACACTCAACAATGGTTTTGTCATGACCAAAGACAAAAAGAAATTGTTGCTTTTTATTACCTCAAATCTTCCGTCGAGCGAAACGGAAAAGAATACGATTTTTGCCGAAAAACTAAAATCAATTCAGGATAATTTAAATACAAAATTCAAAGGCAAAACCTCGATTAGTTATTTTGGTTCGGCTTTGATTGCGGTTGCCAATGCCAATCAAATCAAAAGCGATATCATCTTAACGACAACAATCGCGATGATTACGCTGATGCTGATCTTGATTTTGTTTTATCGAAAAGTGTTGATTCCGCTGATCATTTTTCTTCCAACAGTTTTTGGCGCTTTGTTTGCCGTAGCCTTTTTATATTTTGTGAAAGAGCAAATCTCCGCCATTTCTCTCGGAATTGGATCTATTTTATTAGGAATCACAATCGATTATTCGATACACATTCTAACTCATTACAAACATAACAGCGACGTAAAAACGTTATACAAAGATATTACAATGCCGGTTATTATGAGCAGTTCTACAACTGCTGTTGCATTTTTATGTTTGCTTTTTGTAAAGTCAGATGCGTTGAATGACCTCGGGATTTTTGCCGCCGTAATTGTCATGGTAACGGGTATTTTCTCTCTTTTGATTGTTCCGCATTTATATAAACCGAAAGAAAATAATTTCGAACATAAGAAAAATGTCATCGATAAACTGGCGCATTTCTCTTTTCACAACAATAAATATCTGATTGGATTTTGTGTTCTAATTACCATTATTTGCTGTTTTACCTATAATAATGTGGGCTTCAATAACGATTTATCACAATTGAATTTTGTTCCGAAGGAAATAAAAGCAGCCGAAAAAGATCTGGAAGAAAGCACGAGCTTAACCTCCAAAACCATTTATGTGGCTTCGTACGGGAAAAGTATGGAGGAAGTTTTACAAAACAACTCTCAGCTTTTTGCCGATTTATCGAAGGAAAAACAAACGAACAAAATATTGAATTTCAGTTCCGTTGGCGGCATTATGCTTTCGCAAAAGGAGCAGCAACAGAAAATCGAAAAATGGAATTCGTTTTGGGACAACAATAAAAAACAACTTTTAGAATCTGAATTGATTGCCGAAGGTTCAAAACTAGGTTTTAAACCAACCACTTATTCTGCTTTTTTTGATCATTTAAATTTTAATTTCAAACCTATTTCAGCTTCAGAATATCTGAAAATTCAGGCTTTACAACTAAAAGAATTTGTAACCGAAAAAAATGGATTTTTCACGATTTCTACTTTGGTAAAAGTAACGCCTGAACAACGAGATGCTTTTGTAAAATCGGCTTCCGCCAAAAATAATCTCATTGCAATTGATCGTCAGCAAATGAACGAAACGTTTTTCAGTACCTTAAAAACCGACTTTAATTCGTTGGTTAATTATTCGTTTGTTGCTGTAATACTGATTTTATTTTTCTTTTTCCGCAGAGTCGAATTGGTTATTGTAAGTTGTATCCCAATTGCTTTAACCGGAATTGTGACGGCGGGAATTATGGGCATCTTTGGCATCCAAATGAACATTTTTAGTATGATTGTTTGTACGCTGATTTTTGGGCACGGTGTCGATTTTAGTATTTTCATGACAAGCGCACTTCAAAAAGAATATACCAACGGAAAAAATGAAATTGCGATTTACAGAACTTCGATAATCCTGGCGGTTATCACGACTATTTTAGGAATTGGCGCCATGATTTTTGCACGTCATCCGGCGTTGCGCTCTATCTCATCGGTTTCTTTAATTGGGGTTTTTGCCGCACTGATTATTACGTTTATTTTCTACCCGATTCTTTTTAAACTCTTTATATCCAATCGTGCGAAAAAAGGAAATCCTCCTTTTGTATTACGCACTTTTATACACGGTATTATTTCGTTTACGTATTACGGACTTGGCGGTATTTTGATGTCTCTTTTCAGCATCACCATTATGCCAATTCTTCCTATAAAGGAAAAAACGAAAATGAAAGCATTTCGTTTTTGCATTTCAAGATTCATGAATTCGGTATTGTATTCAAATCCGTTTTTGCATAAAAAAGTCATTAATAAGTTTAATGAAAACTTCGAAAAACCAGCAATAATTATTGCCAATCACTCGTCGTTTATCGATATTCTGGCAATGGGAATGTTGAGTCCAAAAATTATATTTCTGGTAAACGACTGGGTTTACAATTCTCCTATTTTTGGCGGAACAGTTAGAAAAGCAGGTTTTTATCCGGTTTCTGAAGGTCTTGAAGGCGGCGTTGAACATTTGCGCCAAAAAGTAAAAGAAGGATATTCGCTTATGATTTTCCCGGAAGGAACACGTTCTATAAGCAATCAGATCAATCGTTTTCATAAAGGTGCTTTTTATTTGGCAGAAGAATTTAATCTGGATATTATTCCTGTTTTAATTCATGGTGCTTCAGAAGCGATTCCAAAAGGCGATTTTGTCATTCATCACAGTCATGTTACGCTATCTATTTTAGAAAGAATTTCACCTGATAATCTTTCTTTTGGGAAAAATTATGCCGAAAGAACGAAACTATTAAGTGCTTATTTTAAAGAACAATTTCATAAAGTGCGTCAGGAATTAGAAGGTCCCGATTATTTCAAAAAAATGGTCATTCACAGTTATGATTACAAAGAAATTGAAATCACCAACAGTGTCAATAGCGATTTAAAACATAATTTAGAAACCTATTATCGTCTCAACAAGCACCTTTTGGCGAAAGCCAAAATATTGCACTTAGCCAATGATTACGGACAACTAGACGTTTTATTGACCTTGCAGGAACCACAGCGAAAAGTAGTTTCTTTTATTGCTGATGAAGAAAAACTAGCAGTAGCCAAAACAAATTATTTCCTTAAAAAGAGAAAAATCTCTTATTTGGATCATCTCGAATTGTCTTTAGAAAATCAATACGATGCTGTTTTAATTTCTGATGAAAATTATAAAGAGGATCTGGAGAAAATCATTTCTACCACTTCTTGTGTTATTTTAATTAATAGTTCCCGTTTAAAAAACACTTTAATTAACTTTGGTTTTCAATCAGTTGCAGAAGAAAATTCTATAATCGTATTAAAGAAAAATTAGCATGAAAGAGCAATACGATGTAGTAATTGTAGGCAGCGGTTTAGGCGGATTGGTCTCGGCAATTATTCTGGCAAAAGAAGGATACAGCGTTTGTGTGCTTGAAAAAAACAATCAATACGGCGGAAATCTGCAAACTTTTGTACGTGATAAAACTATTTTTGATACCGGAATTCATTATATAGGAGGTTTGCAAGAAGGACAAAATCTATACAAATATTTTAAGTATTTGGGAATCATGGATCATCTTAATCTGAAAAAATTAGATGAAAATGGTTTTGATATTATTTCTTTTGAAGATGATGAAAACGAATATCCGCATGCACAGGGTTATGATAATTTCGCCAATCAGTTAGTGAAATTTTTCCCTGATGAAAAAGCCAATATTGAAGAATATTGCAAAAAAATAAAAGATATTTGTGAATGTTTTCCCCTTTATAATTTAGAATGGGAAGGCAAATACGATAATGAAATTTTAGGGCTTAACGCCAAAGAAACGATCGAGGAATGTACCCAGAATGAAAAATTAAAAGCGGTTTTATCGGGTTCTAATTTTTTGTATGCGGGTATTGCTGACAAATCGCCTTTTTATGTTCATGCGCTTTCTGTAAACTCCTATATTCAGAGTTCGTGGCGCTGCATCAATGGCGGAAGTCAGATTACAAAGCAGCTTTTGAAACAGCTTAAAAAATACGGTGGAGAATTTTATAAATACAAAGAAGTTACGAAATTTAATGTAGAAAACAACAGGGTTACTTTCGTAGAAATGAAAGACGGAACTCAGGTTTCAGGTTCTTATTTCATCTCGAACATTGAACCCAAAACTACTTTGAAACTGGCTGGCGAAGAAAACTTTAGAAAATCATTTTACAGCAGGGTTCAAAGTCTTGAAGGCGTTATTTCGGCTTTCAGTTTATACATTGTTTTTAAACCTGAAACCTTTAAATACATCAATCACAATCATTATCATTTCAAAAAAAGTTCCGAAGTCTGGACCGCTCATGACTATGACGAAAACTCCTGGCCAAAAGCTTTTATGGCTTCTATGAATGCCTCAAAAAAACAGGAAGAATGGGCCGAAGGGATGACGTTTATCACCTACATGAAATACGACGATGTCGCGCCCTGGATGGAAACTTTTAACACAACGGTTGATAAAAATGACCGCGGAGAAAGTTATGAAGAATTTAAATCCAGAAAAGCAGCTAAATTTTTGGACGAAATCGAGATAAAATTCCCCGGTATCAGAGATTGTATTCGATCTGTTCACACTTCTACTCCACTTTCTTATCGGGATTATATAGGTGGTGACAACGGAAATATGTACGGATATGTTAAAGATTCGAATAATCCGATGAAAACCCTCATTCCGTCAAAAACCAAGCTGGATAATTTATATCTTACGGGCCAAAGTATTAATATGCATGGAGTTCTTGGCGTAACGATTGGCGCGGTTGTAACCTGCTCAGAAATTCTTGGAAAAGAATATTTAGTAACTAAAATTAATGAAGCATCTGATATGTAATTCATCAGAACATGACTCCGAAACGAAAACTTTAAATTCAGAATTTTAGGAATTAAATTGTAATTTTGATTTCGACTTAAATTTGGTACAAAATCTCTATGAAAAATATTGACAAGAACAGTTTAGAAAATGCCTATCGATTATTTGAATCGAATGATATAGACAAAATAGAAGTAGGTACAACCAAAGGTCTTAAGGCAATTCACCATTATTTATTTCATCCTTTATATGATTTTGCCGGCGAAATAAGAAAACTCAATATTTCAAAAGGCGGTTTTAGATTTGCAAATGCATTATATCTTAATGAAATTCTAGTGAAGATTGAGCAAATGCCAGAAAACACTTTTGAAGAAATTATTGCTAAATATGTTGAGATGAATATTGCTCATCCTTTTATGGAAGGTAATGGCAGATCTATGAGAATATGGCTGGATATGATTCTAAAAAAGCAACTCAATAAAGTTGTCAACTGGCAATTCGTTGACAAAACTCTTTATTTACAGTCAATGGAAAGAAGTCCTATTAACGATTTGGAATTAAGAACTTTATTAAAGGAAAATCTAACTGACGAAGTTAACAATAGAGAAGTTATTTTTAAAGGAATCGAACAATCATATTACTATGAAGGTTATGAGAAAGGTAGCAATGAATGAGTTCATTATTCTTGGATAGGTATAAATATGAAAAGCCGGATTAATTTATTTTTTTTCGTTGTTTTTTTGTTGATGTTGGCGTCTTGCGGAACATCAAAATCTATGCATCATCTTCCTGAAACTTCTCAATACAATGCTGCAAAACCAGTTGTAATAAAACAATCTGACAGTGTTTTTGCATCAGGAAAAAATTCACTTTTAAAAAATAAACAAGGTCTTTGGGAATTATACGTTGAAGGCGATCCTCTTGAAATTGGTCTTAATACCGGAGCTTTATCTGATTCTCTTTTAAAAAATCAGGAACATATTTTTTTCTCTAAAATAAAGGATATTGTTCCTTCAAAATTTCAGCAGCGACTTCTTCGAAATTTTCTAAAATGGTACAACAGGAAATTATATACGAATGTTCCTGAAGAATATCAAACCGAGATTTTTGGTGTTTCGCAATATACCTCGCATGACTTTGACAACATTGCACCACAATATCAGCGCAGTTTGTATTTGCATGCCGCGCATGATATCGGTCACGCATTGCAGGATTTAGCTTTGGTTGGCTGCTCCTCTTTTGCTGCCTGGGGAGAAAAATCTGAAGATGGAAATTTAATTCTTGGTCGTAATTTTGATTTTTATGTGAATGACGCTTTCGCGGAAAATAAAATCGTAGCGTTTATAAACCCGAAAGAGGGTCACCAATTTATGATGGTTACCTGGCCTGGAATGGTTGGTGCCGTTTCCGGAATGAATATCGAAGGTTTAACCGTTACAATAAATGCTTCGAAATCTAAAATTCCGTTGATTGCCAAAACACCGATTTCGATCCTGACACGTGAAATTTTACAACACGCCAAAAACATTGACGAAGCGATTGCGATTGCCAAAAAAAGGGAAGTATTTGTTTCAGAATCTATTATGGTGGGAAGTGCAAATGACAACAAAGCTATTTTGATTGAAGTTTCGCCCAAAAAAATGGATGTTTACGATGTTCCAAATAGTGATCAGCTATTTTGTGCGAATCATTTTCAGGGAGAAGATTTAAAAAACGAAAAACGAAATCAGTTGCAAATTGCCAACAGTCATTCAGAATATCGTTTTGAAAGAATGCAGGAACTTTTTGCAGAAAACCCGAAAATCAATCCTAAAATTGCTTCTGAAATTCTACGAAATAAAGACGGCTTAAAGAATATTCCTTTGGGTTATGGCAACGAAAAAGCCCTGAATCAGTTGATGGCGCATCATGGTGTTATTTTCAAACCAAAAGAAAAACTGGTTTGGGTATCGGCAAATCCGTATCAATTGGGAGAATTTGTTTGTTATAATCTGGATTCTGTTTTTAAAGAAAAAAAAATGAATCCTGTCGTTTATTCTTTTCAACAAAAAAACTTAGACATTCCTAAAGATCCATTTCTGGAAACCATTCAATACAAAAACTATCAGAAATTTAGAATTGAAGACGATAAAATAGATTTATATCTCAAAAATAAAGACGTTATTAGTCCTGAATTTATTCAACAATATCAATCCCTAAACCCTGATTATTGGGTTGTGTATTACAAAGCAGGGTTGTACTTTTATCAAAAAAAAGAATATAAGCTTTCTCAGACTTATTTTGAAAAAGCATTAACCAAAGAAATTACAACAGTTCCTGATAAAACAGCAATTGAAAAATATTTAAAAAAAATCAAAAGAAAATTACAATGATTCCATTAATAGAAAAAGATTCTTTAGAAGAAATTAAAAATTTTCAAGAGCAGAAATTAGCCGAACTTTTACAATATATCAGTCAAAATTCTCCTTTTTACAAACGTCTTTTTGCAGGACAAAATATTGATATTTCGAAGGTTAAAACACTCGAAGATTTACAATATTTACCTGTTACGACAAAAGAAAATCTACAAGAATACAACGATGATTTTTTGTGTGTTCCTCAAAACAAAATCATCGATTATGCATCGACTTCAGGGACTTTAGGAGATCCGGTAACTTTTGGCTTAACCGATTCTGACTTAGACCGACTGGCTTATAATGAAGCCATTTCGTTTGCCTGCGCCGGAATTGCAGAGGGCGATGTGGTACAATTAATGACTACAATCGACAGAAAATTTATGGCTGGACTGGCTTATTTTCTGGGATTACGAAAATTAAAAGTGGGTGTTATTCGTGTTGGCGCGGGAATTCCGGAATTGCAATGGGATTCTATTTTAAAATATAAACCTTCTTATTTAATTACCGTTCCATCATTTTTATTAAAATTAATTGAATATGCCGAAGCGCACGGAATTGACTATAATAATTCGAGCATAAAAGGGGCAATTTGCATTGGAGAATCGCTAAGAAATCAGGATTTTTCGATGAACATTTTGTCCAATAAAATCACTGAAAAGTGGAATATTAAGTTATTCTCAACTTATGCTTCGACAGAAATGAGCACTGCTTTTACAGAATGTGAACATGGCGTTGGCGGTCATCATCATCCGGAATTGATTATCGTTGAAGTTCTCGACGAAAATAATATTCCTGTAAAAGACGGAGAAATTGGCGAATTGACTTTTACCACGTTAGGGATTGAAGCCATGCCTTTATTGCGTTTTAAAACCGGAGATATTGTACAGTTACACAACAGTCCTTGCGCTTGCGGAAGAAATACGTTGCGTGTTGGACCTGTGGTTGGACGTAAAAAACAAATGATCAAATACAAAGGCACAACGCTTTATCCGCCAGCTATGAACGATGTTTTGAGTGGTTTCGACAATATCGAAAATCATATTATTGAGATCTCTACCAACGATTTGGGAACTGATGAAATCCTGATAAAAATCGCTGCAAAAAATCAATCTGCTGAATTTTTACAGGAAATAAAAGATCACTTCAGAGCCAAATTAAGAGTAACCCCAAAAATAGAATTCGCCTCAAAAGAAACTTTAAATCCTTTGGTTTTTAACCCAATGAGTCGAAAACCTATTCGATTTTTTGATTACAGGAAAACTACCATATAATTTTTTTCACCATATAAGTTAAAATTTGTGGTAATTGTACGTTTTATTAAATGAACATATAAGTTCATATTGTGGCTATGTATTATATGATTTTATTAAACAAACCTATATGACTTATTTTTCATCATCATAAAGTTTTTATTAATCTCATTTTATTTAAATGAACTTATATAACTTATATGGTTTAATTTCAACCCTTTGAACCTCACTATGAATGTTTTGCTGTGAATTAAACTAAATGTTGTAATTTTGCACAAAATATTGAAGATGGTCAAGATTGGCAACATAGAATTACCCGAATTTCCTTTATTACTCGCACCGATGGAAGATGTTAGTGATCCGCCGTTTCGCAGATTATGCAAAACGCACGGTGCTGACATGATGTATTCTGAATTTATTTCATCAGAAGGATTAATTCGCGATGCTATCAAAAGCAGAATGAAGCTGGATATTTTTGATTACGAACGTCCGGTTGGAATTCAGATTTTTGGTGGTGATGAAGAAGCAATGGCGCTTTCGTCTAAAATTGTTTCTACGGTAAAACCTGATTTAGTGGATATTAATTTTGGATGTCCGGTAAAAAAAGTAGTTTGTAAAGGTGCAGGAGCCGGAGTTCTAAAAGATGTAGATTTGATGGTTCGTTTGACAAAAGCGGTTATCAGAAGTACTGATTTACCTGTAACGGTAAAAACACGTTTAGGCTGGGATGATAACTCGATCAACATTGATGAAGTTGCTGAAAGACTTCAGGATATTGGTGTTCAGGCTTTGACGATTCACGCCAGAACCCGCGCACAAATGTATAAAGGCCACGCCGACTGGTCGCACATTGCACGTGTAAAAAATAATCCTAAAATTACAATGCCTATTTTTGGAAATGGCGATATCGACAGTCCTGAAAAAGCATTAAAATATAAAAACGAATACGGTATTGACGGGATCATGATTGGTCGTGCGGCAATTGGTTATCCGTGGATTTTTAACGAAATCAAACATTATTTTAAAACGGGTGAGCACTTACCTGCTCCAACTGTTGCGGATCGTGTAGAAGCCGCCAGAAACCACCTTATGTGGTCAATGGAATGGAAAGGTGAACGTTTAGGGATTGTTGAAATGCGTCGTCATTATACCAATTATTTTAAAGGAATTCATTCGTTTAAAGAATACAAACAAAAACTGGTTACAACTGATGAACCTGAAAATCTTTTTGCAATTATGAAAGAAATTGAACAGGTTTATGCGGGATATGAATTTGTTTAAAAACATATATAATATTTGTCAAATTTTAAAACTTTGGCAAAGATCTAAAATGCAAAAGACCTTCAAAAATTTGAAGGTCTTTTGCATTTATTTATCATCATAATGAAATCGACATTGCAGGATGATACATTTTTGATCAATGCCTTTTGTTCCTGAAACTTTATAAACTAATCGATGTTCGCCGTTAATTCGTCTTGACCAAAAACTTTTTAAATCATGACGTAAAGGTTCTGGCTTTCCAATACCTTTAAATGGATTTTCCCGTATTGACTTTATTAATTCTTTTATTTTTATCGCTGTGTCAGTGTCGTTTTCAATCCAATATTCAAATTCTTCCCAACCATTCTTAGTAAAACAAATATCCATACTATCAGTTACAATTCGTCTATATTATATGATATAAGTTTTCCTTTTTCTAATTGTTCAATAGATTCACTAAGCCTATTTCTATTTGCTTTAGTTGATAATAAATGTTGTGTTTCTAATATTGAATTGTATTCTTTCATAGAAATTATTACAACTGCATCTTCCTCTGTATTTCTTGGAACAACAATTATTTCTGATGATTCAGATACTTCATCAAAATAATTTTTTATATTTTTTCTTAGAGTAGAAATAGTAATAGCTTTCATAGTTGTTGTACTTTAAGTTGTACATACAAAAGTACAATATTTAGCTTTAAATAAATATCTTTGTATAAGATTTAACTTTGAAATAAAAAAGACCTTCAAAATTTTGAAGGTCTTTCGTTTTTATATAAGTTTTTTTACTTTACAGATTCTAAAATTTTTGAAGCAATTTCATTTTGACCTTTTGCGCTAGTTATATAATTTCTGTCTTTTTCATTAGACAAAAACCCTATTTCTAAAGTCATTATAGGACAGTTAGCGTTTTTTAATAAATAAAAAGGTGCTTCAGTAGTATTTCTTTTTACAAGATTTCCGGTCGCTGCTATTTTATCAATTATTATTTCAGCAATCGCTTTCGACTTATCTTTAAATATTTCATTCGCAGGAACATATGCCTGAACTCCATTAGCCATCATATTTGAATTAGAGTTGACATGTAATGAAATTACCAGATCTGGTTTTAGGTTGTTAATTATGGAAACTCTTTCTTTTAATTCCATACTAATATCACCGTCACGAATTAAAACAATTTCAACATCAGCACTATTGTTTTGTTCTTTTATTCTTTTTGCGATTGTTTCAGTGATGGCTTTTTCTTCGAAACCGTAAAGATCCGCACCAACATCATAACCACCGTGTCCGGCATCAATTACAATTGTTTTTTTACCTTCTAAAGGTTTGAAAGCTACAACTGCAAACAATGCAAGAAATGTCAAGAATCCTAAAAATTTAGTTTTGGTTTTCATAATGCTATATTTTGGTTATTAATCTTTAACGCAGAAATATAAGAAATAGTACACAAAACAACCTAAACCTCAATACGTTTCCACTTCCCTCTTTTGTAAAAGAAAATACTCGCTAATGTTATAGCAGTTTCTGCAACCGGAATCGCGATGAAAACACCTGTTGGCCCCATATTAAAATGTTTTGCCAGTACATAAGCAAGTGGAATTTGAAACAACCAAAACCCAAAGAAATTAATTCCTGTTGGTGTCCAGGTATCTCCTGCTCCGTTGAAAGTGTTGATTAAAACCATTCCTATTCCGTAAAAGATAAATCCGATGCTCATGATTTGTAAGGCTTCTACAGCTATTGTTTTTACCAATTCGTCATTGGTGAAAAACGAAATAATATACTTTCCGAAACATAATGTAATCACCATGATTGTTGCCATAAAAATAACATTATATCTGGCCGTTGTATAAACTGATTTTTCGGCACGATCGATTTGTTTGGCGCCTAAATTTTGTCCTACCAAAGTTGCAGCGGCATTACTTAATCCCCAAGCCGGAAGAATAAAAAACATCATAATTCTAAGTGCTGTTTGATATCCTGCTGATCCGTGATCACCTCCGGTTGTGGCTACTAATTGCGCCAGAAAAATCCAGCTGCAAGACGCAATAACAAACTGCAAAACTCCCGGAGCAGCAATTTTTACCAATGCTTTTATCTGATCAAAATCTGGAATGAAGTATGAAATTTTAATTTTCAAAGCACCATTTCCAAAAAACAAATGATACACCTGATATAGTACTCCAATGCTTCTTCCTAAAGTGGTCGCAATTGCGGCACCCGTTAATCCAAAAGCGGGAACCGGACCAAAACCGTTAATTAATATTGGACATAAAATAATATTGCAAATATTGGCTAACCAAAGACTTTTCATGGCAATTGCCGCATTTCCGGCTCCACGAAATATTCCGTTAATCAGGAATAAAAGCATAATACATAAGCTTCCGCCAATCATAATTTGTGTAAAAATGTAACCATGTTCTGCTGCATCTTCTGATGCGCCCATGAGAATCAAAATTTCTTTGGCATAAATAACGCCCAGAATACTAATTATGGTGTTAATTACAAATGCCACTATAATCGCCTGCATTCCTGCCTTTGCTGCAGCAACAGGATCTTTTTCGCCAATACGTCGTGCTACAACTGCTGTTGCCGCCATACTCATCCCAATTGCGACTGAATATATAATAGCAAGTACCGATTCTGTTAAACCAACAGTTTGAATGGCAAAACTACTGTGCTCTAAATGTCCGACGAAATAGAGATCGACCAAGGCAAAAACAGATTCCATCATCATTTCTAAAACCATCGGAATGGCCAATAGAATAACGGCTTTTTTGATGCTGCCTACGGTATAATCAAAAGATTCATCTCCTTTGATTGCTTGTTTTAATGTGGTGAAAACTTTAGAAAATAAACTTTTCTGTATTGTTGTTTCTGTCATGATATGTTAGGATAAATGATAATATTAGTCCGGATGCAATGATCTGAACTGAAGAAAAATAAACGTAAGTATCCTAATTATTCAAGAAAATAAAATAGGATTAGGCAGAAACAATCATAAACTGTAGTTTTTTAAGAGGATAAATATAAGTAATATTTTTTAGTAGGAAATACTAATCCAATAACTTTTTGCTTACACGGCTGCTGGCAATTAAAGAAGCCACAAAACCAAGTGATACAATTGTTGCCATCACTATAAGTACGTTTTCAAGATTGAAAACTACGGGATATGCCAAGGTTGGCGTGATCATAATGAGTTCGTATTGTTGTTGCAACAGTACTAAAATGATACCGAGAACAAGGCCAATTATACCTCCAAAAATACTTAGCAAAGTTCCCTGAAGCAGGAATATTTTTCGCAGACTATTGATTTCTGTTCCCAGATTAAAAAGGGTTTTAAGGTTTCCTTTCTTCTCTAAAATCATCATAATCAATGCGCCAACTAAATTAAAAAGTGCCACAATAATCACCAGAGTAAAAATCAGGTAAACCACTATATTCTCTGTATTCAGCATTTTATACAAAGACTCGTTCAGTTGTGCCCTGTTTTTTATGGTAATTTTATTATTGAAAATAGTATTCAGTTTAGCACTGATCGCATTTTCATTTGCACCTTCTTTCAGATTAAATTCGATTCCTGAAATTTGATTCGGCTTGTACATTAATAATTCCTGTGCCAAACCCAAATCTGCAAAAACATATTTTGAATCTAAATCTTCACTAATCGAATAAATCCCAACTGGCAAAACATCTGTTTTATTAAATGCTTCTTCGGGATTTTCGATTGCTCCTTTTCCTGGTTTTGGTGCAAATATTTGAAGAGGATTTTCGAAATCAAGAATTCCCATCGAAAAATCCTGAGCAATTCCGTAACCAATAACAACCTGATAAGTGTCTGGTTTGAGCCAATCTCCGTTAAAGAGTTTTTTTTTGATATCGTTAACTACGGGATAGTTTCGATCGACACCTTTTAGGTAAGTAACCTGCTGCTTGTCTTTAAATAAAAACAAAACACGTTCTTCGATAATTTTGGTATACAAAACAACTCCGTCAATCTTTTTAATTTGATTTTCCTGGTCTGGCGTAATCAAAAACGATTTTCCGTAAGTACTGGTAATTTTAAGATCGGGATCTATCTCGTTTGTAAACGAAAGGCTAAAAACTTTTAAACCGCTAAAAACAGATAAAACCACAAACAAAGCCATTGTGCCAACAATAATTCCCATGCTGGCAATGCGATTAATAATATTGATAGCATTGTTTTTACTTCTGCTAAAAATATAACGTTTGGCTATGTAAAGGGGGAAATTCAATTTATGATTTTCTTCTTTTTTCTAAAAGATCACGATTTTCAATTGGGTTTTCTCTGTTTGATAAAGCATTATCGATTTTTTCGATATAATCAAGAGAGTCATCAATAAAGAATACCAAGTTTGGTACACGACGCAATTGCAAACGAACACGTTGTGATAAATCGTGCTTAATTAGAGTTGAATTTGATTTTATACCTTCTAAAGTTTCTTTGGCTTTGTCCTGAGGAAAAATGCTTAAATACACTGTTGCCACAGATAAATCTGAAGTAACACTAACTTTGGATACCGAAATTACCAAATTACTAATTCCGTTTTTTCTCACTTCACCTTGCAAAATATCAACCAAATCTTTCTGGATGACACCGCCTATTTTTTTCTGTCTATTTGTTTCCATAGTGCAAAAATACTATTTTAAATTTCAATCGATACAATTTCAAATGAACAATAGAATGATTTTTATCTTCTAATGTGTTTTATCCTTTATAAAGTTACAATTTCGATTGTCATTTTCAATAAAAACATAAAAAATGCGGTCTTTAAAATTCAACTTAACTATATCTCAAAGGTGACAAAAATCATATTATTTATGAGAAAAATGAGACATATTTGATGTAACCTTAAAACATATTAATTATGAAAAAAAGAGAACCAATTAGTCACATCATGACTAAAAGTGTCGTTACTGTAAACGAAAATGACGGCCTTAGAAAAGTAGTTGAAAAATTAAAAAAACACAATATTCGTCACATCCCGATTGTTCGAAGCAAAGAGGTAGTTGGAATTATTAGCCGAACAGATATTAACAGATTAACTTTTGGAGCTTTGTTCGAAGGGCAAGAGGGTGCTGATGAAGCCATTCTGGATATGTTGACCATTGCTCAGGTCATGACATCAAAACCAAAAACAATATCATCTGATACCAATATAAAGGATTCGGCAGAAATTTTTGTGAAAGAAGAATTTCACGCTCTTCCGGTGGTAGATAACGGAGAGCTTAAAGGTATCGTTACTACAACTGATATTTTAAGGTATTTTTTAGAACAATATGATTAACCAAAAAACCAACCCACGAAAAAGGGAGCTAATTTAGCTCCCTTTTTTTTATCTGTTTTGCAACCATCCCTCAGGATTGTTATTTGATGTATTTTGAATAATCAAAAACTTAATAATTGTTTTTCCGGTGTCTCCACTTGTTCTTACTTTTCCAAGAACTTGTTTCACTTTTACTTTATCACCTTGCTCAACAGATACCGAACTTAGGTTTTGATATACTGTAAAGTAATCTCCATGCTGAATAAAAACAGCTCTGTTTACGGGCGACAAGGCGATAACTTTTGATACTACTCCTTCAAATACAGCACGTGCACTTGCTCCTTGTTCTGTTGTAATCTCTACTCCGGAATTATGAACTGTAAGTGTTGGATATAAGGGATGTGGCTGATCTCCGTAACCAAGAGATATAAATCCTTTTTCTACCGGCCAAGGCAGTTTCCCTCTATTGGCTTTAAAATCGGCAGCCAGGATTTTACCTTCCGGTGTTAATGTAATTCTATCAGATGAATAAGTTTTAGGTGATGAAGCTTCTGCTTTCTCTGCTTCACTGGCTTTACCTTCTGCAATTCTTTTACGTCTTTCTTCTTCGGCTCTTTTATTCGCTAATCTAATTTGTTCACGAATAAGCTCCTTAATTTTAGCATCGATTTTTCTCGATTCTTGTTGTTTCGCTCTTGTATCGGCAATAATTTTACTTTTATCTTTTTTGATTGAGTTAACTAATTTTTGCTGTTCTTGCTTTTCAACTTCTAAGCTTTGTTTCTCTTTTTGATTTTCGGCAATAATTTTTTTCTTAACCTGTCTTTGTCCATCCAATTTAGCATTGTAATCAACTAACTGCGCGGTTTTTGATTGAATTTCTAAACCTTGATTTTTTCTAAAATTGGTATATTGTTTTAAATATTGTGCTCTTTTATACGCTTGCAAAAAGCTTTCTGATGACAAAATAAACATGGCCCGGCTTTGCTCAGATCGACTTTTATATGATTTTAAAATCATTTTTGCATAATCTGCTTTTAATACCTCAAGTTCTTTTTTTAATTTATTAACCTTAACCTGATTAATATACATATCATTACTTAAAAGTTTTTCTTGTTTTGCTGTAGTATTAATCAGTTTCTCTTTAAGTTTAATTTTATTCGCCTGAATCAAAAAAACATTTACTGCTGATTTTTCTTTTTTCTTTACAGACTGCAACATTTTTTCGTTGTCTCTAATTTCCTGTTGAATCTGAGCTTTACGCTGTTCAAGTTTTTCTTGTTGCGAATCATCTTGCGCCCACATAAATGTAGTGGCACATATAAAAATTAGGCTTAGGAGAAATTTTGGCATGTTTGTGTTTTCTTTTTGCAAATTTACTTAATTATAACTTTTTTATAACCACTTGGTACGCTATATGGAAAAGAAAGTTCTTCATTAAATGAAATATTATTGTAATTCAAATTAATATTGGTTTTCCCTTTTGGCTGAATTGCATTAATTTCGATACTCGTTGGAAGTGTTCCCTGATTAAAAACTTTGCTGTCACCATACGAAATTTGTAACATTCTGTTTTCTGCAGGCTGCGAAATCTCTTCTTTTTGCACCAAATATTTCTCTGCATCCAGATAGAAAGCTTTCTTTATATTAGTTTCTTTTAGATCTTCTAATTTAAAAAGGTTGTCTACAATTGTTTGGGTATATTTTCCTTTTCTTAAATCATCAAGTGCTTCTCCTACTAATAAATTCTGCACTTTGCTATAATCCAATTCAGTTCCCAGCCATTTGCTTAAACTGGTAAAATCGCCTTCGTAATAGGTACTGTTTATTTTTTCGTAATAACTTACTGTAGTTGGTGTTATCAAAGCTTTTGCCATTGTAATTCCTAAAAAACGAACACTTACCAGGATCTGTTTGTCTTTTTCGATTCTAATGTCGGCTGTAACATTTTGACTTTGTTTTTCGTCAGCATATCTCGCGCTGGCTTTTATGTATAAAGTCGAAAAATCTAACTTATTATCGTAATGTTTCTCAACTGCTTTTTTGTCTTCTTTTGTAATAACTTCAGCATTGCCGTTATTATTTTGTACTGCAACTGCCTTTGATTTACAAGAAACCATAAAAGCGGTCAACAATACTAGTGCTATATATTTTTTCATCTGAATTTAGTCTTTTACTTTTTTTTCTTTAATAACTCATTTGCCTTCAAAAAGTATTCCTCTTTTTTCTTAGCATCTCCCAGACCATTGTATGCTTCTCCTAATTGAATATTAAAATTTGCTTCGAGCGCTTTATCATCAACAACATAATCGAGTCCCATTTCTAAAACGGTTTTTGCGTTTTTAAATTGTTTTAACTGATTGTTTCCTAAACCAGCATAATAATAAAATTGAGGCTGACTAGGATATACATCAATCATATTCATCGCTCTTTTTGTCATGGGTTCAAATTGTTTTGCCTGCGCATAAGCTTCAAGCAATAACAAATTGGATTCGCGATCTGTATCTGAATTTGATTTTAAATCTTTCTCATAATACTTAATTGCATTCTCAAACTGACCTTTGCTATGATAAAATTTCCCTACCTCTTTTGCAACATCAATTTCTTTATCATTATCAAAATAGGCAATTGCTTTCTCTAAATCAGGAGCATATTGCGGATTTTTATTCACATAGATCAAAAATTCATTTAAGGTACGATGCTTAATTTTTGAATCAATTTTTGAACTTGATAAAATTACATTCATCGCCTTAATGGCTTTATCTGACTGGTTTGCATCTATATAAACTTTAAACAAACTCACTTGCGCCCACTCCGATGTTGGGATTTCTTTTGCCAATTGCTTTGCAACTTCTAATGCTTTATCAGTTTCTTCAGCTTTTGAATATAAGAAAATCAGATTGATATAATTCGCTTCTTCTTTTGGACTCTTTTTTATCTGATCGATCAAATTTGTGATTTCGGCATTTTGATATTTCCCCTGAGATAAAATTTGCATTTTATAACGGTCACGATCTTCTGATTTTCCGAATTTATCATTCATTTCATTGATCGTTACAAGTGCTTTGTCAAACTGATTGGTAATCATGTACAACGAAATCAAATCATCTTTGTATTCTTCATCAAAAACAGCAATTTTCTGAATGGTTTCAATAGCCAAAGGATAATTTTTCGTTTCGTAGCTTACATCATAAATTCCTAACCAGTACCATTTATTTTTTGGATCTAATTGTGTTGCTTTTTCAAACGAATCCTGTGCGTTTCGATAATCTTTTAATGATAGATAATTTTTGCCTAATTCAAAATAAGCTACAGCATCATTGGGTTTTAGCTTTACACATTTATCTAGTGATGCTATTGCTTTATCATAATTTTCAATTCCTTTTTGTTTTAATGATTCATAAAAAGCATCCTGATATTCATCGGTTGCCATAGCAATATCCTCCGGTTCTGTTTGTGCCATAACCGAAACTGGATTGCCAAGCAAAACGAAAAATAAAATGACTATAACTCCTTTTTGTATCATCTCTATAATTTAATCTTTAAACAAAAACGAATCTTTTTGAGCCTACCGAATACAAATACTATAAATTAAGTTTCAACCCGAATTTCACTAATTTGCACCAATTTTTATGGCTTAATTTAGTTTTTGAAATTAATTTCACAAACTAAATTAGTGTCAATTAATGAAATTCGTGTTGATTTTGTAATTGTATCAAATGGCACCTCTTTAAACTTATATTTATTCTAAAACCGAATAATCACCAATGCTAATGCTGGTAAACTTACCATCATAAACAACGTGATTTCCTATCATAGCATTGTCTAAGTTAGCGTTTTTTATTTGAGAATAAGTTTGAACCAGACTATTTTTGATCGAACTATCGATAACATGACATCCTTTTCCTATTGAAACATTTGGTCCAACGGTTGCGTTTTTCAACACTACATTTTCGCCAATATAACAAGGAGGAATAATGGTTGAGTTTTCTAACTGTACATCATAATCTACCAAATGTTCTCCGTCATTGTGCAAAAATCCTAACATTCTTGAATTGGTTTCAACCGTAACATCTTTGTTTCCGCAATCCATCCATTCGTCAACACTTCCGGTTTTAAAAACTTTACCATTAGCCATCATTGCCTTAATCCCATCGTTGATTTGGTATTCTCCACCATTCTGGATATTGTTATCCAAAACTCCCTGAAGTTCTTTTTTCAAATCTCCAACTTCTTTAAAATAGTAGATTCCGATAACGGCTAAGTCGCTTACGAATTCTTTTGGTTTTTCTACCAATTCTATAATTTCGTTATTCTGATTCAGTTTTACAACACCAAATGCTTCCGGCTGATCTACTTGTTTTACCCAAATTACAGCATCTGCAGCAGGATCTAGTTCGAAATCTGCTCTGATTAAGGTATCTGCGTAAGCGATAACTGCAGGCCCGGACAAAGATTCTTTTGCACACATAATGGCATGACCAGTCCCTAACGGTAAATCCTGACGATAGATAGAAGCTTTTGCTCCTAAACTCCCGGCCAATTCTTCTAAACTTGCTACAAGATCATCTCCAAAAAAAGCAGGATCTCCTAAAATAAAAGCCACTTCTTCGATAGGTTCTTTTAAAATTTCAGCAATGTCTTCGACTAAACGATGAACAATAGATTTACCTGCAACAGGAATTAATGGTTTTGGAACAGTTAAAGTATGTGGCCTAAGTCTTGATCCTCTACCTGCCATTGGAACGATTATTTTCATTTTGTCTTTTTATTTTATTCGAAGATTTTAAAAAATCCTCTTAGTTTGGTTCTTAATTTTAACCGCAAAGGTTATTTGTTTTGTTTTAAAGTACAGAAACTGATTAAAGTGAGTGCAACTGAAAACTATTTAACCGCAAAATTCGCAAAAGGTTATTCGCAAAGATCGCCAGGTTATTCATTTCATTTTTAAGGTCGCAAAGTACAGAAACTGATTACTGTGATTGCAACTGAAAACTATTTAACCGCAAAGTTCGCAATCCCGATAGTTATCGGGGATTCGCGAAGTTCGCCAGGTTTATTCATTTCATTTTTAAGGTCGCAAAGTACAGAAACTGATTACTGTGACTGCGACTGAAAACTATTTTAAACGCAAAGTTCGCAAAGTACAAAAACTGATTAATGTGACTGTGACTGAAAACTGCGACTTAAACTACTTCACTCCGGTACTTCCAAATCCGCCTCCGCCTCTTGATGTTTCAGAAAGTTCTGCAACTTCAATCCATTCGGCTCTTTCGTGTTTGGCAATAATTAATTGTGCAATTCGTTCTCCGTTTTCGATTACGAATGCTTCATTAGATAAATTTACTAAAATTACACCTATTTCACCTCTATAATCTGCATCAACCGTTCCAGGAGAATTTAAAACTGTAACTCCTTTTTTGGCTGCTAATCCGCTTCTTGGTCGAACCTGTGCTTCGTAACCTATTGGTAATTCAATAAAAAGTCCCGTTTTTACAATGGTTCTTTCTAATGGTTTTAATGTTATAGACTCTGTTAAATTGGCACGTAAATCCATTCCTGCCGAAGCAATTGTTTCGTAGTTTGGTAAAGCGTGCTGTGATTTATTGATAATTTGTATTTTCATTTTTTATTTTAAAATATTAAAAATCGAATCGAATGTATTAAAACTCAATTCTACTTTCTATTCATAATTCCTTTGATGGTGTCTTTTTCGTTATGATAAACAAAATACATGAATGCTAATAATAACGGAACTCCAATAAAATAATTTTCTCTAAATCCGTAAAAAGAAATAGCCGAAAATACAATTGAAATTCCCAAATAAGCTCCAATTTTGTTCATATCATAAGGAATTGGATAATATTTGTTTCCTAATACGTAGGAAATCAACATCATGCTTCCGTAAGCTGAAATCGTGGCAATTGCTGAACCATAGTAGCTGTATTTTGGAATTAAAAAATAATTTAAAACCAATGTTACAATCGCTCCAACAATCGAGATGTATGCTCCAATTTTTGTTTTATCAGTCAGTTTATACCAAACCGATAAGTTGTTGTAAATTCCTAAGAAGAAGTTTGCTAAAATAATTAAAGGAACTACTTTCATTGCTTCCCAATAGGACTTATTGTCTAGTAAAAGATATTTTAAAACATCGGCAAAAACAATTACTCCTAATAAAATTAAGGAACCCAGAATAACAAAATATTTTGTGATTACGGCATAAGTTTGAGGCGCATTGGCATTTTTAGCATGACTAAAAAAGAAAGGCTCGATCCCTAATCTAAAAGCGGTTGCAAACAAAACCATAAACAGACCTAATTTGTAACAAGCTGAATAGGCTCCAACTTCTGATTTCGCTAAATTTTCAGGTAATAAATATCCTAAAAGAATTTTATCGAAATGTTCGTTAACAGCAAATGCAAGTCCGGCAACCAGAATTGGCAAACCGTATTTCATCATTTTTTTCCAAAGTACCGGATCGAATTTTCTTCCAAGCGAAAGATAATTTGGTGACAATACAATGAATGTAGCTAAACTTGCCAGTAAATTTGCAATGAAAATATAGGCAATCTGGAAATTCTCAACATATAAATTGTCCCAAACTGAGTTAGGATTTGCTGCAGCAAGTTTAGGCAAGTATATTAAAAAGAAGATATTCAGTAATAAATTGATGATTACGTTTCCTATTTTAATTGCTGCATAAACCATTGGTCTCTGATTGGCTCTAAGTTTAGAAAACGGTATTAAAACCAAAGCATCCAGAACTAAAATCCAAACGGTATAGGTAATATATTGTACATCGACTTCGGCAAGACTTGCTAATGTATTTCTAAAAATTAAAGCCGCAAATAAGAAAAGAATCGAGGACCAAAATATTGATATTGTAGAAGTTGCGATTACATTTTTCTTATCATCCTCGGCACTATAGAATCTAAAAAATGCAGTTTCCATTCCGTAAGAAAGAACCACATTAAAGAAAACCATCCATGACAAAACGATCGAAACCTCGCCATATTCTGCAGTTGGTAAAATACCAGTGTACAATCTTACCAATAAAAAACTTAGCATTCTTGGTAATACAGTCGCTAGTCCGTAAATAGCAGTTTGTTTGAACAGATTTTTATATAATCCCAAAATAATTTTATAATAAAGTTTGTAAAACAAAAATAACCAATTCTTTGGTTTATTATTGCTTTTGTAGGTTCAATAAAAAAAATGGTGTGTAATTTTATTGTGTTAATTTTTTTTCGTCTAATATTTTAACAAAATGAAAACCTTTTGGTCCGTAGCCCTGATTGTAGTAAAAGCGATGAGCGGCGAAATTTCCGGTAAAAGCATCTAAAACTATAGAACTACAATCCAGCTCTAAAGCTTTTTTTTCGATATAATCTGTTAATAATTTTCCTATTCCTTTAGAACGATGATCCGGATTTACAACAAAATTATCTATTTCGAGATATTTACCTGTCCATAATTTAGTAGCCGACCAACAACCCGTAATTCCAAGACAGTTATCTCCCTCAAAAACAGCGATCTGAATATAATTATGAGGTACCATTTCAGATAGGTAAGCCTCATATTTTTCAATCGATAAATTAGGATAAAGAAATCGCATGGTTTCTATTTGGTCAACCATTGCCTGTATGGTAGTAAGCTCTTTTACTTGTAATTTCATTGTAATAAAAATAGACATCAAAAATACTCAATTTTCTATTGCCTGTTATAAGACTTTATAACTGTATGTGTGAAATTTATAATAAAGTTAAAAAATTGTATAAATAATTCGAAGTACTTCTATATTAACTTTGTATCAAAGGAATGAGCAAAGCTAAAATACAACCTTTCAAAAAAAGCAAAGCATTGGGACTAATAAAGCTAGTTTGTTCCCACAAAAGACAAAGCAAAGGGATTGATTCTGCTGAAATGTAACCCTCAAAAAAACAGAGCATTGGGACTGATAAAGCTAGTTTGTTCCCATAAAAGACAAAGCAAAGGGATTGATTCTGCTGAAATGTAACCCTCAAAAAAACAGAGCATTGGGACTAATAAAGCTAGTTTGTTCCCATAAAAGACAAAGCAAAAGGGAGTGATTCTGCTGATATGTAACCCTTAAAAAAACAGAGCATTGGGACTGATAAAGCTAGTTTGTTCCCATGAAAGACAAAGCACTACAGAGGTGATAAATCTGTCAATAATTTTATAAAATGGTAACTGATTCTCGGTTTTGATTGAATTGAGAATCACCATTTTATAAGTTTAAAAATTAGAAAAACTAAAACTACTATATAAATAAAAAGACTCAACAAGTGATTGTCGGGTCTTTTTTGCTATTCCTCTATTTTTCCAAAATTAACGTTTTGCTGCGTCTCTTTCGGCTCAGGAATATCTTCTTCATTGAGTTGTTTGAGAGTCTTGCTACTAATTTTTTTTAATTTCACAATTCTATTTGCCTGATTTTGAATACACTTTTCAAATAAATTGCGAACTACTCTTGCATTGCCAAAACCTTCATCCTTACTGGCATACAGTAATTCAAAGGTATCTGTAAGTTTTTCTTTGGCTTCATCAGAAAGTATAAAATCTGATTTATTACAAAATGATTCAAAAATTTGAAGTAATTCACCTGGATTAAAATGGTCGAAATAGAAATATCTATTAAAACGAGAACGTAATCCGGGATTTGAATCTATAAAATTTTTCATTGGCTCTGTATATCCAGCGACCACAACAGCCAAATCTTCCCGACAATCTTCCATTCTCTTCAGTAATGTATTTACTGCCTCGGCCCCATAATCATTACCAAATGCATTTTGGGTTAACGAATAAGCTTCGTCAATGAATAAAACACCTCCAATACTTTCTCTAACAGCATTCTCCACTTTTGTTGCAGTTTGTCCTACATAACCTGCTACTAATCCCTCTCTGTCTGTTTCATACATTTGCCCTTTTGATAAAAATCCTAAATGCTTAAAAATTCTGCTTAAAAGTCTGGCTACTGATGTTTTTCCGGTTCCCGGCGGACCCGAAAAAACGGTATGTAAAGTTATTTCAACATTCTTTAATCCTTGTTGAGAGCGTTTTTTTTGTACTTCAAGTAAGTTGATAAGTTCAAAAACATCCTTTTTTACTTCGGCTAAACCAATTAATTCATTTAATTCTTTAAGGACTTTTTCCAGCGAATCTTCTTCAGGAATATTGTTTGTTTGTTTTTTATCCGTATTTGATTTGTTTAAATTCAAACCTAAATAATTGCTGAAAGCTATCGTATTTTCAAACATTTTATCGAATGCAAAATGAATAAAATTTTGATATTTAATTAAAATATCTTCTGTTTTACTATTCTTTTTTTCAGACAGTACTTCTGGTAACAAATACTGTTTTTGCTCTGCATTTGAAGTTTTTATTTTATTTCCTTCTTTTATTTTTAAAAGATGATTTTTAAAATCGGCTGTAAAAACCAATTGATTCAATTCGTTTATAGAACTTTCATCGGCAAAATGTTTATTGCGCAAAGCATCATAATAATACGCCAGAACAAATTGTGCTTTTTCACTTTTTATCTCCCTTTCTCTATCATAAATATCAATAATGTCCGAAAGAAAAAAATGTTCTGCCTTAAACAATAATCCATTAGAAAAAACGGGATTTACACGTTCATTGATCCTTTTAATAAAATCATTATCCTGATTTAATAAACTACAAATTTCAATGATACTTGTTGTCTCTTTATGTAAATCTGCAATAAATGAAGCCGTAAAAACGGCTTCATTAGGGTTTACATTTGTTTCTAAATATTTTTTTAAAGATAGAAACGAATCTTCTATAATCGATATCGGATTTTTTTTCATTTCATAATACTTTAAGAAATCATCATTTGATGGATAATTTCTTTTGATAATTTTAGATGATCTTCACAATAATCTTTCCAGGCCAATCCCATTTCTCTTAGATCATATTTAGCGACAATGGTTCCATATTGTTGCTGTTTACCATCAATGGTTGGATATCCAATAACATATATTACCTGAGCTAATTCAAGAGCGAGTTCAATATCGTGTGTAGAAAAAATGACGGTATTAAATTCAGATGAATTACCTAGCAATTCAAAAGCTTTCTTTACCTCTTCAATATTTCCAACGTCCAAACCTGAAAATGGTTCATCTAATACAATAAATTGGTCTGATGAAAATAATTGTTCAATAATGGCTGTTCTTTGTCTTTGTCCTCCAGAAAGTTCATTTGGATATTTATCTGCACAATTCTCTAGTCCCCATTCTTTTAAGTATACTTTTATTTTATTCTCCTTCTCAATACTTGACAGAGTTGATTTTCTCAAAGAAAACTTAAGGGCTTCGCTGACCGTTTTATGTCTAAACAAAGTATATTTTTGATCTACAAAACCTATATCGCCCTCACTTACTGATTTAGCTGTATTAGGTTCCGGGTTTTCGAAATCTTTAATTAAAATTTTTCCTGAAGTTGTAGAAACCAGCCCGGTAAGTGCCTTAAAAAAAGTCGATTTTCCTCTTCCTGATCGGCCAACAAAGGCCAAAACTTGTCCTGTACAATCATTATCTTCTCTCACTACATCTTTTTCGACGATATTTATATCTTTAATAATAATATTGTCATCGTATGCAACGCTAAGATTTTCAACATATAATAATGTTTCTTTAAATTCGTGTTTCATAATTATATTTTTGAATATCTAAAAATTGCTTTTCTTAAAAAATTTATACCTGCGTCTAAGCTTAAGCCTATTAATAAAATAATTATCTGCAGCGCAATGATTCGTCCTGTATTCATAAACTTATCTGAATTCTTGATTAAAAAACCGAGTCCTCCCGAAGCGGCAACAATAGATTCTACAGTAACGAGCATCATCCAGGTTATAGCAAGATTTTGTCTGATTACATCCATAACATAATCTAATTTTCCTAGAATTATAACTTGCCAAAGTACCTCCCATCTTGTACATTTTAGCATTTTAGCATGATCAAATTCTTCTTCAGGAATATCTTTGACAACGGCAATTAATGACGTAGTTAAAAATGTGGTTAGAAAAATTACTAAAATCCAGACTTGCATATTTCTTGCATCATGAATCACCATTGTAATATAAAATGAAAGACCTGTAAAAGGTAGAAATCTAAATTTTGTTACGAATTCAGAAACTGGCTTTAATAACGGAATTGGCCATAAATAGGCAAATACTAATGAAATTAATGTTGCCAGAAAAATAGAAAGGAAACATAATTTTAATGAATTAAAAACATGCACTACCAGCCCATCTTTATACAATTCTGTAAACCCCGTTAAAACCTGAACCGGAGACGGGAAAAGGTGTTTTTCGCCAGAAGTTGTTACAAACCAGGTAACAATCAATAGCAATAACCAAACTAATAAAATAATAGTTTTATTGAGTTTTGATGTTTTTTCAAAAGGAATAAGATATTTTATCATATTTATAGAAGAAGGCCATCATAAGACAGCCTTCTATATTTAAATTATTATTTCAAAAACGTAATCACCACACGTCTGTTTAGTGCTTTTCCGGAAGCAGTATTATTGTCTGCAACTGGATCATTTTGCCCTTTTCCGTCAACCATTTGAAAACGATTTTCAGGAATTCCTTTTTGTTTCAAATAATTTACAACAGCCTGAGCCCTGCTTTTTGATAAAACCAAATTAGAATCAGCATTTCCAACATTATCAGTGTGCCCTACAACAGTAATTTTAGTGTTTTCTGCCTGTACCAAAAGATTATAAATTTTCTCTACTTCTTTACTGGATGAGTTCGAAATTTCGGCACTTCCTGTATTAAAGTTAATCTTCCATTCTCCAGAAGCTATAACCTGAGTTGCCTGATTACTGTAATCTGCTTTATCTGCCGAAGTTGACTCGATATCATTTATATTTTTTAAGAAAAATAGATTTACTGCCTCATCATAAGGAACTACTGCTCCTACATTTTCATTAAATCCAAACGGATTCAATTCAGTTAAATATCCGGAAACCTGATTGTAAACTGATTTATATCTGTTCACTCCATCCGTTAAACCAAAATATTGCATTACATCTGCATAATTAAAAACTTTTGAACCTCCCATATTATAAGTCAGTCCATTTTTTGTTTCTTGCTGACCTTTGAACATTTTATACCAATATTCAGGAGTCTCCATCTGATAAGTATCAGCAACAGCCTTTGATGCTCTTACTTTCCAGTCTTCGTAATTTTTCATCTGGTTAGATGCAGTCAACGAAGATTTCAGAATATTAGAAACAATTTCAGGATTTTTTTCTGCCCATTCCTTTACTCCAATAACAACTGTTGGCATTTGATTGTTAAACTCTTTTGTAGAAACGATATCAACAAATCCGGAAAGTTTATCAAAAACAGTTTTATCACCGGGAGTCCATGTAGCACAACCGTCTATTTTTTTGTTTACCGTTTTTCCGGTTAATTTTCCATTTACAACTTCCTTAAGACTTACTGTCCAGCCTGTTGTTTGAGATTTAATTAATTCTTCTGCTGATTTAATATAATCATCATTTTCAGATGGATAAATATTCACCGCGTCTGCATCATAGGTAGCCGGATCCGGGTTAACTTTCAAACCGTTGGCAAAGCAATAATTTACTGTTGTAACCCAGTCACCATCTCCAAGAACTGCTGAAATTACTGAACCTTTCATGGATTTTGGATCTGATTTCCAATTTGGCGGACCTATCAATTTATCTTCACCATTACTCATTCCAACAACCCCCATAACTTGTACGTGATATTTATCTTTTCCGTATTTTTCGTTTAATGACTTTTGCATAGAACTGATATAAAAAGGCGCTCCATCACCCATCATCATAATAGCGAAAGCACTTTTGTTGGAAGATGGATATGTTTGCCCTCTATCAAATTCTTCGATAAATTTCATTTGCATATTACGTAACTCTGAAAGCCAGTCCTGACGAATTATTTCAAGATTAACTCCGTTTTTTTCCATCAAAGAACCTTTGGTTGTTTTTGGACCACCATTAGAAACAATAATTCCAGATTGAGCATTCCAGGCATAAGCTGCAATTCTAACTAATGGTTTTCCTGTAACTTCTGACGAAACGTCTGTAGACGGAAGTGCTATTTTTTCAGCATTTGTTACGTTATTGACATCCATTTGGTTAAGATCAATTCCGCTCAATTGCTTTGAAACTGCCGTTTTAATACCCGGAGATAAATAATAAACTCCACCCAAAATAGCACCAATTGCAGCCACTACAATCAATAATTCAGAAAACGTAGTTAACTTTTGTGTTCTTAAAATTTTTCCCATTATATATTTAAATTAAATTCTCTTATTAAAAAATATCTCCAAAACCGCCACTTGATAATTTATCTTCTTTGGTCATTTTATAATTAGGCCCTGAGTATTTTGTTGAATCCGGTATTGTATTATTTCCTGTTTTAATTTGATCGGCAAGTGAATCTAATCTTGAATACAGTTCATCGTTATCAACAGAATATTTAGATGTCAGAGCATCAATGTCAATTAAGTTTTCAGATGTTTTAGCAATATCCTGAGCAATGGTAGAAGTCACTACTTCTAAAGCGTACTCTAATTCCCAATCTTTAGTAAACATCATCGCACTTTTTGCACTCTCTGTTGCTTCTTTAGCATTTCTGGCAAATTCGTACTCCTTTTGAAGCATTTTAACGGTAGCATCAAAATCAGCAATTTTAATATCTATAGCTGTTCCGGCCAAAGTCAGCTTTCGATCCATTTTACCAAGAACATTTGCACGAACACCATATTTTTGGATAAAACTTTTACTTTGCTCGTATTGAGTTGAAATTCTCTGTGAATCACTCAATTTTTTTGCTAATTCACTCTGTAATGCAACATACTCATCTGTATCTTTTGCAGCTACACCGTTAATCTTAACCATTTCATCCATGGCTGATTTTAACCTTTCTGACTGACGTTGTAAACTCAATACATCATCCTGAAAAGATTTGGCTTCTTTTTCAGATTTATTGGCTTCAATCTCCATTTCATTTTTTAGCCCTTTTAACTTCGCCTTTGTGTTTTTAAAAACTTCGCGGTTTTTAATCATCTTTTGCTTTTGTTCTTCTAACTCATTAAAAGGATCACTTTGAATTAATGCTTTGTGAATATTTTTTGTAGCAAAACGAAGCGCTTTCATAATTACGGGAGCCATCATAACTAAAAAAACCAAAAAAACACCTGTGGCTGATAATGCAATAGCCTGACCAAGCATTGTAAACAATGGCGGAATTATATAAGTCCAGATCAGGTAACCTCCAACACCAAGTAAACCAAGCGCTAAGGCCAGAAATAATGATTTTTCACTACTTTTAAGCGCACCCGTTTTTAAGGCAATTTCTCCTTTTGACTCATCAAAATGTTTTAAAATTGGTAATGATAAAAGTGTACTTTTTTCTTGTTCGTACTTATCCATATTTTTATAAGTATTGATTTATACCTGTTATTACAGTATTTATTGATGACATAATTTTTTCTTTTGCTAAATCATTAGCTTCGATTTTCAATTGAATTTCTGTAAGCTCTTTTCTATTAGCAGGATCCATCTTTTGAAGTTCTGCTTTTTTTGCCTCTAATTCTTTTTGAAGCTGCACGATATTCGATTCTAAATCGGTTATACTTTTAGAAAGGTTGTATTTGTCTTTTGCAATATTATTATCAAGCTCTTGCTTTTTTGCTTTCCCAACTACATTATACTTTTCATACACTTTCTCAATTTCTGCGATATAGAAATTTGCTTTTTGCAGCAGAAAATCTTTGGTTAAATCTGAGTTTATAGATTTACCCATTGTAAAAGCCATTTGATAACTCTGCGGATTTGTAACACCAACTACTAATACCGATTTATATAATTCAAAAAAATCAAAGCCGGGCTCATTTAATGATTCAAAGCCTTTGTCATACACTTCAAAAATTTCTTTTAAAAATGGATTTGCTGAGGAGTCTGTAGTATATGTCTGTTCAATTTGTTGAGGGAATTTATTTTCCGGATTTAATGAAACCGGTTCTTCTGTACGAATGACTGATGAAGTACTATGGCTATCATTATCGTTTACGAAAAGACTCTTCCAGTTAAAATTTTCTTTTGCCATTGTCTTTTGATTACTAGTTCATGTCATTCTTACAACTAAAAATGACATTATTATATGAAAGGCAAAAATATACTTTTAAATCAAATTATAAAGTTTTTCTTTCAAATAAAATAAATGTTTAACAATTTATACTACAAAAAAAGACTGTGAGAAATAAGTAGATAAGAAACAGCTCTAAACATCTTAATAGCTGCGGTTTACAATAAAGAAGAAAAATAATACAATAATAAAATAGAGGGCAAGTAAATAATTCTAGTTGCAATCCCTTAAAAAATAGGATTGCAAAATTAGAATTACTTTATTTAGGAAAATTAAAAGGAAAAATTAGTTGAAAATATTATACAAAAAAAGAGCCGACAATTACTTGTCGGCTCTTTTTTATATGTCTTGAATAAATTATCCGTTCAAAGCTTCTGCTCCACCAACGATCTCAAGGATTTCGTTTGTAATAGATGCCTGACGTGCTTTATTGTAAGTCAATTTCAATTGGTTTCTTAATTCAGTTGCGTTGTCAGTTGCTTTGTGCATTGCTGTCATACGCGCTCCGTGTTCTGAAGCAAATGAATCACGAATACCTTTGTACAATTGTGTTTTTAATGATTTAGGAATCAATGTTAACACAATTTCTTCTTTTGAAGGTTCAAAAATATAATCTCCTGTAGAAACCGGTACATCAGATTTAATTGGTGCCAACGGTAAAAATTGTTCTGTTTGAACGATTTGTGTTGCAGCATTTTTAAACTGATTGTAAATCAATTCGATTCTGTCGTATTCTCCAGATAAAAATTTCTGAGTTAAGTTATCAGCAATTCCGGCAACATTTTCAAAAGTTAAATGATCGAAAATTGCATTATGGTGACCGTGAACTTTATGAGATTTACTTAATACATCATTTCCTTTTTTACCAATAGGAAAAACATCAACTTGTTTTCCGGCATAAAAAGCAGAACGATTTTTAACCTCTTTAATAATATTTGAATTGAATGCACCACATAAACCTCTATTTGAAGTTATAGCTACAAGCAATACTTTTTTTACTTCACGTTGTGTTGTATAATCTCCTCCAACTTCACCATCAAGTGTAGCAGAAAGGTTTTGCAACAACTCCGTTAATTTCTCGGCATAAGGGCGCATTGCAGTGATTGCATCTTGTGCTTTCTTAAGCTTTGCAGCAGAAACCATTTTCATTGCCGATGTAATTTGCATCGTCGATGAAACGGAAGTAATTCTATTACGGATTTCCTTTAAATTTGCCATCTATTAATTAGAAAATGTGACAATTTGAAAATTAGATAATTAGAAGAATGTTGAAACACTTTCTAATTATCTAATTGACCAATTATCTTATTAGTTATATTTTGCTGAAATTTCTTTTGCTGCTTTTTCGATAACATCAGTAATGTTGTCATCTAATTTACCAGCTTTCAAAGCGTTAAGCGTATCTTTATGTTTACTGTTTAAGTAAGCTAAGAAATCAGCTTCAAACTCTTTTACTTTATTTACAGGAACGTTTCTTAATAAGTTTTTAGAACCTGCATAAATAATAGCTACTTGATTTTCTACAGTATAAGGATCATTTAAACCTTGTTTCAAGATCTCAACGTTTCTTTTACCTTTTTCAATTACGTTTAAAGTAACTGAATCCAAGTCAGAACCAAATTTAGCGAAAGCTTCTAATTCACGGAATTGAGCCTGGTCTAATTTTAAAGTTCCTGAAACTTTTTTCATTGATTTAATCTGAGCATTACCTCCAACACGAGATACAGAGATACCTACGTTGATAGCAGGACGAACTCCAGAGTTGAACAAATCTCCATCAAGGAAAATCTGACCATCTGTAATCGAAATTACGTTTGTTGGGATATATGCAGAAACGTCACCAGCCTGAGTTTCGATAATTGGTAAAGCAGTCAATGAACCACCACCTTTTACGATAGACTTGATAGAATCTGGTAAATCGTTCATGTTTTTAGCAATTCCGTCATCAGCAATTACTTTACAAGCACGCTCTAATAAACGAGAGTGTAAGTAGAAAACGTCTCCAGGATATGCCTCACGTCCCGGTGGTCTTCTTAATAAAAGAGAAACCTCACGGTAAGCAACAGCTTGTTTAGATAAATCATCATACACAATAAGTGCTGGACGACCTGAATCTCTAAAGTACTCTCCAATTGCAGCACCTGCGAAAGGAGCATAAACTTGCATTGGAGCTGGGTCAGAAGCATTAGCTGCAACAATAACTGTATAAGCCATTGCACCTTTTTCTTCTAACATTTTAGCGATTCCTGCTACAGTTGAAGCTTTTTGCCCAATTGCAACATATATACAGAATACAGGTTTTCCTGCATCGTAAAATTCTTTTTGATTTAAGATTGTATCGATACAAACAGTTGATTTACCTGTTTGACGGTCACCAATAACAAGCTCACGTTGTCCACGACCAACCGGGATCATAGCATCTACTGCTTTTACTCCTGTTTGTAATGGCTCAGTAACTGGCTGACGGAAGATAACTCCAGGAGCTTTTCTTTCTAGAGGCATTTCGTATAAGTCTCCACCAATTGGTCCTTTTCCATCAATTGGAAAACCAAGAGTGTTTACTACACGTCCTACCATTTGCTCACCTACTTTAAGAGAAGCGATACGTTGTGTTCTTTTTGCTGTTGATCCTTCTTTGATTCCAGTTGATGGTCCTAAAAGTACCACACCAACATTGTCTTCTTCAAGGTTCAATACAATAGCTTCAAGTCCGTTGTCAAATTCAACTAACTCACCATATTGTACATTCGATAGCCCGTAAATACGAGCAATACCGTCTCCAACTTGAAGTACTGTTCCTACTTCTTCTAGCGTAGCACCAGATTCAAAACCTTCTACTTGCTTTCTTAATATTGCTGAAATTTCAGCAGGTTTGATTTCCGCCATCTTAATTTATAATTTAGACACTTTTATGTGTAATAAAACTAATTACTTAACTCTCTTTTTAATACCTGCAATCTGTTTGCAACAGAAGCATTGTATTGTTGATCACCTATTCTTAAAATAAATCCTCCAATGATTGATGGATCTACTGTATTTTCTATTGTTATTTTCTTATCTGATAATGTAGCAACTTTTTCCAGAACTTTAGCTTCTAAAGCTGCATCCATAGGAACCGCTGTTGTAACTTTTGCTACTTCAACTCCATTACCTTCATCAAATAATTTTTTATATTCTAAAGCAATTGCTTCCAGAATTTCAAATCTTTTGTTTTCAAACAATAAATGAAACAAACCTTTGGTTACTTCATTTACATCTGCAAAAACTTCTAAAAGAGCACTTTCTTTAACTTCAACTTTTGTAGTTGGGTTTTGGATAAATGTACTCAATTCCAGATTTGTATCAATTGCTGTTGCAATCGACTTCATATCGTTATTGACAGCTTCGGCAACACCTTTAGAGTTTGCTAAGTCTAGAATTGCTTTTGCATAACGAATTGCTGCTCTTGTACTTGCCATAATCTTAGTTTAACTTTACGTCACCTAACATTTTCTCAACTAATTTAGTTTGAGATTCTTTGTTAGATAGTTCTTCTTTCAATATTTTTTCAGCAATGCTTAATGATAAAGTAGAAACTTGTAATTTCAATTCAGCCATAGCAGCATTTTTTTCACTTTCGATAGCCGCTTTCGCCTGAGCGATCATTTTTTGACCTGCTTCTTGTGCTTCGTTTTTAGAATCAGCAATCATTTTCTCTTTCATCTCACGAGCTTCTTTTAGCATCGCGTCACGTTCAGCACGAGCTTCATTCAAAATTCTTTGATTGTCAGCTTGCAAGTTTTCCATTTCTCTCTTTGCATTTTCAGCAGAAAGTAATGCATTTTTAATACCTTCTTCTCTTGCGGTAATAGATTCCATAATTGGTTTCCAGGCAAATTTTACTAAAAGTAAAATTAAAACCAACAAGATTAAAGCTTGCCAAAAGAATAAACCGAATGAAAAATCGTTAATTAACTTATCCATTTTATAACTATATTAAATATTTAATTTCTTTTTTTAAAAGTAACAACACCTTTAACCAACCGTTAAAGATGTTGCTAATTTTTTCTTTATTAGTTTTTTCCTAAGATTAAAGCAGCAAATGCTAAACCTTCTAATAAAGCCGCGATAATAATCATCGCAGTTTGAATTTTACCAGCAGCTTCTGGCTGACGAGCAATAGCGTCCATAGCAGATCCACCGATTTTACCTAAACCTAAACCTGCTCCGATTACTACTAATCCAGCACCTACTAAAGTTGGAATTGTTCCCATAACTATTTATATATATAAAATTAAACTTCTAAATTAAATGATTGCAGTTTCATCTTCGTGATGATGTGCGTGATCATGATCCTGAACAGCCATACCAATAAACAATGATGATAACATGGTGAAAATGAATGCCTGTAAAAATGCAACTAAAATTTCGATAACAGAAATAAATAATGTTAATCCCATAGAGATTGGCAAATCTGCAGCTAAATTTTTACCTACAAAGATCATTGCGATCAAACTCATAATTACTACGTGACCTGCAGTAATATTTGCATACAAACGAATTAATAATGCAAATGGTTTTGTTAATGTTCCTAACACCTCGATTGGTGCAAGAATAATTTTCATTGGTACAGGAACGCCCGGCATCCAGAAAATGTGTCCCCAATAATCTTTGTTTGCACTAAATTGGGTAATGATAAAAGTAAACATTGCCAAACAAACTGTGATTGCAATATTTCCTGTAACGTTAATTCCTAGTGGAGTCATACCTAATAAGTTTAACACCCACACAAAGAAAAATACGGTTAACAGGTAACCCATATATTTTCTGTATTTTTTCTCTCCGATATTAGGAATCGCAATTTCGTCTCTAATGAAAATGATAAGCGGTTCTAATACTCTGCCAAATCCAGTTGGGATTGGTCCTTTTTTATATGATTTTGCTAAACCAGTAAACATTATAAATAATAGTACTGCAACAAAAAGCATTGACACTACATTTTTTGTAATAGAAAAATCTAATGGCTTTTCGTTTTCAGGATGTCCGTGCTCATTAAAAGTAATGGTACCGGCAGCATCTGTTTTGTAGATTTTACCGTGAACTAGTTTGTAGAAGTTTCCATCAACTTCTGCAACTTCTTCACCGTGGTGTAATTTTGAAGAAGAGAAAATTTTCAATCCTCCGTCAATAAGAATAACTGGTAATGAGAAACCATAATGTTTATTTTCTTTTTCATCTGAAAAGAAAACAAAATCATGAGAATCTTGTAAGTGATGATCAATAAAAGCGTCTACTTTAGCTTTTGGATCCAGAGCTTCATGCTCACCTTCTACAGGAGCGTTATGCGAAATTACTTTCTCTTCATGAGCAGTTTCAGTCTGTACATGCGTTGAGTCATTCTCTGAATTTGCAAAACTCATTACTGGAGAACAAGCTACTAAAGCTGCAAGAATAAATTTGAGCGGTTTGTTTGAAATCACCATATCTGTTAAAAATCTTATTTTTTACGTTTCTAAAATTTGGTGCAAAGGTACATTTTTTATTAATATTCAAAAGGATATGAAAAATTATTTTTGAACCCTTTTTTACAGAATCCCCATTTTAACGCTTTTCATTTAATAATCGGGCAGTTAAAAGCGTCTCAAATAACAAAAACAAAATAAATGTTATAAAAAAACTGATTTTTTCAACCATAACCTCTGCACTATGGTTTTCTAAAATTGGTCTTAAAATTAAATATCCTATTAACATTTGAGTAAAAGTCCCGAACAGGAAAGCCATCCCGACAATCTCAAAATTCTTCTTTTTTACTATTAATAATATAAGGTATAATAATCCTGATAATCCGAAAAAAATCAAATACAAAAATTCTATACTATAATAAAAGGTTTGCGTATTTAAATCTAACATTAAAAAAGCTGCTCTATGCAAAACATAAGCCGCCAGAGCAAAAAAGAATAAATGTAAAATAGATTTGTAATTTTTTGAAAGCATTTGAAAAATAATTTTATGCAAAGATGCACTTTTTTATCAAATGCTTTCAATGACAAAAATCACTTTGTCTTATTAATGTCGTTAACCTGACGAATTACATTATATAAGGCAAGCCCAACACCTAGCATTACAAAGATTGTATTGTAGTACACTTTTGGACTTGGATGATTTTCATCTAACCATGTTCCGAAGTAAGAGAACACGAAAATAATAAGTCCCATTTGAACGGGAATATTAATAAGTGGCATCCATTTATTCCTTCTGTTTTTGTTCGGTTCCTTTTCCATCTTTTAGCGTTACTTCTTTTGGATTATTTGTTAGCATCGTACAAGTAGCCGTAAAATCTGCTCCTGGTTCGATAGACAGTTTTCCTACAGCAACTTCGCCATGAATTTGTGCAGATGCTTTTATATTAAGGACTTCTAAAACTTTGATTTTTCCCTGAAATTCACCTTCGATATCAGCATTATTGCAAACAATTTCTCCTCTTACAACGCCTGAAGCGCCTATAACTAATTTTCCTTGCGAAGTAAAGTTTCCTATCAATTCGCCGTCTAATCTAAAATCGGCTTTAGAAACAATATCACCTATTATAGAGGTGCCTTCTACAATTCTATTTGTTTTACCTAAGAGTTCTGTTCCGTTTTTTTTAACTTTATCAAACATGATTATGGGGATTATGGGGTTTTGGGGGCTAAGTAGGCTTCGAGATTTTTTTTAATTTGAATCAGCTTATAATTATCACTCGAGATAATAATGGGCTGATTTGGTATCAGATATTTTTTATCATCCCTAAAAACTCCCGAAACATCTTTGGCATAAGCCTCTGATTTTAAACCATGAACAACTATAAAACTTTCTGTTTTGTTGTATCTGTCGAAAGAAGTGGTTAATCTCTCATAATTTTCAACTAACAAAAATACTTTAATTGCTTCTTCGATTTTTTTACGGGTTTTTGAATCGTTATTAGGAACTAAATATAAAATTTTCCAGTTTTTATTATCAACTGTTGTAAAATCCATTTTTTCTAAACCAGGAATTTGCTTCTCTAAAATTTCTCTTGCATTTTTACCTTCATCACTATTTGGATAATTATCCGCAACGTTCTCTAAACCGCTTTTGTATGCTGCAAGACCATTTACCTTTCCTAAAGTATTTGCTTTTAATAATTCATATTTAGAAACAATTTCGTCACCAGAATATTGATTGATCAGATTGTCAATATTATCCAAAACGGTATCAAACTGTTCTTCCTGAAATAGTTTGTACCATTTTTGATACTCTTTATCTGCAGATGCTAAATCTTCTGAGTTGGTATTGTTTAAGATTTGTGCATATCTCGAATTTGGATATTTAGAACTAATATCCATTTTTATAGCTTCTGCTTTTGCCGGATTTGTAATTTGGTATATTTTATACAAATTATACATCGATGGCAAAATCAATTTTTCTTCCGGATTGTTTTTTAATAATTGCTCTAATTTGGCACTTGCCAAATTATATTCCTTAAATTTCTCTTTATATATAAGTCCTAATTGGTAATATGCGAAATTACGTTCCACACCAATACTATCTATTGCTAACTGTGTTTTTGGAAGCTGTTTTTCGTAAAAATCTGTTGTATATTTTTCAATAACAATAGAATCTTTTAGTTTATCTGCCGCTTCCTGAGCAATACTTAATGAATCGTTCATTGCAGCATTATTAGCCGATTTTATTCCAGCCAATCTCCAGTTTCCGCCCAAAGTCCTGTTACCCCACAATTTCTTGAATTGCAATTTTCCGTAGGCAACTGTTGTTGGATTATAAAAATAAAAAGTACTTGCAGTATTGTTTCCTGACGGAGGTATAATTCCTTCAGGATCAGAAGGTGGTTTCCCGATAGAGTTTGGATTTACCGCTGTTGGCTCATTACCCAAATTTGTATTACGGTCTATATTGGCCAATCTTTCCTTTTCTTTTTCTTCTAAAATACGTTTTGCTTCATCTTTCTTTTTAAGCTCTGCAATGTAATTTTCAAAATACAATTTTCTGTCGGGTGCCGGTAAACCGTATACCTTAATTATACTATCGTTACGTTTTGCAATTCCTTCGTACTTAATTACGTTATCCAGATTTTTTCTGTTTTTTTGGATGAACGCATATTCCCTGGTTTTAGGATCCAGTTTTACCAATGTACTGTCATAATATTTGGCAGCCATTGTATAATCTGTATTTTTAAAATACATGTTCCCAATATTTCGATAAGTCGAAGCTACTAAATACGGATCTTTAGATTTCCTGAACAATGATTTATTATAAAATATCAGCGCACTATCCTGTATTTTATAGTTATCATAAAAAACACCCATTTGATAAAAAAGAATATCATAATAAGGTCGGTTTTCACGGTCTGTAACTAGATTATTAAATGCCTTAAGAAACAGTTGCTTATTATCCTTATTGTAATCAAACATTTCGGCTTTTTTAGCATAAGCATGCATCATATATTTACGATCGGCTTTTCGATTCATATCGATTACGCCATCATAAAAATAATTTGCACTGTCTTTTTTTCCGGCTTCCTGATACATTTGGCCTAAAATAAAGCGGTAACGCGCTCTGTCTTCGTTTACTTTTGTAAATTCTTCGGCGATTCTAAGTTTGGCAACGGCGCTGTCTTTTTGTTCTAAATTTAAAAAAGCTTCCGATAATAAAGCATTTGCGTCTGAAAAAGTCTGTTTATCTAAATCTGTATTTTTTAATAAAAGTTTAATGTTCTTTAAAACAATAGCGTCATTTCCTAAACGCATATTTGTTTTTTCGCGCCAGATTTTTGCTGTATAAATATTACTGCTATTAGGATATTTATATAAGATATAATTGAATGCTTCCAGAGCCGGAATAAAGCGCTGATCATAATATCGCGCTTTTCCAAGCATTAAATAAGCTTCGTCGATTTGGGAATTTCGCTCTCTTCCTCCAATATTCATGGAGTGTTTCTGGATGGCTTTTGTTGCCTTGGTTTCTGCCCTTTCAAAATCAGGATTCTTAGCTTTTTCTTCTTCAGAAAAATTTTCATCAACCTGCATTTTTTCGATAGGCAAAGTCTTCCAGAAATTATCCTGATCATTGGCCTGTATGGATTTTAATCCTTTATCAAGGCCAATACCGCCGTTGTACAAAATATTATATTTTGTACTTAAGGCATGTGAGTTTCTGGCCAGAAAAGTGTTTTTCTTGGTAGAACAGGCTATCAAAAGAAACAAAAAGACCAGAAAAAAACTATATTTAAGAGTATTCTTTTTCAATAGAAAAGAGTTTAAATCAATTAACTTCTAAAATGTACTTTTAGTATATTGACTTGTAAAAATACGCTTCTTTTTGAAATATAGAATATTTAAACCGCAAAAAACGATTCCAGTTCTTGTAAGGTTTCTTTTGAAGTTTGAATATCCTTCACCACTTCGCCTTTATTGAGAGCCACAATTCTATCGCAAACCTCTACTGTATGCTGCAAATCATGACTGGAAACCAGCACTGTAACATTTGGATTATCGGCTAAATCTTTTATTATCTTTTTTAATCGGCTTACCGTTGTTGGATCTAAATTTGCAAAAGGTTCGTCTAAGATTACCACTTCAGGATTTCCTATAAGTGTGGCAATAATCCCCACTTTTTTCTGATTCCCTTTTGATAAATCTCTTAAATATTTTTTATTGTTCAGAATCTCTCCATTAAAAAATTCTTCATGTTGCTTTAATAAAGCATCAATATCGGCTTTATTTTGATGACGTAAATCTCCAATAAAATAAAAGTATTCCTCTGGTGTTAAGTAACCTATCAGGAAACTTTCATCAAGAAAAGATCCTGTAAAAGATTTCCAGTTTTCGCTCGTATTTACCTGAATAGAATTACTTGTAATATTTCCCGTCGAAGGCTGAATAAGATCTAATAACAAACTAAAGAAAGTTGTTTTTCCTGCACCGTTATTACCCACTAAGCCAAAGCTTTGTCCTTTTGGAATTTCAAGGTTGTTAATATTTAAAACTGTGGTTCCGTTATATTGTTTTGAAAGTTGATTAACTTGTATCATGGTGATTTTAGATTTTAGATGATTGATTTTAGATTAAAAAATCTCTTGCTTGTTGTTTAAGTTTGATGTCAATTGGATAAAATTTTCATTATCAAATTGGCACATTCTCTAATTAGTTCTTTTGTTTATAAGCACTTATGGTACTGTATTTTTCGATTTTATATCTTTTTTCGATTAATGAAAATACCTTGTCTTTTAAGATAAAACCTAAAACTCCGGCTCCTGCAACTAACACTAATCCGATGGTTTTATTTCCTAAATAAAGACCAATTGCATAAAGTCCTAATGGCAATAATAGTTTTGGTAAAGTCAATAACATCGCACTAACATTAAAGGCTTTTTTATCTCCAAAAGCACCACCCGCCGAACTTAAATCGATAGGCGTTTTTGTAAATGCTCCGCCTAAAAGTACTAAGTGCGAGTTTACGCCAATATTATAAATAGCTCCAATAACAATCGTTAAATAAATTTCCCAGCCGAAAAAAAGATAAAACGAAGCGATAATGGTTGAAATAATAGTACCAATAACAATCAGCCACCATTTTGAAGTAATATAACCGCGATACGGAATATTTTGTGTCATCATTAATTGATAATACGAGCTGTCCCAACTTGGTACAAACTGACCAAAGACAAATAAAAATCCTCCCGAAACAAAAATCCCCGCAAAAATGTGCATTACCTCAGGCTGATGTGTGTTTCCGAAAAAGATGAATCCGTAGAACAAAAAGAAAACACTCATAAATATTGTTGTTTTTGATCTTTTGTTCCTCTTAATCAGTTTGATATCATTTTTTAGAAAAGTTCCTAAAGTTCCAAACTGATTGAGCCAGGAAAGATTTTCGGTTGTTGCGATATCTTCTTTTTTAGAAAGTCCGGCATCTAAAAACAGATTGTTTTTGAAATACTTAACCGTAAATACATACAGTCCGGCTAATGCCAAAATTGGAATTATAAACAGTCCTTTTGTTGCATAGAATCCCTGAAAAACAGGCGTTGTAAAACTCGTAATATCAAATACTTTATAATATTGCGCTGCTCCCAAAGCCATAATTATTCCGATAAAAACAACGAACAATTTATCGATGTTACTTAAAATAATATTCAGGAAATTGTTGATATAGACTAAAGAAAATGCCGCTAAAAGCCAAAAAATAATTCCTGTAACATCATAACCTTCCATGGCTAGCACAATCGAAAAAGGAATGAAGAAAAGGGCATGAACCCAATTAAAAAAAGACAAAGCTGTTTTGCCTAAAGAGAAATGAACAATGGTTGGTTTTTTGAAAGGTAAAACCAATAATGGTTTTATATTCAATACCGGAATTGCCTGCATTAACAAGCGCACTACAAGATCAAACAGAAAATAATAAATTAAAAATTGATTGATAGTCGATAAGGGTTCGAGATTCATTTTTCGTAATACATAAAATGCTCCAACGCCCATCCCGATAAAAAGTACCGAGAAATAGACCATCAAAAAACCTATTAAAATTTTCATTGCCACATTTGCACCAAAGGATGCAGATCTGGTAAAGGCCTTCCATTCGAGATAAATAAACTTTTTAATCATGGTTATTTGGTTTTCAGTTTTGTAGTAAGAGATCAAATGTAGGGAAACGTTACAAAAAAAGTTAAAAATAATTATTTCGTGCCTGACATTTAATCTCCGTTTGCTACTTTTGCATAAAATATACAATCATGCCTTCATTCTTAAAACTTATAATTAAAGAGGTAAAACGCGAAACAAACGACGCGGTTTCTGTACTTTTTAATGTTCCCGAAGAACTAAAACCAGACTATAAATTTATAGCCGGGCAATACATAAATTTAAAATTAACTCTTGATAATCAAGAAATTCGTCGTGCATATTCTATTTGTTCTGCACCAGAAAGCGGCGAATTGCGAATTGCAGTAAAAGCAGTAAAAAACGGTTTGTTTTCTCAGTTTGCAAACACAAGGCTTAAAGCAGGCGATGTTCTTGAAGTTGGTCATCCTGAAGGAGTATTTACTTTTGAACCAGATGCTGAAAGACAAAAAAACTACGCAGCTTTTGTTGCCGGAAGCGGAATTACTCCTGTGCTTTCGATCATAAAATCGGTTTTGAAAAGTGAGCCAAAAAGTTCATTTGTATTGGTTTATGGAAATAAAACTCCTGAAGAAACTATTTTTTACCAGGAATTGCATGATTTGCAATTGCAATATGTAGGTCGTTTTTTCGTGCATTATGTTTTTAGTCAGGCTAAAGCCGAAAACGCTTTGTTTGGAAGAATCGAGAAATCTTCAGTAAATTTTGTGCTCAACAACAAACACAAAGAATTGCAATTTGATAAATTTTTCTTGTGCGGACCAGAAGAAATGATCAATACGGTTTCTGCTATTTTAAAGGAGAAAAACGTAAAAGAATCCGCTATTAAGTTTGAACTTTTTACTTCATCATCTCAGGAAAATGAAATAAAAGCTTCATTAGAAGGACATACAAAAATCACTGTTTTAGTAGATGATGACGAAGTTTCGTTCGAAATGTCTCAAAAACAAACCATATTAGATGCGGCTTTAAAACAAGGAATTGATGCTCCATATTCTTGCCAGGGCGGAATTTGCAGCAGCTGTCTTGCTCGTGTAACTTCTGGAAGTGCCGAAATGACTAAAAATTCCATTTTAACAGATAAAGAAATCGCTTCAGGTTTAATTTTAACTTGTCAGGCACACCCAACATCAGAATCTATTTATGTAGATTATGATGATGTTTAGTCGTTAAATTCCAAAAATATTCAAATTCCAAATTCCAAACTTACAATTGGGATTTGGAATTTTTTTTGTTTGATAATTAGTAGCAATCTTTGCAAAATTGGAATTGGACCCGAGCGCTAGCGAACAGGCGAAGCAATTTTTAAAATTGTAATTTATTTTTTATGAAATCAGTACGAGAAATTTTTAAAAGCAAAGAATATCTTTTAGACGAACCTGAAGTTGAGAAACTTGTAGAATATTGCGAAGAACTTCAGGATGAAATTGTTGAGTTTAAATATCAGAAAACCAACAATAAAGAACTCGCGATGCTGGACATGCTCAAAGAAGTTATAAAAGGTTGCAATGCCATCGAAAAAGAACAAATGGAGCACGAACGATTTGGTTTTGAAGCTCCTAATTATGAAGCTACGATTTCGAATCTTAAAAATTATATTTATAGCCGATGTCGTGATGAAAAGATATGGCTTTGATAAATTCCAATAAAAAATCCAAATCCTAATTGTAAGTTTGGAATTTGGATTTTTTTATATTGGAATTTTACGAAAATTATAGTTTTCAATTTAAAAAATACCGTTGAGTAATGCATAAATAAATACATAAGTTTTTGTCGATTTTTCAAAAAAAGTGCCTGAAATTTAGTATATTAGTACTTTACTAAAGCTGATCATTCTTCTTTTTCCTAAGGTAGATTTGTAAAGCTATATCTGATTGTCAACCTAAAATTTAAATATTATGGCAATGCATCATTATCTCCGCCTCTCTTTTATTCTGCTTTTTGTAATAACATCCTGCTTTTGTATCTATTTTATAATTAAAAAAAGAAGAAATAGAAAAGCTCCTAAATTACTTTCGGCAGAAAAATATCGTTCATCAATGACTGATGGAATGAAAGAAATATCATCTAATGACAGTTTTTTTAATATTTGGCCTTACGTGAGTGAATTAAAAGCGGCTAAAATTTTATCGAAAAAAATTAAAGAATCTGAATTAGTTCATAAAGTTTACAGAAACTCAACTGAAGATTTTGAACATATTTTACTCGCTACTGAAAAAGAAAATCATTTTGTTGAAATTGTAGTTGATAGAAACAAAAAGAAAGCAATGGGATATCTTTTTCTTGAGTTATGAAAAATTAAATTTCAATAAAAAAAATTCCAAATCCCAATTGTAAAAGTTGGGATTTGGAATTTTTTTTATTGAATTTAATGTTCGTAAAACTTACAGAAGACTCTTAATTTTATTTACAATTTCTTGTGGAAGTATCGTTCTCATCGCATCTTCGTAACCTTCTACAATTTTGTTTCCATAAACCGATGTTGGTAATTGCGGATATTGATTTCTGTCTGAAGTTAAGGCGTTTTCTAACGTTTGATTGAAAGGCAAAAATCCTGCGTAAGGATGTGTTGCACCCCAAAGTGTAACAACTTTCACTCCTAACATTGCTGCAATATGAGCGTTTCCGGAATCCATAGAAAGCATTACATCTAGATTACTTATTAGTTGTAATTCTTGCTGGAATTTTATTTTCCCAGCCATATTGATTACATTTTCAAATGGTTGAGAAAGCGAATCCAAAATTTCGATTTCTTTCTTTCCTCCTCCAAAAAGTAATATTTTATACGACTTATTCTCAGCTAATTTTGTAATTACTTCCTGCATTAAATCCTGCGGATAAACCTTAGAATCGTATTGTGCAAAAGGTGCAATACCTATCAGCTTTTGATTATTGTCGCCAATAATTTCTAGTATTTCTGAACTTAAAGTTGCCTTTTCAGGGAAACCAGAATTCGATAAATTTAAAGGAAAACCAAGTTCCCGGAACACTTTTGCGTGCCTTTCGAACATTGTTGGCAATTGCTTAAAAATCTTGTTTTCTGATCTTGTCAATTCTTTTTTGCCTTCACGCCCTTTGTCAACCGTGGCTCTTTTTTTTCCGCATAAAGCGAAAAGTAAACTCACGATTTTGGATCTTAAAACATTATGAAGATCTGCAAAAGCATCGATTTTAAGTTTTTTGACATCGCGGAATAATCTCAAAAGCCCTGAAAAACCTTTATGACGTTCTTTTTCATCAAAAGCAAAAAAATCAAGATTTGGGATTCCGTCAAAAAATGGCTTGAAAAACGGACGTGAAATGACGGTGATTTTTACCTCTGGATACTGTTTTACAAAGGCGCGTAAAACAGGAACCGTCATGGCGACATCTCCCATTGCAGAAAGTCTCATGACGGCTATATGTTTAATTTTATTGGGCAATTTTTGACTTTTAAAAATTAAATTCTGCTCTTTTCTGGTCTGTTTTTTAGCCCAGATTGAAATGAAAATCCCGGAGCAAAAAAAATAAAGTTTCTTGTTTAAAAAAAGCGACCAACGGAAGCTCTTTTTTGAACATTAGAAACTCTATTTTTTTGTGTCCCGATAGCTATCGGGATGAAATGGAAAGCTGGAAATAGCTCCAGAAATTATTTCTTATTTTGGTATAAAACAGGATTCAATTCATCGTCATTGTACATTTTCATTTGTTTGTACACTTTCATGAATTTATCTCCGTTTTCGATATCAGTAAGTAAATCATCAATTGCTGTTGATAAGTCGCTTCTTTGTTCTAAAAGGATGTTTAGTTTTTCCTGACATTTATCTCTGTGCTCTTGCGAAGCCTCTCCACGAGTAGCTTCTTCATGCATATGATAAATTTTTAGAGCCAGGATAGACAATCTGTCAAAAGCCCAGGCTGGACTCTCAGAGTTGATTTTTGCTCCGTCTTTTACTTTTACATCGCTGTATTTTTGCAAAAAGTAGCTATCGATATATTCTACCATATCAGTACGTTCCTGATTTGATGCATCGATTCTTCTTTTTAAGGTAAGAGCTGCTACCGGATCAATTTGCGGATCACGAATAATATCTTCAAAATGCCATTGAACAGTGTCAATCCAGTTTTTTAGATATAATAAATGTTCGAATTTATCTTTAGGATAAGGATTATTTATCGGTTGATCAACATTATCAAACTGGTGATAATCTTTGATGCTTTGTTCGAAAACAGAATATGCTAATTTTGAAAACATGTCTTTATTTGTTAGAGTTACAAAGATACTTTTTATACTTTTATCGTGCGAATAAAACGATGAAATTTTCGTTATCGTACTGTAACCCATTGATAATTCTAAATTTTTATTATGAAAATCCATTATATTTCTGAAAATAATAGCGTTTTAAATCACTTTTTAGGTCAAATCAGAAACATAAACGTTCAGAACGACAGTATGCGTTTTCGAAGAAATATTGAGCGAATTGGCGAAATTATGGCTTATGAACTGAGTAAAGATTTATCGTATAAAGAGGTTGAAATTGAGACTCCGCTTGGCATAAAAAAAACAACCGAAATCGAAAGTGATTTGGTTTTATGTTCGATTTTAAGAGCCGGATTACCGCTTCATAACGGTTTTTTGAACTATTTTGATCATGCTGAAAACAGCTTTGTTTCGGCTTGCAGATATCATCCTAATAATGATCATGAGTTCGAAATTCGGGTTGAATATCAGGCTGTTTCAAATATTAATGATAAAACGGTTTTATTGCTTGACCCCATGTTAGCAACCGGTCAGTCTATTGTGGCGGTGCATGAAAAATTAATTCAAAATGCAACTCCCAAAGAAATTCATATTGTGGTCGTTATCGCTGCGCCGGAAGGAATTGCTTTTCTTGAAAAAAGCCTTCCTGAAAACTGCCATTTATGGGTAGCTTCTCTCGACGAGAAACTAAATGATAAAAATTACATTATTCCGGGTCTTGGTGACGCAGGTGATCTTGCTTACGGAAGCAAATTATAGTTGAGAGAAAAACGTAAATAAACTACACAAAATCAAGACATAAAATACAATTTCGTTGTTTAGTTTTTGCTGCATGTACTCTACGTGGCTTGCTGCCATAATGGTCAGAGGAGCAATGCTAAGCAACAGTAAATCGTTGCTTTTATCTGGCGAAACAATGTAAACAAGTGCGGCTATAAAAAAACAGGCTACAACTTTTTTGTACGAAGAATGCACGATTTGAGGTCTGTTTGACAACGTTGTTAACATTGATGTTACAAAAAACAAAGCGACTGCAACATATATGGAAAGTGCTCCATTTTCGTAATTATTTTTGAAATAAGTAATATCAAAATCGATTACGGCACGTTTCTGAAAAAATTCTATTATATCTATATGAAAGATCAGGGAGATCAATAAAAAGATTATTGATACTGCAAAAAGCGCTATAAAAGGTAAAATCCAGTTTCTATAATCTCTCGAAGCATGAAAAACAATCGATATAAATACTACTATTAGGAAAAGAATACACCAAAATTGAAATAAAGCGGCTATTAAAATCCAAAAGGAGGCATCGAATATTTTTTCTTTTGATGCTTTTAAGGATTGTAGCGAAATTAATCTTCGAAGTGCTAACAGAATAAAAAAGTTAGCATATATGACATTCGCATTATTAAAAATCGTGGGGAAGAATAATATAAACAATAAATAGAAAAGTATCGCGTAACCGTTGTCTTTACTGAGTCCGTTCTTTTTTACGATAAAATTAACCAGGAAAAAAGAGGCCAAAATAAACAGTAGTAAACTTACTTTTTGGAACGCCAAAAAATAAGAACTCACCCATGATGGATCTTTGATTTGAAAAATAAAAAAGAAAACCAGTATTAAAATTACGACCAATGAATAATTTAATGGCGTAGATTTTTTAAAAACACTTGTTATCATAAGGATATTTTATACTTTTGTGATTGTAAATATAATACTTGTTTAAAAAGGAAAACCCAACAAGTTGAAAAAAGATTCTATTATCTGAATTTTAACTTCAATGCGTTACACAACTATAAATAACATATAATTTTATAAATTATGACAGCTTTTTTCGAAGGAATACAATACTTATTCGTTAACATTTTATTTGCTCCACTTGACGGTTTACGTCATTTAGAACTTATTACATGGTTTGGTGCTAATACTATTAACTGGATTTTTATGATTATCTGTTCTGCAGCAATCGTATATTGGATTAAACAATTACGTATTTTTGATGCTGCAGGAACTGAAAACCAAGATACAACGGCTCACTCTTTCTTAAAGTAAGTCGAAGCCAATATCTTTTCTAAAATACATCTTATCAAAATTTAGTTTATCTATATTTTGGTAAGATTTTTTTATGGCCTGTTGAAAATCGTCTCCGTATGATGTTACTGTCAATACACGTCCTCCATTACTAACGACATTATCGCCATCTAATTTTGTTCCTGCGTGAAAAACTATCGAATCGGTAATATTTTCTAAACCTGTAATTACTTTTCCTTTTTCGAAATCTTCAGGATATCCTCCGGAAACTACCATAATTGTAGTCGCACTTCTTGGATCTACATCTAACTCGAAAGTATCTAATTTTTGATCTGCTACCGATTGGAACAACGCAACTAAATCAGATTTTAATCTTGGCACTACAACTTCAGTTTCAGGATCACCCATTCTCACGTTGTATTCAATAACGATTGGCTCGTTTTTCACATTGATTAAACCAATAAATACAAAACCTTTATATTCGATTCCGTCTTTTTGGAAACCTTCGATTGTTGGTTTTACAATACGAGTTTCGATTTTTTCCATCAAAACAGCGTCAACGTAAGGAACCGGAGAAACTGCTCCCATTCCGCCTGTATTTAGTCCTGTATCTCCTTCTCCAATTCGTTTGTAATCTTTTGCTGTTGGAAGAATTTTATAGCTTTTTCCGTCAGTTAAAACAAAACAGCTTAATTCGATTCCGTCCAGGAATTCTTCGATAACTACTTTTGAACTTGCTGCTCCAAATTTTTCGTGAACCAACATGTTTCTCAATTCGGTTTTCGCTTCTTCAAGATCCTGAATGATTAAAACTCCCTTTCCGGCAGCTAAACCGTCTGCTTTTAAAACGTACGGAGGTTGTAATGTTTCTAAGAAATCACATCCTTTTTCAACCGTTTCGGCAGTAAAACTGTCGTAAGCAGCTGTCGGGATGTTGTGTTTCATCAGGAATTCTTTAGCAAACTCTTTACTTCCTTCAAGTTGAGCTCCTAATTTTGATGGTCCGATAACCGGAATATGCTGTAAACTTTCGTCGTTTTTAAAATAATCGTAAATCCCTTTTACCAAAGGATCTTCTGGCCCTACGACCACCATTTTTACATTTTCCTGAATTACAAATGCTTTTATGGCATCAAAATCGGTTGGAGACATTGCCACGTTTGTAGCAATTGCTGCCGTTCCCGCATTTCCTGGTGCAACAAAAAGTTTTTCGCAAAGCGGACTCTGAATCATTTTCCACGCAAAAGCATGTTCTCTTCCGCCTGATCCCAATAGTAAAATTGTCATGTGTTGTTGTATTTAGTTGTGGTGCAAAAATAGTGGGTTTTAACCTTAAATAATAATTTTTTTTACTTACTTTTGACGTTAGTAATGCGAAAGGTATGATAATCTCATTTGGATCTAAAGAAACTGAAAAAATTTGGAATGGTATTGTGGTCAAAAAACCTTCGATTGAGATACAGCAAATTGGCAGAAGAAAACTCAGAATGCTGCATAACTCTCAAAATTTAACCGATTTGAGAATTCCGCCTTCTAATCGTTTAGAAAAATTAGCAGGCAATTTAAACGATTTTTACAGCATTAGAATTAATAATCAATGGCGAATAATTTTTATTTGGGAAAATGGAAATGCGTTAAATGTAGAAATTGTTGATTATCATTAAAATATTTAAAATGGAAAAATTAAAAAACATACATCCCGGAGAAATTTTATCGGAAGAATTTTTAATTCCGTTACATATTACACCTTATCGTTTATCTAAAGATTTAAAAATTCCGCAAACCAGAATTTCTGAAATCATTAAGGGAAACCGCAGAATTACTGCTGATACCGCTTTGCGATTAAGCCAATATTTTGGAAATTCAGCTAAATTTTGGTTAGGACTTCAGGACGATTTTGATATCGAAGAAGAAGAATCAAATAAAAGCGACGAACTAAAATCGATTAAACGTTACGATTTAAAAGAAGCTGTTTAATGGTTTCTATTTTTGATATTTCGCTTCAATTAAACGCTTTTCCGATAAAGAAAGCCAAAGCTGAAATGGATAAAATCGTGAATTTATCTGAAGAAGAATACACTCTTTTTCTTGAGAATAAAAAACAAGAAATTGTTGATTTTCATCTTCAAAACAACTCATTTTATGCCAATTTAGTTGGGAATAAAAAAAGTGAAAAATGGGAAGACTTACCTATTCTGAACAAACAAAATCTACAAAAACCTCTTGAAGAAAGACTGTCAAAAGGCTACTCGCGAAAAAATATTTACCTCAACAAAACATCAGGATCCAGCGGAACTCCGTTTGTTTTTGCCAAAGATAAGTATTGTCATGCTTTAACCTGGACGTCTATTTTCATGCGTTTCGGATGGTACAAAATCAATTTTAATCATTCGTATCAGGCTCGTTTTTACGGCATTCCTATGGATTTTTTTGGATACAAAAAAGAACGTTTTAAAGATTTTCTGACGCATCGTTTTCGTTTTCCGGTTTTCGATTTATCTGATGAAATTCTGGAAAAATTTCTACAAAAATTCAAAACGAAAAAATTTGATTATATCAACGGTTATACGAGTTCTATTGTTTTATTTGCTAAATATTTAGAAAAGAAAAATATTGTTTTAAATGAAATTTGTCCCACTTTGAAAGCTTGTTTTGTGACATCTGAAATGCTTTTTCAATCGGATAAAAAACTGTTGGAAAAGCAATTCGGAATTCCGATTATAAATGAATACGGCGCTTCGGAACTCGATTTAATAGCTTTTGAAAATCCAAACGGAGAATGGCAAATCAATGCTGAAACGCTATTCGTCGAAATTTTAGATGAGAATAATAAAGTGCTCCCTTACGGGGAAGAAGGCCGGATTGTGATTACTTCTCTTTTTAATAAAGCGCACCCTTTTATAAGATACGACATTGGTGATATTGGAATTTTAGACGAAAAAAGTACGCCTCAAAAGCCAATCTTAAAAAAACTAATTGGCAGAAATAATGATATTGCAATTCTCCCAAGTGGAAAAAAATCGCCTGGATTAACCTTTTATTACGTGACCAAAAGCATCGTTGAAGATGACGGAAATGTAAAAGAATTTATCATTAAACAAACGCAAATAGATTGCTTTGAAATTGAATATGTTTCTGATAAAGCATTAGATAAAGATCAAATTCAAAAAATAAAAAAGGCTATTTCTTTATATTTAGAACCTAATTTACACTTTACTTTTTCGCGAAAAACAGTTTTGGAAAGAAGCAAAAGTGGAAAGCTAAAACAATTTAAATCGTATTTATAAATATAAATAAAATCTTACATTTGTTTTTTTTTAATTAAAAACTTATGGACGACCAATCTTTACTTTCTGAAGAAACTATTTCAGACAAAATATATTTTATACGTGGCCAAAAAGTAATGCTTGATCGAGATCTGGCGTTGCTTTATGGAATAGAAACTAAAAGATTAAAAGAGCAAGTAAAAAGAAACAGGAATCGTTTTCCTGAAGACTTTATGTTTGAACTTACTAAAATAGAATTTGAAAATTGGAGGTCGCAATTTGCGACCTCCAATTCTGAAAAGATGGGTTTGCGTTATTTACCCATGGCATTTACAGAGCATGGCGTTTTAATGTTATCAAGTGTTTTGAATAGTAACAAAGCAATTCAAACCAATATTCAAATTATGCGTATTTTTACGAAAGTGAGACAAATGCTTCTGGATACAACAGAAATTAAAGTTGATATTCTGCAGATTCAGAAGAAGTTAGAAAATCATGATAAGAATATTGAATTGGTTTTTTCTTATTTAGATGAATTAACGGAGAAAAAAGAAGACGAAAGTGAACGAGTAAAAATTGGCTATAAAAAATAACAATTCTCTAAGGTCGCAAACTGCGACCTTAAAAAATTAATGAATAATTGGAGATCACAAATTGTGACCTCCAATTCTAAATAGTTTTAAGATTTGCCTCAAAAAATCCATTAAACCTCGAAGAAAACACCTCAATCTCTCCAGATTCCAATTTAAACTTTACTTTTGCCAGAAGAAAGTTTTTAGACCGAATCCAATCTACTTATGAAAATCACCATAATCGCGGGTGCGAGACCTAATTTTATAAAAATTGCGCCCATTATTAATGCTATAAAAAACAAGCAAAATCACGGTTTTGATGTTTCATTTCGATTGGTTCACACGGGTCAGCATTATGATAAAAACCTCAGCGATACTTTTTTTGAAGAATTAAATATTCCGAAGCCAAACGTAAATCTCGAAGTAAAAAGTGGTTCTCAAGCCGAACAAACTGCTGCGATCATGATTGCCTTTGAGAAAGAACTGATTCAAAATCCTTGTGATTTGGTTTTGGTTGTTGGCGATGTCAATTCGACTATGGCGTGTTCGATAGTGGCTAAAAAATGTAATACAAAAGTAACGCATGTCGAAGCCGGAATACGTTCAGGCGATTTGTCAATGCCTGAAGAAATCAACAGGATGTTGACGGATAGTATTACAGATTACTTTTTTACAACCTCAACTTCTGCCTCAGAAAATTTACTGAAATTAGGATCTGATCCTGAACATATTCACTTTGTGGGAAATGTGATGATCGATACTTTATACCAAAATATCGATAGAATTGCTGCGCCAGATTTTTGGCAAGAACATCAATTAAACGAAAAAAATTATATTATTCTAACCTTACATCGTCCCGGAAATGTTGACGAAGTTTCTTCTTTGATCGAGCTTCTGCACGGAATCGATACTTTGGTTAACAACAAAAAAATACTGTTTCCGATTCATCCCAGAACTCAGGCAATTTTAGGAGAAAGCGAAATTAAATTCAAAAATATCATTTTTGTAGCTCCACAAGGTTATTTGAATTTCATGTATTTAATAAAAAATAGTTTTGCTGTTATTACCGATAGTGGGGGAATATCTGAAGAAACGACTGTTCTTGGAATTCCTTGTTTTACCATGCGAAATAATACCGAACGCCCTGAAACAGAAACTATAGGATCTAATACTATTGTGGGAACCTCTTTAGAAAATTTACAAAAAGTATTTGGTGAGTTCCTGAAAAATGGTGCGAGAAAAAGTGGTATTCCGGAATTATGGGACGGAAAAGCATCTGAAAGAATTATTTCAATTTTATTGGATAAAAAATAATGAAGGACATTTTAATCATATCCAATTATTATCCGCCGGAAAAAGGTGCTGCAGCCAATAGAATTGAACAACTGGCCTTGAAATTAAATCAAAACGGATATGAAGTTTCGGTGATTTCTCCGTTGCCCAATTATCCAAAAGGCGAGTTATTTCCGGAATATAAAGGCAAATTCTCTGTTACTGAAAAGGTTCAGAATATTACAATAAAACGTCTTTGGATTTATCCTAGTAATAGTTCGAATATTTTTAAACGAATTGTTTCGACGCTTTCGTTTTCATCCACTTTGTTTTTCTATTTATTATTTGTCAAAACGACTAAAAAAGTAATTGTACAATCGCCGCCCTTATTGCTATCTTTTGTTTCTGTTTTTACACTTTGGCTCAAACGAAAAACAATAATTCTGAATGTTTCTGATCTTTGGCCAACAGCTGCCATTGAACTTGAAGTGTTGAAGAAAAATAGTATTTCGCATAAAATTTTACTTTTCATAGAACGTTTTATCTATAAAAAAGCAACGCATATTTTTGGTCAGTCTAATGAAATTATTGCACATATTCATTCGATTTTTCCTGAAAAGAAATGCTTTTTGTATCGCAATTATCCGGATCATTTTGTGGAAGATTCTCCTGAAGAAATAGAAAATTCCAGCGAACCAATAAAACTATTTTACGCAGGATTATTGGGCGTTGCGCAAGGCGTTTTCGAACTTATTCAGCAACTGAATTTAGAGAATACCAATATCGAACTGCATATTTTTGGTGATGGTGCCGAGAAAACTCAAATTGTGAATTATCTCAATCAAAACCCAAACAAAAAAATAATTTTCCATGGAATGTTGGAACGAAATGATTTGCATGAGAAATTGAAGGATTTAGATATTGCTCTTGTTCCGCTTAAGACGAGAATTTACGGTTCTGTGCCTTCAAAAATATTCGAATATAGTGCTTTGGGATTTCCTGTTTTTTATTTTGGAGGAGGCGAAGGTGAAAATATTGTCGAGGAAAATAATCTGGGATGGGTTGTTCCAGTAGAAGATTTTAAACAATTAAATTCAACTTTAATACAAATTTCAAAATTAGGTAAAGGTGAAATTCAAAAAATGAAAAAAGATATTTTTCTTCATGCAAAAGAAAATTTTAACCTTGATCGACAAATGAAAGAATTAATCGAAAATAATGCTTTCTAAGCAACTTCAATAAAATGAAAACGGGCAAATATCTAATTGAATATTTGCCCGTTTTTTTATTTTATATAACTCGAAAAATCTTTGTGTTCTTCTTTTGAAAGTTCTTCTTTTGAAAGTGACCTGAAATAATCGTATGTAATTTTCATTCCTTCAGAACGACTCACTTTTGCTTCCCAACCTAATAGCTCTTTTGCTTTTGTGGTGTCTGGCTGGCGTTGTAAAGGATCGTTTATCGGTAATGGATGATAGACTACCTTTTGGTTCGTTCCTGTTAGTTTAATGATCTCTTCTGCAAAATCTTTAATCGTGATTTCATCCGGATTTCCAATATTTACCGGATATACATAATCTGAATGTAATAACCTGAAAATACCTTCGACCTGATCATCTACGTAACAAAAAGAACGTGTTTGCATTCCGTCACCAAAAATTGTTAAATCTTCTCCGCGTAAAGCCTGGCCAATAAAAGCCGGAATTACACGTCCGTCGTTTAAGCGCATTCTTGGTCCGTAAGTATTAAAAATACGTACGATTCTGGTTTCTACTCCATGAAAAGTATGATACGCCATTGTTATGGATTCCTGAAAACGTTTTGCTTCGTCATAAACCCCGCGTGGCCCTATGGTGTTTACGTTTCCGTAATATTCTTCGGTTTGTGGGTGAACCAATGGATCTCCATAAACCTCTGATGTTGAAGCAATCAAAATTCTGGCATTTTTAACTCTCGCTAATCCTAACAAATTATGTGTTCCTAAAGATCCTACTTTCAAGGTCTGAATTGGAATTTTCAAATAATCGATAGGACTTGCAGGCGAAGCAAAATGTAAAATATAATCTAAATCACCAGGAACATGAACAAACTTGGTGATATCATGATGGTAAAATTCGAAATGTTCTAACTTAAATAAATGTTCTATGTTTTTAAGATCTCCCGTAATCAGATTATCCATCCCGATAACATAATATCCTTCTTTGATAAAACGATCACACAAATGCGATCCTAAAAATCCTGCAGCTCCGGTAATAAGTATTCTTTTCATAGTAATTATTTATACATAGCAAATGTAACTTATTTGAAAATTATAAAAATATATTTGAGTTGATCTTTTCGAAATTATAATACTTTAAAAATTTTAAATTTTTCTTCCACAAAAGCTTTCATTTCATTTTCAAAACGTTGGTTCGAAAATTTCATTGCATGTTCCTGAATTGTTTTTGGATCAAATTGTATCTTTTCGAATCTTATTACAGCTTCTTTTATATTTTGAGAGGTTTGTTCCTGAAAAAAAATGCCGGTCTTGTTTTCAACAATGGTTTCCAGCGTTCCTCCTTTTCCAAAAGCAATTACCGGTGTTCCGCAAGCTTGTGCTTCGACAGGAATAATTCCGAAATCTTCTTCGGCAGCAAAGACAAATGCTTTGGCTTTTTGCATATATGATTTTAATTTTGAAGCCTCTACAAAACCAACAAATTCTATATTGCTTTTGGCTATTTTTTGAAGCTTTTCAAACTCAGGTCCGTCACCTGCAACAATCAGTTTTAAATGAGACAATTCATTAAAAGCCTCAACAATTAATTGTGTTTTTTTATATGAAACTAATCTTGAAGCCGTAAAATAGTAATCTTCTTTTTGTTCTTCTAAAGTAAAAAAATCTACATCAACGGGAGGATAAATGACCGTTGATTCACGATTGTAAATTTTCTTGATTCTTTGGGCGATATGACTAGAATTGGCAATAAAATAATCGACATTTCCTGAATTTCTAACATCCCATTTTCTGATTTTATTTAAAACATATTTTGCGTAAAATCCCTTTAAGCCTTTATCTAATCCCGAATCTTTTAGATATTGATCCTGCAAATCCCAGGCATATCGCATTGGAGAATGACAGTAACAAATATGTAATTGATCTTTTCGGGTTTTAACTCCTTTTGCTACTGCAGATGAAGAACTAATAATTAATTCGTAATTGCTTAGATCAAATTGTTCAATTGCAATTGGAAATAATTGCAAAAACTTTCTATGATTTTTCCTTGCGGTTGGTAGTTTTTGAATGAAACTTGTATTAGCTTTTTTGCCTTTTAAAATATAGGCCCGATCTTCATCATTCAAAAAATCGATTAATGCAAAATGATCAAAATCATCCCAAATAGAATTTATAGAATGAATGACTTTCTCAGCACCTCCGTTTACATAATACCAATCGGTAATTAGGGCTTTTTTCATTGTTTATTGGGCAAATTTAGAATTTTACCAAATCCTTCTAAATGATTTTTAATAGATTTTTCCCAAGTAAATTTATCCAGTTGAATTCTTCTTTTTTGTTTTTTTGTTTCATCAATTACTTTACTTTCTAAGCATTCTTTTATTTTTTTAGATAATTCGGCAGCATTTCTTGAATTGAAGTAAATTACAGCATCTCCTCCTATTTCTTGCAAACTTGCAGCATTAGAACTAATCACTAATGTTTTTGCAGCTAATGCTTCTAAAATTGGTAATCCAAAACCTTCATATAGAGACGGAAACACAAACAAAGAAGCTTTTTGATAATAAAAAGGTAAATCAGAATCACTTACATATCCTGAAAATATTAAAAATTTTTCTAAATTATTTTTTTTGATATAAGTATCAATTGAATTATCCTTTGTAATAAAACCTTCTTTTTTACCAACAATTAAAAGTTTAAATTGAGATTTAAATTCGTTCGAAAAAGTATTATATGCTTTTAATAGTACAATTAAATTTTTATGAGGCTTTATATTTCCAACGTATAAAATATAATCTAGGGGAAGTTTCAAATTTTCATTATTTTTTTCTTCCTCGAATAAAGAAGAATTTATACCGCAATAAACTACTTTAATTTTTTCTGACTTCGCAGATGTATATTTTATAAGCTCCGTTTTTGAAAATTCTGAAACTGTAAAAATTATATCTGCTTTTCTAACGGCATTTTTAAACAACAAATAAGCATACTGTTTTTTAATTTTTGAAATAGGAGAAACTCCAGTTAAATGATTTACATCATGAATGGTTACTGTTTTTTTTGTGGCACGAACTGGTAAAATAGGAAAATTAAAATGTGGACACCAAAAAATATCACATTTCGGAATAATAAATGGATATAAAAATTGCTCTTTTATTGAATAAATTTTAGAATTAAATTGAATAATTTTGACTTGTTTACTCCACTCAAATTCTAAAATCTCTTTTTTGTTTCCCATTACAACAACCTCATCAAATGCAATGATTATTTCTGGTAATATATTTTTTAAATATGTACCAATACCAGAAGCATTTATCATACGAACATCAATGACCAATTTCATATATTTCTATATTTTAAACTTTTAAACCTTCTTCAAAAATAGTTTTTTAAAATTTATCTTATTTGATTTTTTTTTTTAGATAATACCAATATATCTTTAACAAAAATTTCAAATTTGAAAAATCATTAACAAATGAAAAAAATCGCTTTTATAATTGCTATTTCTTTATTAATTATCTCTTGTCAAGAGCCTCAAAAAACAACAGAGGAAAAAAACCAAATAGGAAAATACCAAATGACTGTTATTCAAAGAGCTGATACTGGTGAGGTTTGTTTATTTGTATTAGATACCGAAACTGGTTCTGTTACTATGAGAAATGATAAATCAGGTTCTTGGGCACCTCAGGGTAATCCTGAAGATTCTGTTGATAAATCACTCTAAAAACTTGGCTCCAAATGTATGGAGCCTTTATTTTACATAATTGTGATTAAAAATATTTTTTTAAGCTTCGGAATTAATTTTATTAATTTTTTATTTCCTGTAATTTTAATTCCATTTTACATTCAGGTATTTGGAATTACTAACTATGGCTTAATTGCTATTTCCCTAGCTTTAATTAATTACATTTCTGTTATTAATGATTATTCCTGGAATGCTCTTGGACCTATTAAAATAGGCAAGTTACAATATAATTCTACAGCCATTAGTCATTATATTTCTACAGTAATAAACACTAAGTTGTTACTAACTATTCCTTCTTTTTTGCTTCTTTTTTTACTTGTACACTTATACAATGATATTAGTAATAATTCTTTGCTATTCGCTTCTCTTTTTGTTATGCTATTTTCACGTACACAAAATGCACATTGGATTTTTATTGGTTTAAATAAAGTAAATATCTATTTTATTATTAATTCAATATTCAAAATAGCTTGTTTGTTAACAATATTATTGTTTGTAAAAAGCAAAAATTCTTTTCAGATTTTATTTTTTATACTTGGCGTATTTGATAGTCTGATTTTTATTGTTTCCTATTTCTATCTAGCCATAAAAGAAAATTTTACTTATTCACGAACTTCATTCAAAGAGATTTATTCAGAATTACAATATGGTTTTAAAATGTTTCTAACCAATTTAACAATTTGTTCTATATTAAACTCTGGTACTTTGATTTTAGGTGTTTTTTTTGAATCTAAAGTTGTAGGTATGTACAGTGTTGCTGAGAAAGTTATTATGTTAGGAAAACATTGTATAGGTGTTTTATTTCAAGGTGTGTTCCCTAAAATATGCAAAATTGGTGTTTCATCTCTATTAGAATTAAACAAAAATTTACGATTAATTTTCAAATCCTATTTAGTACTTTTTTCTGTCGGGACAATAATTCTAATTCTTTTTTCAGAGCAAATTATCTCAGTCTTAAGTAGCGTTTACATCTTAGAATCAAGTAGATATTTAATTTTACTTTCGCCAATTCCTTTAATTGCTTCTTTAAATCAATCTGCATACATGTCTTTACTTTTACATGAAAAGAAAAACATTTACTTTTCTGGTTATTTTATAGGATTAGTTATAAATATTATACTTTCGTTTCTTTTATCTTTTTTGTTTAAAGTTGAAGGAATGATTGCAACCCTCATAATAACCGAATTATTTATTACTTTGTATCTTAATTATAAAGTTCAAAGTAACAAAGATTTAAATTTCTTTAGTAAATGATTAAAGTTGGATTTCTTGTTTCTTATGATTTTAAGTATTTATACAAATCGATTCCGTTAGTATATGATGCTTCAGATTTGATTGTTCTTGCAGTAGATAAAGATCGTTTGACCTGGAGTGGAAATCCATTATTTATAGATCCTCTTTTTTTTGAGTGGATTAAAGAATTTGATACTTTAAATAAAATTACTATTTACGAAGATACTTTTTACATTGCTGAAAATTCTCCTGCTGAAAATGATACCAGAGAGCGTAATTTACTAGCAAAAGCAATGGGTGATGGAGGCTGGCATATTCAAATTGACAGCGATGAATATTTTAATGATTTTAAAAACTTTACTTCTTTTTTAAAAGAAAAAAATCATTTTTTGATAAATCCAAAAACAAAACCCGTTGAGATTCATGTACAATGGATTACATTATTTAAAAAAGTACAGGGTGGTTTTTTATACATAAAGGATTCATTTGATGCCATAGAAGTTGCTACTAATTACCCTAAATATAAATACATGAGGGCAACAAGGCACTCAAAAAAAATAATAACCAAATTTGTTTTATTACATCAATCCTGGGCAAGAGACGAGGATGAAATCTACACTAAAATAACCAATTGGTCTCATAGAGATGATTCTGATAATATCGCTTTTTATCAATTTTGGAAAAATATAAATTTAAATAATTATACTGAGTTTAAAAATTTTCATGAAAATGACCCAACAAAATGGAAATCTTTGGGTTTTATCTCCGAAAATGAAATTGATTCTCTAAAAATAGATATTAGTAATTTTCAGTTATTTAAATTAAAAAGCAAAAAAAAAATAATTCAATTTATAAGAGAAAAATTACCTGCCTCTTTACAGGATAAAATTAAATTTGCTTTTAAAAAGCTTACTAAATGATAATAGAAACTAAAAAAAATAAAGCAACAATCGTTTCATTATATCTTTTAGCTTTTGCTTCAGCTTTATATATGTTTGAAGCAGTCCAAGTTATTATAATGGCTATAGCTAGTTTATTTTTACTATTTCAATATCGTTCTGCGAAAAGTTTTTTTTCAATAAAAAAAGTTCCGTTTCTACTTTCATTTTTTGTTTTACTTTGCTTTAATCTTTTTTATTTTAATAATAAGAGCATTCAGGTTATTGCTAATAGTTTTCTTTTGTTTATTGTGCCTTTGTTTAGCTCATTTTTATACGAATCAGATTTTTTTATAAAAAACAAGCAACGAATACTTTTGACCTATTGTTTTTCTATTACTTTAATAAGTATTTTTATTATTTGCTTCTATATCAACGACATTCCTAACCACCATTTTAACTGGTATTTTGCCCGATTTAATCTAGAGAATACCATACATATTCACGGTACTTATATTAGCCTTTGGGTAGGAATAGCGATCCTTTTAGTTTCTGATTTTTTAATTCATAATAAGACATTAAATACTAAAATTAAAACCTGCCTTATAATTGTAATCGTACTATTACTGATGAGTTTAATAGTAATAAATACGCGAATCATTCTTTATTCTATTATTTTTTTAAGTGCTTTAAACTATTATTTTTTTGCTTTTAAAAGCAAAAAAATGAACTCAAAAGTTGTTGTAATTATGTTACTTTTAATATCTTTTGTAGTGCTTTTTTTATCACAGCGTTTTCAGGATGACATTCAATTTTTGAATAAAAACAACATTAAAAATTCATCTCGTTATACGATTTGTTATTGTTCTTTACAAACCATAGCTGAATCAAATTTTTTAGGAATGGACAATCATTTAATCCAATCTAAACTAAATAATTGTTATGATAAATATGGTTTTAGTGACCTTTCTAAAGATAATTTAAATGCACATAATCAATATTTGGATTTTTTTTTAAAAGGCGGATTTGTTCTCTTTATTCTATTTGTTTTTATGCTATTTATAAAACTAAAAACTGCTCTAAAGAGTAAAAATTACCTCTATTTTTTAATAACCTTATTATTTACTTTTTCTTTTTTAACTGAAAATATTCTAGTACGTCAGTATGGAATCTATATTTATATGTTTTGTGACATTCTATTTTTAGGTTCTGTCCTGCCTAATAAAAGTCATTGTACAAATAAAATAGAAAAAAGCTAAAGTAGGTATTAGCAACATACAACCATCGCTAAAGCATACAAACAAATAAGTTATGACTCCTAGAAAATAGATAAAGTTGTTGTTTTTGGTTTGAAGAAATAAATAAACTGGTGCAAAAAAAGAAATACAAAATAGTACTAAACCTATGACTCCAAACTGTCTAAAAATTGATAAATAAACTATTTCATCAATTATAGTGTACGCTTTACTCCCAAAAAATGTTATTTCGTTTACTTTTCTAATTTGTAAAATTCTGCCTCCTAAATTAGAATCAAGAATAAATCCTTGTAAGGATCCATATTGAAAATAGCGCGTCATAACTATCGATCCGATAATAAATAACAATAAAGCTCCTAATAAATATACTTTCGCAAGTTGTAATAACTTGTTTCTGTAAAGGATTAAAAAATAAAAAATTAATCCTATCCAAACTGTTCGGGATAAAGTAAGAATTAAAGCTAAAATTACAATGAAGATCTTAAATTTTGATGTAGTTTTATTATAAAAAACGGGAAATAACATTAGGATGCAAACTCCAAAAATATTACCATTATTGTAGGTAGATATTAATTTAGCAACAGATCCTCTTTGATTAAATTTAGATCTCGCTAACTCTCCTAAATCTGCAGCGTTTACTGTAATATAAGGTATTTCTAAAAAATGTCCTGTTATTTGTTTGTAAATAAATAAGAAGATCCCGTAAATAGCAATCCAAAAAACTGATTTAGCAATTAAATTCTGAATATAATCACCATTTATCTTAGTTAAAAAATTACCTAAAATAATGTAAAATAAAAAGGGCAAAAAAACAAAACTAATATAAAAAGCAATTAGATTTCCCAGGCTGCCTTCATATCCAAAAATTAAAAGGTGAATTGTAAAAAAAAGCACAAAAGGCAATGTAGCTAGATAACACATGTAATGCTTACTATTAACGGTAAATTTGTATTTATTAACAATTATAATTATTGATAAAATAAATAATAATCCTAAATACAAATAGCCCCATGTGATAGGCACGCCAGCAATTTTAAAACCTCCTTTGGGTATGATAACCAATAAAAGAACAGCTATAAAAAAAAGAATTTCTCTTAGTCTTTCATTGTTTAATTTAAGCAGTAAAATATTCTTCATCTTAAAATAAGAAATGACTAATGAATTAAAAAAACAATTTTATTATACTTGTAATGCTTGCTGTTTTTTATAAAATCGTTTGATAAAAACAATGAAAATAAAGACAAACACCAACAATATTGGCAATATAATTTTAAGTTTTCCTTTAACAGATTCCGTATTCTCCATATTAGTTGTAACAGAACTCTCTTTTACAATTTTATCAGACGTTATAAGGTCTATTTTATAATTTGCATTTTCTCTTATTAAACCGTCTTTCGTTTTAACCAAATCATTTAATTGTGTGTTTTCATTGTAATAAACCAATTTATCATGGCTTGAACTACCCGAAACTGGAACTTTGTTTAAAACAGCGTCTATCTGCCAAATAATCTCTTCATTCTTTTTTATTTTTTCTTTGATGTTTAATACCGAAACTTTTTGAATATCTATATAATATTTACTTGAATTGATATAATTCAATAATGCATTTGCATAAATTCCGTCTTTTGATAGGCCTTTTGTTGAAAAATTAATAACATAAAATGGATAATTTTTACTTGTAGTTGTCTCCTTAATAACAGATTTTAAATCGCCATTATTGGTTATTAACTTTAATACTTCGAGATTTTGCTCGTTGTTATTAACAAACTTAAATACATCTACTATGGGTTCAATCGAAATCTTGCTTAGTGTCGGTTTTTGTGAAATACCAATTGAATTAAAAAATGCTGTATCATTCGTTAGTATCTTAGATTGAATTAAATCGACCTTAGCATACAAATAATCAACACTTCCAAAATTAGGTTGAACAATTATCTGATTGTCATATGTTTTTTGAGTCTTATCTAAAAACCACCCCAAACCAAATCCGGCCAAAATTAAGATCAAAACAATGATCCAGTTTCGAATAAAAAACTGAATTGCTCTAAAAATAGAAGTATTAATTCCGTGGAAAAAATTACTTATTTTTTTAGAAATCACGACTAAATCAATTTCTTGATCTTCATTGTTTTGGGGTACTTTTGTACTCATTTATCCTTTTATTTTACGTTGAAAATTTGCTCCAGAATTTTAATAGTAATCAAATACGTTGGTTTTACACCTGTTGTTCCTAATCCGCCTGAAGCTAATGTACTTCCGGTTTCAAGAGGATTATCTGAGGCATAATACGCATAACGAACTTTGATATCGTGAGGAACACTTTTTCTGATTTTTGATGCCGATTGAATGGCTTTCTGATAATATGATCCTTCCATTTCAAGACCAATTACTCCCCAGGTCGATTCGTGAAAGAATTTCAGTAAATCTCTATTTTGTAATGATGTTCCTAAAACGGTAACCATTGCACCTTCAAAAACTGCAATGTCATTTCCTTCGAACATAGCGCCAGTTAATTCATTTTCGAAGAAATAATTATCTGCCGTTCCTTCGTTTATATGCGCTGTAGGAATCATGATATCACCTTTTCCGCCTTCCAGAATTCCGGCTTTTCCCATTATCGAAACGGATCTTACATTTAGTAACGTTTCTTTTTTGTACGGTTTTAAAAGTTCGTCGATCGTTTCGTAAGCTTGTTCTCCAAAAGCATAATCCATTACAATAATAACCGGAGCTGCTTGATCAACAACTGTTTTTGGAAATGCAGTTTTTGCCCAGTCAATTTTGGCAGTATCAAAAATTTGAACGTCGATATTCGTTCCTGAACTATCAGGCAGCGAAATCATACCATTTTTTAAGGCTAATTCTTCGACAATACTTCTGGTTTCTTTTGCGCCTGATTTACTTAATTCTTCATAAATATAAAAATCAGACTTGTCCTTGAATTTTGTTTTCAACAACGGAGTTGCAAAAATAGAATTCATCACGCTATGCATATTAGCACTTATTACGTGTATAGGACGCTTTAAAAGATTGTTTGCCTTAAGCACTTCCTTGATATTAGTCGCCCAGATTTCACCGTGAATATGGTGTCCTAAACGTTCTCTCAATACAGGACTAAAAGTTATCGTTCTTTTATTATTTTCGATTACTTCTTCGATTGCTAATTTTCCTAACCAATAAATAACGTGTAGGAAGCGATCCGGAGCATTTTCTGATCCAAAAGCGTCATAAATATCCAAAACCTCTTCGAAAGTTCTTGCTAAAATATTGGCAACATGCGAAATTGCTTTTTCTTTTTCTATTTGAGAAAGCTTTTTGGTTTGTAAAACGGCTTGCTCTAATTTTAACCAATCGCGCGAAACTTCGCCTCCATCGTCTAATAAAACTCTGTTTTTGATTTTATGAGATTCTATGAAAATAAAAGTCAAATGAGTCAGGATATCATAAATGTCTGATCTCCCTCGAGTTATTTCAACATTCATTTGTTCTTCGTCGATTCTGTAACAATTCCTTCTTCTTTTTGGAGGAACGATTGCCTGAAAATGCGATTTAGAATATCCTTCGTCTGAAGTTAAATTGATAAATCTACATTGCTCAATACCTATTGGTAAACGCTCAATAACGTACAAAAGTCCGTTTAGTTCTACTTTTTCTTCGCCTATGTTTCCGTAAATTTCAGGACGTAATGCCAGTAATGATTCACGTAAACTATCGCCGGAAACTCCCATTGGTTTATAAAACCCACGGTTGAATAAGTGGCGCATTGTAATGTACATTTTTTCGATTGCTGCAGATGATTCCTGCGCTCTTGATCTTGATATATGTTTGGTTTCTTTCATGCTATTTTATTTTAAAAAATCTTCTGTTTGAGAAGATGTAATATGTGTATTTATCAAACGAAATTAGGAATTTAAAATCAAAACTGTATTAAAGCTTTATTATCTTAAAACTAAATTCAAATTGTTTTTTATTTATAATGATCAAAATTAACTTCTACTTTCTGAAAATTTTGATCTTTTAATAATATTAAATTTATTTTATTCAGGCATTCCTGATTCTCCTCTGACATTATAAATGCAAAGCCCCAAATGTCTTTTGAAATAGAGAAAGAACCAATGTCTGAATTAACATCTACCAGGTATTCATCATTTATCCAAAGGTCATTGATTGTTTCCACTTTTGGATTTATTTCTATTATTGAATCAAAAAAGTCTGTGAAAAAATCCTCATTTTCAGCACCATTAAAAATTTCAATCAATAATTTTTGAGATTTATATCCTGGTCTTAAATGATATTTATATTTCATAAAAATTTTCTACTTCAAATTATCAGCAATATCACGATTATTCGACAATCTCGGAATTTTATTCTGTCCGCCTAATTTTCCCTGAGATTTCATATAATCCTGAAAACCGTTTTTCGAAACTTTGGTTACAACCACTTTCCTTAAAACATTTCCGGTGATTAAATCGTCGTAATAAATGTTTTGTTTTCGCATCGAATCGTCAATTGTTTCGGCGAAAGCTTCTATATTTTCAGGTTCATTTTCGAATTCTATCAGCCATTCATGATACGGTAATCCGCTTGACGGGTTTATTTGTGGTGCAACGGTAAATTCGTTAATTACGACTTTGGTTCCTGCTGTGGCTTCTTTCATGGCGCTTTCGACTTCGTTGGCAATAACGTGTTCTCCAAAAGCAGAAATATAATGTTTGATTCGGCCGGAAACGATAACTCTGTGCGGAAACAACGAAGTAAACTGCACCGTATCTCCAATATTATAACGCCAAAGTCCTGCATTTGTAGAAACTATCAAAGCATAATTTACACCCATTTCGACTTCGCCAATGGTGTAGCTTTTTGGATTTTCTGTAAAGAATTCATCTGCTTTTATAAATTCATAGAAAATTCCTGAATTCAGCAACAATAGCATTCCTTTTGATTTTTGAGAATCCTGATAGGCAAAAAAACCTTCTGAAGCTGGAAACAACTCAATGCTGTCTACTTTTCGGCCAATCATTTTTTCGAACTTGGCGCGATATGGTTCATAATTGACTCCTCCGTAAATAAACAGATTGAAGTTTTTAAACAAATCTCCAATTTTCTTCCCTCCGCTTTTTTCCTGTAAACGCTCAAAATACATTTGAACCCAGGACGGAATTCCCGAAATTATGGTCATATCCTGCTCGATTGTTTCCTCTACAATGGCATTTACTTTGGTATCCCAATCTTCGATACAATTGGTTTCCCACGAAGGCATTCTGTTTTTTTGAAGATATTTGGGTACAAAATGCGCTCCGATTCCGGATAATCTTCCAAATTTGATTCCGTATTTTTCAATTAAAATTGGGCTTCCCTGCAGGAAAATCATTTTTCCATCAACAAAATCAGCATTTCCGGTTTCGTATATATAATGAAGAATTGCATTTCGCGAAGCTTCAATATGATATGGCATTGATTCTTTGGTCAGCGGAATATATTTTGCACCAGAGGTTGTTCCTGAGGTTTTAGCAAAATAGAGCGGTTTCCCTTTCCAGAGAATATTTTTTTCGCCCATTCGAACTTTGTCGATATAGGGTTTTAAATCTTCGTAGTCACGAATCGGGACACGCTTCCTGAAATCATGAACCGTTTTTATTTTATCAAAATGATGATCTGTACCAAACTGGGTTTCCTTGGCACTATTTATTAAATTCTTAAATACCGCTTGTTGAGTTTCGACCGGTTTATTGGCCCAAGCCTGTGTTTTATAGTATATTTTGGTGGCAAATAATTTTGCTGCTACTGATTTAATAGACATTTCTTATGGTATTATTTCTTGTCACTTTTGTTTTTACTTCGAGTTTTTTCGCCCGGCTCCTTCTCCATCTTTGCCACTTCTTCTCTTAATTTAATTTCTTCTTCAGAGGCTTTCATATTTACTTCTGAATGTTCATCAGTTTCTGCTATAATAGAATCTTTATTGAATTTAGCGTACTCTAATTCGCCTCTCAAAACTTTCTGAATTCCTTTTATATAGGCTTCATTTTTCTTTAAAGCGGTTTCTAAAGAATCTGATTTGATCGCCAGTTCAGTTGCATTCTTTTTTAATTCTGTCGAAGAATAGCCTGGAATTAATTCACGCAAAGGCGTAAATGCAATGATGAAAGTAGTAATTAAAATTAAAAATATTCCTCCTAATGTGAACGTTACGAACACATTCATTAAGTTCAGTTTGAACGAAAAAATTTCTTCGAAAGTATCTTCATTCAAAATTACCAATCGGTTTTTGATGAATAAATTTTTTCTGAAATTGAATTTTTTTCTGGTCATTATGGTTGTTTATACGAGCAAATATAATAATTAATCGTCTTGTTGATGCCCGACAAAAAGGAACGAATACAGTTATTTCAGGATTTTATAAAATATTTAACGCTACAATAAACAAATATTTTAAACCAAATCCTGTTGTTCTTCGTATATTCTATATACATTTGCGGTTCAATTAGAAAACAATTTGCTTAGGCATTAAATATACAAACCATGGGAAGATTAGGTCTTACAGAAATCCTCGTAATAGTAGGTATCGTGATATTACTTTTTGGAGGTAAAAAAATACCGGAATTAATGAAAGGTTTAGGAAGCGGAATTAAGGAATTTAAAAACGCTGCTAAAGACGATCAAACTCCTCCTGCACCTTCTGTTAAAAAAGAAGAGGAAGAAATTAAATAAGAATTTAAACCCTTATTATAAACCCCAAATTACAATTGTAGTTTGGGGTTTTTATTTTATCTAAAAAAACTTACTTTTAGAGTCCCTAAATCAAATAACAATAATTATGAAAAACCTACTTCTGATTACTGTTGCTTTTTTGTGTCTCAAAAGTTACGCACAAAAGCAGCCGTTTCCTGCCAATGTTGTATTTGCAAATGGTTTAATGCCAACGAATAAAAACAGTCAGGATGCTAAAAACAACTACGATATCTGGAAGGCCAATTTTGTTGAAGCCTGCTCGAATGAAAGATATCGTGTAAAATTCGACAATTCCTGGGAAACCGTTTCTGAAGGAATTGGTTACGGAATGCTCCTAAGCGTTTATATGGCCGATAAAACATTATTTGATGGCCTCTGGCTGTATTATAAAGACAATGTAAACGGCAACAAAGTAATGAACTGGAAAATAAACGGCTGTTCCGGTACTATTGGTCAAAACGGAGCAACCGATGCTGAACTTGATGCTGCCATAGCGCTTATCGTTGCCGATTATCAATGGGGAAGCACTGGAAATATCAATTATAAAAGTGATGCAACTGCTTTAATTTCTGCCATTAAAAATTATGAAATCGAAGCCAATACTTTTGTTTTAAAACCCGGAGATCAATTCGGCGGAAGCCAAATTACAAATCCGTCTTACTTCTCTCCTGCTTATTACAGAGTTTTTGGCGTTTTTACAAATGATGCTGCTTTTTGGAACAATGTTGCAGCAAAATCGTATACCATTATCAACAACAATTTAATACAAAATAATGCCGTTGGCGGATTAGTTTCTGACTGGTGCGAAGCTTCTGGAGCTTATTCTTCTCAAGCCGGTGGCTACAATAATGGAGGAAAAACATATACTTACGACGCTGCAAGAACACCATGGAGAATCGCGGTTGACTATTTATGGTACGGCAATGCAGATGCGAAGGCTTACACAAAAAAATCCTCAGATTTTGTTCGCGTAAATCTAGGCGGATCTTCTAACATTAAAGATGGTTATAACCAAAACGGAACTGCAATAGGTCAATGGCACAACGGAACTTTTGTTGGTGCATTTGCTTGTGCGGCCATGGGAGGCGATAACCAAATGCATCTTGATACTTCTTACGCCGACTTAAAAAATCTGAGTGAACCCGGCAGTTATTTCAATCATACCTTAAAAACATTATATTCTTTTTTGTTAACAGGTAATTTTTATCTCCCTCCAACTGCCACTTTATCTACCGGTGATTTTGATATCGAGAAATCTACTGTTACGCTTTTTCCAAACCCAAGTGCCGATCGATTTACTGTGAATGCACCTCAACAATCTACAATTTCAGTAATTTCTCCTTCCGGGATTGTTATTCATCAACAAAAAACAACTGCGGAAAATACTGATATTAATTTAGCAAATCAATCGTCTGGAGTTTATTTGATAAAGATTTCGAATGATGATTTTAAAAGTATTACTAAAAAAGTGATTTTGAAATAAGCTTAAAACTAAAAACTCCCAAATTACGATTGTAATTTGGGAGTTTTTTATTTCTACTTTCTATTTTTGGAATTTGGAATTTATTTTTTGGAATTTACTAAAGTACCATCGTTAACTGAATTCTCTTTCTATCTTCATCAACTTCTGTAACCTTCACATCAACATGTTGGTGAAGCTTAACCACTTCATTTACATCGCTTACAAATCCAGCTTTTAACTGCGAAATATGAACCAATCCGCTTTCTTTGATTCCGATGTCAACAAAACAACCGAAATTAGTAATGTTGTTAACAATTCCTGGTAAGATCATTCCGGTTTTCAAATCCTTGATTGATTTTACATTGGCATCAAATTCAAAAACCTTAGCTGACTTTCTTGGGTCTAATCCGGGTTTTTCAAGCTCTTTTATGATATCTTTTAGTGTTAGCAAACCAATTTCAGGTGTAATATAGTTTTCGGCCTTAATAAGGGCTGTTTTCTCTTTGTTTGCAATTAAGTCGTTTACCGAAAGTTTTAAATCTTTCGCCATTTTCTCTACAACCGGATAAGCTTCCGGATGCACGGCCGAATTATCCAGCGGATTTTTAGCATTCGAAATTCTAATAAAAGCCGCACCTTGCTGATACGCTTTCTCGCCTAAGCGAGGCACTTTTTTTAGCTGTTTTCTGTCTTCAAACGGACCATTTTCTGAGCGATATTGTACAATGTTTTCAGCAAGCTTCTCTCCTATTCCACTCACATAACTTAGTAAATGTTTACTCGCCGTGTTGATATTGATTCCTACCGAGTTCACGCAACGAATTACAGTGTTATCTAATTCTTCTTTTAGCTTGGTTTGGTCAACATCGTGTTGATATTGGCCTACGCCAATGGCTTTCGGGTCGATTTTTACCAATTCGGCCAAAGGATCTGAAAGTCGTCTGCCAATAGAAACCGATCCACGAACCGTAACATCATAATTAGGGAATTCTTCTCTCGCAATTTTTGATGCTGAATATACCGAAGCTCCAGCCTCAGAAACAATAAAAACCTGCAAAGGTTTGTCGAACGCAATTTTTTTGATGAAAAATTCAGTTTCTCTCGAAGCCGTTCCGTTACCGATAGAAATGGCATCGATTTGATAGGCATTTACCATCGAACGGATTTTCTTGATCGCCATTGTTTCCTCATTTTGAGGGGCGTGCGGATAAATGGTTTCATTATATAATAAATCACCTTTTTCATCCAGACAAACTACTTTACAACCACTTCTAAATCCTGGATCGATTGCCAGAATACGTTTTTCGCCCAAAGGCGGCGCCAATAAAAGCTGTCCTAAATTATTAGCAAAAACCTGAATCGAATTGGCATCTGCCTTAGCTTTTGCTTCTTGCAATGTTTCATTTCCAATTGCCGGATTCAACAATCTTTTATAACTATCTTCTATCGCTAATTGCAAATGAGCTGTTGTACTATTTTGTTTTTTAATGACAATTTCATCAATAATATCATAAGCTTCGTCGATATCAACATCTACTTTCATTTTGACAAAACCTTCATTTTCTGCACGAAGCATGGCCAATAATCTGTGCGAAGGTGCTTTTGTCAAAGGTTCTTCCCAATCAAAATACTGACTGAATTTTTGCGCTCCTTCTTCTTCAGCTTTCTTTTTTACGACTTTGGTTCCAATCGTTGCTTTTCTATTAAATAATCTTCGCAATTGCTTACGAACATAAATATTCTCGTTGATCCATTCGGCTACAATATCTCTGGCGCCTTGCATCGCAGCTTCTTCATTAATCACATTTTCATTCAGGTATTGTGTCGAAATAAAATCGATATCAACATCATTTTCAGACATGATTATTTTTGCCAATGGTTCAAGACCAAACTCGCGCGCAACATCTGCCTTTGTTTTTTTCTTCTTTTTGTACGGAAGGTAAAAATCTTCAATTTCTTGTAAGTCAAAACTTTGCTCAATTTTTTGTTTCAATTCCGGTGTAAGCGCTTTTTGTTCTTCGATCGATTTTAAAACCGCTTCTTTACGTTTTACAATTGCTTCATAATCTTTCTGAAGTTTTGCAATTTGCTCGATCTGAACTTCATCAAGATTTCCGGTTGTATCTTTTCGGTAACGCGAAATAAACGGAATCGTACAATCTTCCTCTAATAATTTTACCGTGTTTTGAATGTTAATTGCTGCTGTTTGAACAGTCTTGGCAATGAATTGAATATTAGTCATTCTTATTTATTTTAACCGCAAAGATTGCAAAGTGTTTCGCAAAGTTCGCAATGGTTTTTTATTTTATTGTTTTAAAAATATCAAAATTAATACAAATCCGGGAATCGTTTTAATTCTATTTTACTCAAGTTTGTTTTTTGTTGGAGGTAAAAAATTTTCTCCAGTTACAACACTTTTTCCCGTTTTATCTTCCAGAGCTATTCGGGCATTTTTTGCAATTGCTCCACCTTTTTTACTTGCTTTTGCATTTTCTAACAGACCTTTTGCTTCATCACTTTCGGCAATTTGTCGGGTCGAAAGTTCGGCTAAAGCAGTAAAAATTAGTTCCGCTTCAGACATATGATCTCTTAAGTTTTGAGATTTTAATCCCTTTACTTCTTTATGCTTTTTTACAGATAATCCCGTCCATTCCTGATGAATAATATTGGTAAGCATTGCAAATTCATCCTTTTTTTCTACTCCGGATTCTTTCCAATAATCAGTCAGTTTATTACGAGTTTCCTGGCCTGTCATTCGCTGCTGAATCCATTTTTCGCTTCGACCTAAGTTTTGCCAATTTTCACGAGCGCGATCTAAACTTTGAGAAGGATCTCCCAATTCTTGGATTCTTTCATAACCAACTTTAGCTAGCCATTGTTTAAAAGGTTCTGCTTTGGGAGATGGAATAGATTGAATTAAACGTAACAAAGTTTCAGTATCCGCAGTGTCAGTCAATCTGTTTTTTCCATCATCAGCAAGCATTTTGAACTGTCGACAAACTGTCGACAGTTCAAATCCATCATCAGTTTTAACTCTAATTTTCATTTTATACCAATAATCTCTTGGATTAAGACTATCTGTTAAAATCTCAATCACATCAATTACCGAGAAATACCAAATTTCTTTTTCAGCATCATAGTGACTTCTTACTTTTTTTTGCTCAAATAATTGTATTGGACTCATTTCGATATCTGTGAGAGTATTTATTAATTGTATTTTTATTTCTTCTTAATTGGCTTTAACACAATGCTTGCTTTGCTAAAATCTGCAGATGCATTATATACTTTTCTATATTCCTGATAAATCTCTTTTGGATAATTTATTGCTTTGTATTTTTCATCAATTGTGATGATAACCTGATTTCCATCTACTTTTAAAGTCGATTTAAACGAACAGTTTTTGCTTTCATCAAATTTCATTTCTTTGTCTATCACTAAATCATTGTAATGATCTACCTGATATCCTTTCGGGATGTTAAAGACAATACTATGATGGTATTCTTTTGTGTATTTTAAATCAATATCTGTTTTTCTGGTGTTTTCCTGATAAAGATTAGCCTGTTTTCCGATGATCTTTCCCAGATTCACCAAAAGTAAATTTCCGGCTTTTTCAGTAAATGATTCTACAGATTCCAGTTTTGAATTAATAATAAACGGCGTATTTGTATAATTATTTTTAAACTCTAAATTTTCGGCTTTTTGTTCTAAAACCTTTACATCAACTTCATCAAGTAAAACATCTTTTACAAAATCTGTAAGTTCCTTTTTTTCTTCGTTATTAGATAAATCATTATACGAATAACGCAGCATTTGACCTGTATAACCAGTGCTTGACATTCTTTTATCTATCGTTACTTTTGATAAATCAGGGCTCAAAGTTACAACTGATTCTGTTGCTATTTTAGTAAAATCTGATGAAACTACCGGAGCATAAATATAACTTTCCTGTTTCTTTTGTACATTATAACCTTTTGCCTTTGTGTCCTGATATTCGTAGCTTGGATTTCCGTAAGCAAGATAGACCACATTTGGTGAGATAAATTTATTTAGATCTCTAAAATAGAAATTAATATCTGTAAACTCATAAAACGTTACAATCTCATCGTCAAGATCTCCTATAAAACGATCTTCGGTAGCAATGATTTCGTATGGAATTTTAAGAATATCAAAAGCATATTTATACAGAAAAATAAAATCCCTACTTGCTAATTTCGAATTTCCTTCTGTTATCTTAATTTTAGTATTAATTGTTTCTCCTTCGGCATAAGGTTCAAAATGAGTTCTGATGTATTCGTCCAGAATGGTTAATTTTTCATCGTTAGATTTATCTTTTATATCCAATTTCTGAACAAGCTTTTTAACATCGCCATTCGAAAAAGCATAAGGTTTGTTTCTAATGTAATTTTTAAAATATGTTTCCCATTTTTTATTACTCATTTCGGCAGGAGATCCGGTAATTAAATACAATACCTTAACCAGATTTCTAAATTTCTTTGAACTTTTTTCGTTTACAAGCGGCTGGATATTATCTGCAGTAAAAAAAGTCTTGCCTTTTACTTTATTATAATGAAATTCACCCGAAGTATATACTCTCGACATAGCCGATCCGGATTCTGTAAGTGTGAACTCAGCATGCAATACCGGCGCATCTTTTTGATAAATTTCGATTCCGTTTGATGTTGGATTTTCTTTTACAATAAAATAATACTCCAGAATATCTCCTTTTTCAACTCCTTCAAAAACAATTGATTTTACATTTTTTAAATCCGAATTTACAATCTGACTTTCAGATAAAACCCTTACATCTCCATTAGGTTTAATAACTCTGGCGTGAAAATCTTTTGTATCACGAATCGTTGTATTATCGTCTGCAGTAACTTTATTGTATTTACTGATTTCTGAAGACTCATTTATTTTTACTGCAAAATGTTCCATTTTAAATTTTGCAAAACCATACAAATTGGGATTAATTCTGGTATGAACCCATCTTTTATCAAATAAAATTACAGCGGGTTCTTTTTTATATTCTTCAGGAATGGCCTGAAATGCCGGAACTGCATCCCAGGAGTAACTTTTAATTTCTTGTGCGTGTGCTTTTATTAAAAAAGTGAATAGTAGGATTAGTAATGTTTTTTTCATTATTTTTTTATTAATATGATAGATTGGTTGTATTGGTTGTTTAATTCGTTTACTAATGCATTCCAGTTGTCAAAATCTTTGGTTTCGATAATTAATTTTTTAAGTGCAATTTTTTGAGATACGATCAGGCTTTTTTTATCTTTTTTATACGATATATCATAACTTAAAACTTCATTTTCTTTCTTACTATTCTCCGGAATAAAGTCAAGCTGATAATTTTCGGGAATTTCATAGACATAAGTAAAGTCATTTGTAAACAAATTGTCGTTTTCTATCGAAAGTTTTCTTTCTTTAGTATCAATGATATATCCTTTAAAAGGAGCTAATAAAATAGGCTTTACAATCATCTTATCTCCTATTTTCTTCGTCCAGGATTCCAGTTTAAAATTGTACAAAAGCTCTGCATCTTTGTTGTCATACTCATTCTTTTTAACTTCGGTGCTTTCTATTTCGAGTTTTTGATTGTATCGGGTCAGACCACTTTTTAAAATTTCGTCCTGCTTTTGTTTATTAGAAGCTAAAACATTTAAAAAGTCACTTTTCTCATAACCGGAAAGCAATAATTTTGCTGCGCCCTGAACTCCATCATCATTGATTTTCAACTTCATATCAACTTTTAGATGGTTCTCTTTTTTATCTATTACAGGAACTTTTTCAATAACAAATTCAGTTTCAGATATTCCTATAAGTCCTTCTTTGCCCTGAATCATTGCAGACGGAAATGTAAACGGACAAAAAGAATCGGTTCCGTCAACAAAATAGCGCTGTTTATCTATTTTTACAGACGCGATCATGTGATTGCTTACCAAAGGCGTTGGAACATCTACAAAACTATACGGCTTATCTCTTGTACCAATCCAGACTAGATTTGACTCTAATCCGGCAGTTTTAAACATTTCATTTAGTAAGTTCGAAATGTCTTTACAATCCCCGTATTTTTTATCAAAAACAGATGCCGCATCACGCGGAATAAAACCTCCCATTTCGTACTCAAAAGCTACATAATGAATGTTTTCCTGAACCCAATTGTAAATTGCTTTTGCTTTGTCTTTAGGATTTGTTTTGTCTTTTACTAATTCTGAAGTTTTAGTTTTAAGAGCCGTTTGGTCTAATTTGTTAATATCTTTTACCAACGAATAATACCATTTGTACAAATGCTCTACATCCGGAAAAAGCGCTTCTTTCTTGTTATCTTTAGTATAACTTTTGATGTAATAAACAATATGAGGCAGGAAATAAGTAAAATTTGGTGCCCTGTTTTCCTCTTCAAAAGCGGGCATATCTGTAACTTTCCAGGTATAAACATCCAGGTTTCCTTCTTTCGTTTTTTCGAAAACAATTTTATCCTGATGATCTCCAAAAAGTTTATAACCAATTTCGATAGATGGATCTGATTTTATCTGAAATTGTGAAGCAACAGTTTGTAGTTCGTGCTGAAAAGCAAAAAAAGATAATAATCGTGGTTCATTTTGCTTTACTTTATACGAGAATTCAACCTTCGATTTATCTTCAACATTATTAAAATCAAAGTGTTTGTATTTATTATCGCTATAAAAAATATCCCTTTGTTTCAACTCATTTGTACTAATATCGTACTGCGAAAGTTTACTTTTCTTGTTGGTTTTCGCATTTATTGCAGCACCTTTTATACTCGAAATTTCACTAAAATTATCGTACGGAATGTTTATAGAGTATTCATTTACATTTTTACTTTTGGCAATTTCTCTTTGTTCTTCGATAAAAGATTCAATTTCTAATTTGCTTTTATTCGATAAATAAATAATTTCATTACGATAAAGTACTTTTGATTTTTCTTGCGCGCACAAAAAATGACACGCGAAAAATGCCAGATAAAATATTCTTTTCATTAGGTTTTTGATATAATATTTGGGGAGTTAAATTTTAACAAAAATAAACTTATTTGCGAAAATAACCAGATTTACTGCATTAGCTTCTTAAAATAATATCTTTGCTCTTTATTTTTAAGCTAATGAACATTCTGTTATTTTATTTTCTACTTATAAATAGTGCTGCCTTTATCTTTTCTGGATACGATAAGTATTTAGCAATCAATCATAAAAGAAGAATTCCCGAAAATACACTTTTTGCACTTGCAGCTTTTGGAGGTTCTGTAGGTTTGTTATTGGCAATGATCATCTTTAGACATAAAACCAGTAAAGCTTCTTTTATTTTAAAATTTTCGGCAATTGTTTTTATTCAGATCTTGATTGCTGTTCTTTTGTTTGTTTACAATGTAGATGTTTTTAATATTGCTTTATTTTTGACTAATGATAGATAATTAACAATGTTAATAACCTTATAATTATCTGAATTTAAGTTCTTTGAATACAAAAAAAGCCGGATGAATTTTAAAAATCCGCCCGGCTTGATATTTATATTAGTGCGAAGCACCCAATTTTTTTTGACCTTTTATTGACAAGCAATTTTGTTCACTCTGTTTTGGTGTCTTCCACCCTCAAAAGCAGTTGCCAGGAACGTTTCAACAATTTCTACCGCCTGAGGGATAGATGTAAAACGTGCCGGAATACTCACAATATTAGCATCATTATGCAAGCGCGTTAAATAAGCAATTTCTTTAGTCCAGCACAAGCCAGCTCTTACTTTAGGGTGTTTATTAACAGTCATTGCAATTCCGTTTCCGCTTCCGCAGATAACGATTCCAAAATCAGCTTTTCCTTCAGATACATCATTGGCAACCGGGTGTCCAAAATCAGGATAATCAACAGAATCTTCAGAATCTGTACCATAATTGGTTACTTCATATCCTTTTGCTTTAAGCATTGCAACGATTGCTTTTTTATAATCTGGTCCTGCGTGGTCGTTTCCTATCGAAATTTTCATTTTAAATACTATTAAGTTGTGTTTTGCAAATTTACTTAAAGTATATGATATATACTTTACTATAGATTTGTTTATTTTTTACTTAAAATTAAAAATAATGAGAATTGATAATTACAATGTATAAATCTTTTTTTACCACTTATATATAAGTTTTTTACTATTTTTAAAAAATATAATATTTTGATTTTCAAAAACATATCATAAGTATAACCCTATTTTAAAAACATTAAAAATGAAATATATCATCTTTATTCTATTTAGTTTAAATTGTTTTTCACAAGAGAATTCTAAACCTCAGTTTCTATTTGATGAAAATGATCAATCAATAACGCAAGACCAATTCAATAATAAATTAAAAGATAAAAAATTAGAAATAATTACTTACCAGGTTGATACTGCTTATATAGGAAGATTTTTAAGAAAAGATGATTTTGGTGTTTTATCGCCATCTGAAAAAGTAAAAATTCAAATAGAGCTGGAAAAACTAACGGGTAAAAAAATTGATACTTCAAAAACTATAATCATTAATTTTTTTTACAAAGATAATACGGAACCAAACGGAAGTTGTATTGACTATTATGTTAATGATAAAGCCTACAAAAAATTCTTAGACAAAAATAATACTATAAATCAGTTTTTTATCACCCAGAAAGATTATAAATATAAAGACAAACAGGTTTACCAGGATACAAATGATTTAATAAGAAAGACTCTTTTTAAATATCACTTTGATTGTGGAAATTACATTATTATAAAACCTAATGGAAAATTTTATCGAAAACTAGGAGAGTATAAGCAAAATGAAATTCCTCAAAATTTAAATAGAATCGAATAAAAAATAAACTCAATCAGAACTTACATAATATCAGAAACTTAACACTTATCAACATTATTAACAACTATGTAAGTATCTCATAATCAATAAATAATATTCATGAATTTTGTTAATTTTTTATAATGTTAATAGTAAAAGCTAATTCGTTGATATTCAGTTAACTTTAAATTAACATTATTTGTTAATAAGTTCGGATAGAAAATTAGAAGTTTTTTTTGGTTGTGTCGAAAAAAAACCTAATCCAAAACTGCAATGAAATAACCTAATAAAGTTTGATGAATTTTTAGAAAAGTTATCAATATCAAAAATGCCATTTTCAACAAATATCAACATGTGAACTTATCTACAAAATGAATCTATTTTAGGTTGTCAACCATTGTTAATTAAAATACAAAAAGTCTTATAAATGAATCCTTTAACGAAATATAAGTATGTTGATAACTCAAGATAACTAAGAGAAACTTCATTTCAATGCTTTTAAAAATAAATTTATAGCACATATTAACAAGCTATAATAACAAACAAAAATTAATTTAATTTAAATTTTTCTTTTTGTTGTATTTAATATATGTTGACAACTTTGAAAATTTTGAAAGAAAAAAAAATCTGAAATTGAAAAATTAGATGAGTTTAAACAATTTTAAGTGGGTTATTAAGATTGTCAAGAATTTGCTGAACTTCGTCGAAATCGTTGGGATGAACTTTAAGTTTGATTCCGCCCAACGCTGTGGTGTACATTGGGACGACAGATAAGGTCATTTCGTTCTCAAAGTAATACGGAATCTGTTCTTGCTCTAATAAGTGCTTTAGAACGATTGTTTCGTGCTGATAATTGAATATGGCAATGGTTTTAAAGCTTTCCATAAAGGGTCTTTTTGTAAATATACGAAATGAGCATTACTAAAAATTTGTCGTTCGCCATAATTTTGAATATTCGAATTACAAATGACCTTTAAAAATCAATATAAGATCTCCCTTTGAAAGTTATATTTTTAATAATTTATTTGTTAAAATCTATAATCTGATATCTTATTTGTAATTTTAACTTTTTAAGAAAAGATATATGAGTAAGAAAATTAGAAAGCCGATAAAAAATGAGAAAGATTTCTCTAGTAAAATAATAAAAATTTTATCGCAAAGTCCTAATAAAGCATTTAATTACAAACAGATAGGAGCAAAGCTCGAACTTGATGATACAAAAAGCAGAAACCAGATTATAAAAGATTTAAAAATTCTGGCCGCTTCAAAAAAAATTATAGAATCTGAACCTGGTAAATATTTAGTAAAAGCAGAGAGTCAGGATTATTACGAAGGAACAATAGACATGACCAGCAGAAAAACTGCTTATTTTGTTTGTCCTGATTTTAGTGAAGATGTTTTTATCCCAACCAATAATTTGAATCGTGCTTTAGACAAAGACAAAGTAAAAGTTTATGTTTATAATCGAAGAAAAGGGAAAAGACCTGAAGGTGAAGTAATTGAAGTTGTAGAAAGAAATAAAACAGAGTTTGTTGGAGTTATTGATATTCAGGCCAATTTTGCCTTTGTATCTACTGCAAACCCTAAAATGTATACCGATATTTTTATTCCAAAAGATAAAATTGGAGAAGCAGAAAACGGTGATGTTGTTTTGGTTACGATTGAAGACTGGCCAAAAAGAGCCGATAGTCCGTTTGGATCTGTGATTAGAGTTTTAGGAAAACCTGGAGAACACAATACTGAGATTCATGCTATTTTGGCTGAATATGGTTTACCATCAGATTTTCCGGTAGAAGTAGAGGTTTATGCACAAAAAATAGATACATCCATTCAGGAATCTGAAATTGCAAAACGTCGTGATATGCGTGATACTCTTACGTTTACGATTGACCCGAAAGATGCAAAAGATTTTGATGATGCCTTGTCTTTCAAAAAGTTAGAAAACGGAAATTTCGAAATTGGTATTCACATTGCCGATGTTTCGTATTATCTTGAAGAAGGAACAATCCTGGATGATGAAGCGTATCAAAGAGCAACTTCGGTTTATTTGGTCGATAGAGTAGTGCCAATGCTTCCGGAAGTTTTATCTAATTTTGCGTGTTCGTTGAGACCGAATGAAGAGAAATATACATTTTCGGCAATATTCGAAGTTTCTCCAAATGCACAAGTTATCAACCAATGGTTTGGAAGAACTGTAATTTATTCAGATCAGCGATTTGCTTACGAAGAAGCACAATATATCATTGAAACAAAAGACAATACAATTCCTGTTGATATTTCGATCACTGGAGAATCTTATGTTGTTTCTGATGAAATTACCGAAGCTACTTTAAAATTAGATGAATTAGCTAAGATTTTAAGAAAGAAAAGAATGCAAAATGGTGCTATTTCTTTTGATAAAGTCGAAGTAAAATTCAACTTAGATGAGCAAGGAGAACCAGAAGGAGTTTACTTCAAAGTTTCTAAAGATGCCAATCATCTGATTGAAGAATTTATGCTTTTGGCCAACAGAAAAGTGGCGGAATACATTGGTAAACAGAAGAAAACATTTATTTACAGAATTCACGATGAACCAAATGAAGACAAGCTTATTGCGATGCAAACCGTAATTGCTAAATTTGGTTATAAAATTGATTTCCGTAACAAAGGAGATATTTCGAAGTCTTTGAATGCTTTGATGGAAGAAGTAAACGGTAAAAAAGAACAAAACTTAATTGATACTCTTGCTATTAGAAGTATGAGTAAAGCCAAATATTCGACAGAAAATATTGGTCACTATGGTTTAGCTTTTGATTATTACAGTCACTTTACTTCGCCAATTCGTCGTTATCCTGACGTTATGGTACACCGTTTGCTGCAATATTATCTGGATAATGGAGCATCTGTAGACGAAGAAGTTTACGAAACAAAGTGTTTACATTGTTCGAATATGGAAAGTTTGGCAACTAATGCTGAACGTGATAGTATCAAATACATGCAGGTTAAATACATGCAGGATCACCAGGACGAAGAATTTCTTGGAGTTATTTCCGGTGTTACCGAGTGGGGAATTTATGTTGAAATTGTGTCTAACAAATGCGAAGGAATGGTAAGAATCAGAGAAATAAAAGATGATTATTATACTTTTGATGAAAAGCAATATGCTTTGGTAGGAGCGACTTCAAACAGTATTTTACAACTTGGAGATGAAATATATGTAAAAGTTAAAAATGCCGATTTGGTTAAAAAACAACTGGATTTTCATTTTTTGAGAAGAGCAGAATAGAGGTTTAATTAAAAAAATTAAAGTATGAAAAAGTTAATTATAGGAGCGGCAATTTTATTTGTTCAAATGTCTTTTGGTCAGGTTACCAAAGAATTAGGTGAATTCGATACTGTAAAAGTTTACGATAAACTAAGTGTAAAAGTAGTTCAGTCATCTGAAAATAAAGTTGTTATAAAAGGAGCGAGAGAAGCAGAACTGGAAGCTGTTAATAAAAACGGAATCTTAAAATTAAGAATGCCTTTTCCTAAACTTTTATCAGGAAATGATCTTCAGGTAACGCTGTATTATAAACATATAGAATTGATTGATGCTAATGAGGGTGCAGCTGTAACAAGTGACGGAACAATAAAAGCGACTTCGTTTAAAGTAAGTGCACAAGAAGGCGCTAAAATTAATGTAGATTTGGATGTTGATAAACTTAAAGTAAGTTCAGTTTCTGGAGGAGAAATCACTGCAACAGGTAAAGCAGCCAACCTTGATGCAAGTTTAGGAGCCGGCGGATATTTCCTTGGAAGTAAATTAGCCACGTCTCAGACTAAAGTAAGCGTTTCTGCGGGCGGAAAAGCAGATGTTAATGCATCAACCCTTGTCGACGCAAAAGTAAGCGCAGGAGGCTCTATTTACATTTATGGAAAACCGAAACAAATTAATCAAAAAACGGTTTTTGGAGGTAAAATAGAAGAAGTAAAATAAGAAATCGTATTTGAATGATAAATGATATTTTGGCTGGACTGCCATGGGGACTTTTTTTAAGTTTTATGGTAGGTCCAGTATTTTTTATACTACTGGAAACCAGTATTACAAAAGGATTTAGAGCTGCTATAGTTTTTGATCTTGGTGTAGTATTAGGTGATATTTTTTTTATAGGAATTGCGTATTTAGGAAGTTACAGATTGATTCAGAGTTTAAAAGATAAACCGGCACTCTTTATTTTTGGCGGAATCATTATGCTGGCTTACGGCATAATCTCTTTCATAAGATTAAAAAATGAAGAAAAAATTGATGATGAAGAAATCGATCGTGATATCATCAAAAGAAACTACGGTAGTTTGTTTGTAAAAGGCTTTTTACTCAACGTTATCAACATTGGAGTATTAGGTTTCTGGTTGGCAGTAATCATTTCTGTAGGACCAAAATTAGAAATGCAAAACTCACGAATGTTTACTTTTTTTACTTCGGTAATTATCACTTATTTGGCAGTTGATTGTCTTAAAATATTATTAGCCAAACAATTAAAATCAAAAATGACTCCAACCAATATTCTTAAAATCAAAAAAGCGATTAGTATTGTTTTAATGGTTTTCGGATTGGTGTTAATAACTCAGGGTTGGTTTCCAAAAGAAAAAGAAATGGTTCGAAATGCTTTTGAGAAGATAGAGAAGTAGTTGTTAATAACTCAAAAATATAAAATTAAACCTCTGAATTTCAGAGGTTTTTTTATATTTATAAGTCTCAGTTTGTATTTGGCAAAAAAGAAGTAATCTGATAAAGTTACATCAAGTTTGTCAATTCTGAGGAACGAAGAATCACACTCGTAAATCGATAAAGATTGGCTATTTACTTTGTGGAATTTCTAGTGTGATTCTTCGTTCCTCAGAATGACAAGATTGTGGAAAATTAAGCACAAAAAAAGAGATACAGAAATGTATCTCTTTTAAGTCATCGTTTGGATTCGAACGTAATTCTTTATCTAATTTTTTCTACAAATTAATCACAAAAAAAAACTCTAAATTGCTTTGAAGGTTTAGAGGCATCGTTCGGATTCGAACATAAATCTTTATCTAATTTTTTCTAAAAATTAAACATAAAAAAAACCTTCAAATTGCTTTGAAGGTTTTAGAGTCATCATCCGGATTCGAACGTAATTCTTTATCTAATTTTTTCTAAAAATTAAACATAAAAAAAAAACTTCAAATTGCTTTGAAGGTTTTGAGGTATCGTCTGGATTCGAACGTAATTCTTTATCTAATTTTTTCTAAAAATTAATCATAAAAAAACCTTCAAATTGCTTTGAAGGTTTAGAGGTATCGTTCGGATTCGAACATAAATCTTTATCTAATTTTTTCTAAAAATTAAACATAAAAAAACCTTCAAATTGCTTTGAAGGTTTTAGAGGTATCGTTCGGATTCGAACATAAATCTTTATCTAATTTTTTCTAAAAATTAAAACATAAAAAAAACCTTCAAATTGCTTTGAAGGTTTTAGGGGTATTGTCCGGATTCGAACATAAACTTTATTTAATTTTTTCTAAAAATTAAGCACAAAAAAAAGAGACACATTTCTGTATCTCTTTTGAGGCATCGTCCGGATTCGAACCGGAGTAGGAGCTTTTGCAGAGCCCAGCCTAGCCGCTCGGCCACGACGCCGTAGTTGAACGGATGGCAAAAGTAACTAAAATCTTTAAATTTCAAAAGTTTAAAATGAAGTATTTTAAAAAATTACTTTTTTTCTTAAAAGAATTACTTTCTAATTTCCGTCATTTTTATAGTAACTGATTCAACATCACCACCAATAGGAGGATTTATTTTAGAAACCCAAACTGTTGTTTTTTTTGCAGTTTCTATTTCAGCAAGTACTCGAATATTGATTCTTTTGGCTACATGCTCTAATAAATGCGAACGAATGGCCATTTCTTCGGTAACAATTTTGTTCAAATGTACATAATCAACAGTGTCGGCAAGGTGATCTGTGTCGGCTGATTGCTGTAAATTAGTTTTAATTTTTAGATCAACAGTATAGTCAGATCCAATTTTTCCTTCTTCAATCATGCATCCGTGGTACGAAAAAGTACGAATGTTTTTTAATTTTATAACTCCCATTTTCTTGTTGTTTCAAGTTTAAAGTTTCAGGTTTTCCGCCACTTAAATAACTTTAAACCTGAAACCTGAAACCTTTTTTTTATCTTTGCTAAAATTACTATAAAATAATGGCATCAGAAGATAAATCACTCAATTTTATTGAACAAATCATAGAAGAAGATCTTAAATCAGGTCTTTCGCAAAGTAAACTTCATTTTCGTTTTCCACCAGAACCAAATGGTTATTTACATATTGGTCATGCAAGTTCTATTGCATTAAATTTTGGTTTAGGAATTGATTATCAGTCACCTGTAAATTTACGTTTTGACGATACGAATCCTGAAAAAGAAGAACAGGAATTTGTTGACGCCATTAAAAAAGATGTTGAATGGCTAGGATATACCTGGGCAGAAGAACGTTATGCTTCAGATTATTTTCAACAATTATATGATTGGGCTGTTTTATTAATCAAGAAAGATAAAGCATATGTTGATAGTCAGTCTTCTGAAGATATGGCCATTCAAAAAGGAACTCCGTCTACGATTGGAACAGATAGTCCGTACAGAAATCGTTCTGTTGAAGAAAATTTAGGTTTATTCGAAAGAATGAAAAACGGTGAATTTGAGGCTGGAACTCATATTCTTCGTGCAAAAATAGACATGAAATCTACCAACATGCTGATGCGTGATCCTATCATGTACAGGATTTTACATAAAGATCATCACAGAACAGGAGATGCCTGGAAAATATATCCAATGTATGATTGGGCACACGGGCAAAGTGATTATCTGGAAGAAATTTCACACTCATTTTGTACACTCGAATTCTTGCCTCACCGCGAATTATACGATTGGTTTTTAGACCAGATTATTGATGAAAATCAAATTCGTCCTAAGCAAAGAGAATTTGCAAGGCGTAATTTATCACATACCGTTGTTAGTAAAAGAAAATTACAGCAACTAGTTAAGGAAAAGCATGTTAACGGTTGGGATGATCCAAGAATGTCTACTATTTCAGGATTAAGAAGACGTGGTTATACCGCTGCTTCCTTACGTAATTTTGCCAATACAACCGGAATTGCAAAACGCGATAATTTAATAAATGTATCCGTTTTAGAATTTTGTATTCGTGAAGATTTAAACAAAATTGCACCTCGTGTAATGGCTGTTTTAGATCCTGTAAAATTGGTGATTACAAATTATCCTGAAGGAAAAGAAGAGTGGCTTGAAGCCGAAAATAATCAGGAAGATGAAAGTGCAGGTTTTAGAAAAGTACCTTTTTCTCGTGAATTATACATCGAAAGAGAAGACTTTCTTGAAGAAGCTCCGGCGAAGTTTTTCCGTTTGACTTTAGGAAAAGAAGTGCGTCTTAAAAATGCTTATATCATTAAAGGTGAAAGTGTTATAAAAGATTCAGAAGGCAATATTACAGAGATTCATGTAACTTATGATACCGATTCTTTGAGTGGAAGCGGGACAGAAGCAAGCCAAAGAAAAGTATCCGGAACATTGCATTGGGTTTCTATTTCTCATGCTGTTAAAGCAGAAGTTCGTATGTACGATCGTTTGTTTACAGATGAAGCTCCGGACAGTTATAAAGACAAAAACTTCTTAGATTTTGTGAATCCAAAATCATTAGAAATTATCACAGGATTTGTTGAACCAAGTTTATCAACAGCTCAAAATGAAGATAAATTTCAGTTTCAACGTTTGGGTTATTTTACTGTTGATAAAGATTCAACTGCTTCAAAATTAGTATTTAACAAGACTGTTGGATTGAAAGATGCCTGGGAAGAAAAAGGTAAAAAAGAAGAAAACAGCATCAATAATTCTTTAAAAGATATAAACAAATATTTTAAAGTTGAGACTAAACCGGAACGTATTGCAATCGAAAGTGCAATAGGGGAGAGCATTAAAAATGTTTCAAGTTTCTCTTTATTGCAAAATTCATTAAAGAAAAACATCAACAATAATAAAGGTTCATTGTTGTTTGCTCAGTTTATTTTGGAATATTCAATTTTGAAATCTAAGGATTTTGAAGAGGAAGATATTAAAAAATTATATACAATGTCTCTAAGAAGTGAGTCAACTTATGTTCGATCTAAAGCACTTTTGAATTTAAGAGATATTGAAGATTCAAGTTTAAGAAATCAGTTTCAAGACGAAATTTTGAAATCTTTTTCAAATCCTCCAAAAAATGCTTCTGAGAGAGAAATTGAAATTCTTAAGGAAATGGTGAAGATATAATATCATTATAATCTATTGAAAAGCGCTTTTTATAAGCGCTTTTTTTATTATTTATATTTTCTATTAAAAAGTAAAAAATAATAGTTTTAGTAGATTAGAAACAGCTTTCATAAATTGATTTTAAGCGAATTATTTAATTCTTTCACCTCATTAATCATCTTTTAAAAAATAATTAAATACAAGCCTTTATTTTAATTTTGGAGCTAGTTTTACCTTGTTTTTCGGGTTGTTAACATCTAATTGTTTATAAAGTTGAAGGTGATTATAATTTAGTCCCATCTTATATCTTTTTAAATTTCATTTGTTAATCTTCTTCT